>NZ_JAUSYG010000001.1:3926913-4253826 GCF_030816725.1 Pseudarthrobacter defluvii
GCACCGCACGCGGCATCGCCTCCAATGCGAGGGACCTGCTGGGCGGCAACGGCATCCTGCTGGAAAACCGCGTTGCCCGGCACCTGGCCGACATCGAGGCCATCCACACCTACGAAGGCACCGAGACCATGCAGGCCCTCATCATCGGCCGCGGCATCACCGGTATCTCCGCCTTCGCCTAGCCTCCGCCGCCAAACTCCCCCACCACCTCCCGGAAGGACCGTTCGTGAACCAGAACGCCAACATCCCCGTCATCCTGGGCGGCGCCCGCACCCCATTCGGCAGGTTCCGCGGCGGCCTGTCGCCCTTCTCCTCCAGTGAACTCGGCGCCCACGCCATCCGTGCCGCCCTGGAACGCACCGGCGTTGCACCCGAGCAGATCGGCGCCGTCATCGTGGGGCAGGTCATCCAGGCCGGGGCCGGCCAGGGACCGGCGCGGCAGGCCAGCCTGGCCGCCGGCATCGGCTGGGACGTCCCCACCATCACCATCAACAAGCTGTGCCTGTCCGGACTCACCGCCGTCATCGACGCTGCCCGGATGATCCGCACCGGGGAAGCCGATTTCATCGTCGCCGCGGGGCAGGAATCGATGACCAACGCCCCGCATTTGGTGCCCGGACTCCGCGCCGGCGTCGTCATTGGCGACGCCCCCATGCTGGACTCCCTGAACCATGACGGGCTGCAGGATCCGGTAAGCGGCAAGCTGATGGGTGAGGCCACCGACGCCGGCAACACCGAACGCGGCATCACCCGTGAAGAGCAGGACGCCGTGGCAGCCCGTTCCCACCAGCGCGCCGACGCAGCCCGGACTTCCGGCGTGCTGGCCGAGGAGATCGCGCCGATCCAGGTGCCGCAGCGCAAAGGGCCTGCGGTAACCCTTGAGCACGACGAAGGCATCCGGCCGGAAACCACGGCGGAATCCCTGGCACAGCTCCGCCCGGCGTTTTCCAAGGCGGATACGGCCACCATCACTGCGGGTTCGTCGTCGCCCCTGTCCGATGGCGCCGCCGCGTTGGTCATCGCCAACAAGGCGGCAGCGGAAGCCGCAGGCCTGGAGTGGATTGCCGAAATCGGCGCCCACGGCCAGACCGCCGGCCCCGACGGATCGCTGCATTCCCAGCCGGCCCGGGCCATCGAGCGTGCGCTCAAGGTCCAGGGGCTCACCATCCAGGAGCTGGACCTGGTGGAAATCAATGAAGCATTCGCGTCCGTCCTCATCCAGTCCGCAAACGACCTCGGCATTGAGACCGACGCCGTGAACGCCGAAGGCGGTGCCATCGCGCTGGGCCACCCCGTCGGCGCCTCGGGCGCACGCCTGGTGCTGCACCAGGCGCTGGCCCTGAAACGCCGCGGCGGAGGCACCGGCGTCGTGGCCCTCTGCGGGGGCGGCGGCCAGGGTGACGCCCTGATCCTCACAGCATGACCATCCCAACGAAGAAGCAGGCCATGACCAACACCAACCCCGCTGACGGCTTTGCCACTATCTCGGTGGCAGCCATCCTGGCTGAATCAGCCAAAAGGACTCCTGACAGCATCGCCCTCGTTGTCGGGGAGGACCGGGTCAGCTACGGCGACCTCTGGCGCCAGACCCGCGCCTACGCCGGGGCGCTCCGGGCCCGCGGGATCGGTCCGGGAGACGCCGTCGCCGTCCTGATCCCCAACGTTCCGGACTTCGCCCGGGCGTACTACGCCATCCTGTCGCTCGGTGCCATTGTTGTTCCGGTGCATGCCCTGCTCAAGGCCCGCGAAATCGAGTACGTCCTACAGGACAGCGGTGCCAGGCTGCTGATCTGCGCTGCTCCACTGCTCGGGGAGGGCGCCGCAGGTGCCACGGCCAGCGAAGTCGACGTGCTCACGGTGATGGCTCCCGACGACGGCGCGTTCCCCCGGCTCGAAGCGGAAGCTGCAGGCGCGGAACCCATCCGGACGTACGAACCGTGCCGCCCCTCGGACACGGCCACCATCCTTTACACCTCGGGCACCACCGGGAAACCGAAAGGCGCACTGGGCACCCACTTCGCCCTGGTGGAGCAGACCAGCGTCCTGCTGACCAGCGTGATGGACTTCCGGCCCGGAGACGTGCTGTTCGGCGGACTTCCGCTCTTCCACACCTTTGGCCAGACTGTGGTCCTTAACACGGGGCTGCGCGCCGGCGCCACCATTGTCCTGATGCCGCGCTTCACCGGCCCGGATGCCCTGAAGCTGCTTGCGGAGCACAACGTCAACATCTTCCTTGGGGTGCCCACCATGTACGTGGCGCTTCTCGAGGCCGCCAAGACCGTCCCGGACCGGCCGGCAGCCCTGCGCTACGGCATCTCCGGCGGCGCGGCCCTTCCCCTGGCCGTGCTGGACAAGTTCCGCGACGTGTTCGGTGTGGAGATCCACGAAGGCTACGGACTGACGGAGACCTCGCCCGTTGCTGCCTTCAACCACGTGGGGACTGCGCCGCGGCCGGGCACCATCGGCGTTCCGATCTGGGGCGCGGATATTGAAATCGCCCGGCCCGAGGTGATGGAGAGCATCGAACTGCTGCCCAACGGGGAGCTCGGCGAGCTTGTCATCCGCGGCCACCTGCTGATGAAGGGTTACCTGAACCGGCCGGAGGCAACGGCGGAGGCCGTGGTGGACGGCTGGTTCCGCAGCGGCGATCTCGGGACAAAGGACGACGACGGCTACCTCACCATCGTGGACCGCAAGAAAGACATGATCATCCGCAACGGCTACAACGTCTACCCGCGGGAAGTGGAGGAAATCCTGCTGACCCACCCCGCCGTCGTCAGTGCCGCCGTGTACGGGATTCCGGATGAGGTCCACGGGCAGGAAATTGAGGCCGCCATCGTGCTGGACGCCGGAGCCAGCGTGACCGAAGCGGAGCTGGTGGAGTTCGCCAGCGCGCAGCTCGCGGCCTACAAGTACCCCAGGGTGGTCCGGATCCTGTCCGAGCTGCCGCTGGGGCCCAGCGGAAAGATCCTGAAGCGGAAATTGGCGGAGGACCGGGCCTAGGCGGGTTAGTGCTATCCCCGCGGGGCATAGGACCGCACCCCTGGCGGACTGCCTAAGGGACATTGGGCGGATTCCGAAGTTGGGTAACCGATCGGAGGGCCTGCTGCACCTGCAGCAGGCCCTCCGAGTTCTACAACGTTCCAAATACCCTTTCGACGGCAGGAAAACAAGGCTTCCCCTACCCCCTCCCCCACGGCTAGATTGCTGGGGAAGCGTTTTCCGGTCTCAAATTTGAAAGGATTCACCGATGAATCCCCGCACCCTTCCCGTACGCCTGCTCTCTGTAGGCGCAGCAGGCCTGGCACTCACGCTTGGCTGCCTCGCCGCCCCGGCCTCCGCCGTCGGCCCCTCCCCCAAACCCGGGAACCTGGGCATCCAGCTGGACCATCTGGACCGCGGCCTGGTGGCCGCCGGCACCTCCGAGGGCGTGTTCCTCAGCTGGCGCCTGCTGGGCCATGAGGCTACCGGTTCCAGCGCCACCGGGCTCACCGGTACGGACTTCAACGTGTACCGGGACGGCCAAAAACTGGCCACCGTTACGGACAGCACCAACTTCCTGGACCGTTCGGGGACCGCAGCGTCGGCGTACCAGGTGCGGGCCGTCGTCGACGGCGTTGAAGTGGACCACAGCGCCTCCTCCACCCCATGGGGCAGCAACTTCAGGGACATCCCGCTTAAGAAACCGGCCGACGGCGTCACCCCTGCGGGCCAGGCCTACACCTACACCGCCAATGACACCTCCGTGGGGGACGTGGACGGCGACGGGCAGTACGAGTTCATCGTCAAATGGGATCCGAACAACTCCAAGGACGTCTCGCAGGTTGGCTACACGGGCAACACCTACGTTGACACCTATAAGACGGACGGCACCCTCCTCAGCCGCATCGATCTGGGCGTCAACATCCGTTCCGGAGCCCATTACACGCAGCTTCTGATGAACGACTTCGACGGCGACGGCCGGGCTGAGATGATGATGAAGACGGCCCCGGGCACCAAGAGCACCAGCTTCAACGCGGACGGCAGCGTGGCGGTCAGCTCCTTCATCTCACTCCTCCAGTCCGACATCAACGCCGGCTACTCCAATGCCGATGATTACCGCATGAGCTCCGCGGACTACTACCAGCACATGGTCAAAACCCCTGTGTGTCAGGCTGTTGTGTGACAGTTTCGCTGTCGTTGCGGCCGGCGCTCAGGACGGGGAAGGTCCATCATGGATTTCGTTATGCCTGTCCGTGTCACGAATCGGAAGCACTTCACGACCGACCAGAAGCACGCGATTCTGGATGAGTACGACAAATGCTTGGAGTGGGGCTCTAAGGCCGCATTCATCCGGGCGGCCGGCGTCACCGAAGGCACCATCAACACCTGGTGCCGGCAGAGGGAAGCCGGTCAGCTGAGGTCCAGATCCGACACGGTAAAGGAGGACCAGCGATTGAACGCAGGCGATAAGCAGTTGCTCAAACGGGTCTTGAAAGAAAACGAAATCCTCAAGGCCAAACTGGCACGGTCCGAGGCTGCCGTGGACATTCTGGGAAAAGCTTCGGCGCTCTTGGACGCGATGGCCAAGAGCGCGGCGGCGACGGATCCGAAACTCGAAGAACCGGAGCCGCAGCGGCCCGAGTGGCTGACGCCAAAATCTGGAAAGACATCGCCCTGACCTTTGCCGGGAAACTGATCACGGCCGGCTGGTCAGCGGTGAAGGCCTGCGCCCTGGTGGGCATTCACCGCACGGCCTGGTACCGGCACTTGAGCCCGCCCAGGCCGCCCGGGATCCTGGTGCCCCATGTCGACCGGGCCTACCCGAACCGGATCAGCGACGCCGAAGCCGAGGCGTTCATGGAGCTGTTGAACTCCCGGGAATACGCCAACCTTTCCGTTACCCAGGCCTACTACCGGATGCTCGATGCCGGGCACTGCTTCTTCTCCATCGCCGCCGCCCATCGCATCGTGGCCCGGCACGGACAGAACGGCGACCGCCGCGAACAACGCACGGCAACCGGTCCCAAACGAGCCAAACCGGTCGTGCACGCCACCGCCCCGAACCAGCTGTGGAGCTGGGACATCACGATGCTCCACGGCCCGGGGAAACACACCTACCGGCTCTACACGATGTTGGACGTATTCTCCCGCAAGGTCGTTGGGCACCGGGTCGAACACACCGAAACCGCGTCCCTGGCCGCGGCACTGATCAACGACGCGGTCACCGTGAACCGGCAGCGCCCCGAGGTGCTTCATGCCGATAACGGGGCACCCATGAGGGCTGGCAGTACCCTTCAGCTGGCCCAGTCCCTGGGCATCACCCTGTCCTACTCCCGGCCAAGAGTCTCGGACGACAATCCCTACTCCGAATCACTGTTCAAGACCGTGAAATACGACCTGGACTTTCCGCGCCGCTTCCGCGACATCCAGCACGCCCGGGACTACATGGCGGCTTTCTTCGCCAACTACAACGCCAACCACCGCCACAGCGGTTTGAACTACTACACCCCGGACCTCGTCCACAAAGGGCGCGGGAACCAAGCACGCCTACAACGGCAAGCCACCCTCGACGCGATCTATGCACGCCATCCGCAGAGATACCGCAACAAACCTGCCGCACCAGCCGTGCCCTCTCAGGCCGGCATCAACCACAAAACCACCCCGCTGTCACAGACAGCTTGATATGTACCGAAACCTTCCAGGGCTGGACGGAGTACCCCGAGGTCAAGGCGGGCCATTGGCCTGCCACGCTGGAGGAAGCCTTCGGCATTGCACCGCAGTACAAGTACCCGCTGTCCCAGGCAGACGCCGAAAAGCTCACCGACTACTTCATGGACGTCTACGCCCCCTCACGCAGCGCCCGCAACAACCTGCGCGCGTTTGAAGGCTTCATCGTGTCCGGGCCCGAGTACCTGACGGTGTTTGAGGGCGCCACGGGCAAGGAATTGAAGACCGTGGCCTACACCTCCGGCCGGACGGACGATGGCCTGATGTGGGGCGACTATGCCATGGCACGCATTGAACCGGGCAACCGGGTGGACCGGTTCCTGGCCGGCGTCGCCTACCTGGACGGCAGGAAGCCGGCGGCCGTCTTTGCCCGTGGGTACTACACCCGCACCACCCTGGCCACCTACACCTGGGACGGGACAAACCTCTCGCCGGTCTGGAACGTGGACTCCGGCTGGACGCCCATGACCAACCCGTTCAACGACTCCCCGCATGGCCGCGACGGCACGGACCCCACGTACGGCAAGCTCACCACGCAGGGCTTCCACTCGCTGAGTGCCTCAGACGTGGACGGCGACGGGAAGCAGGAGATCGTCTACGGATCGGCAACGCTCGACGACGACGGCTCGGTTTTGTACACGTCCGTCGACACCCTGCCCACGGGCAGTGCGGCTCCCGGCGAAGAAGCGCGGCTGGGCCACGGCGATGCCATGCATGTCACCGACATCGACCCCAACCGGCCGGGCAAGGAAATCTTCACCGTCCATGAAGGAGCGGCATACGCACCCTACGGCTACGCCATGCGGGACGCAGCCACCGGAGAGGTGTTGTTCGGCGCCTACTCCGGCAAGGACACTGGCCGCGGCATGATCGGGGATGTGGATCCGTCCGTCCCCGGGATTGAGAACTGGGCCATCGGCATGCAGTCGGCGGACGGCCGGAAGCTGTCCAGCAGCGCGCCGGGTACCAACATGAGCATCAAATGGGCCGCGGACATGACCACGCAGCTCATCAACGGCTCCGGCCATCGATGACTGGAAACGCGGGCGGCTGCTGACGGCTGACGGCACCCGGACCAACAACGGTACCAAGGGCACTCCCAGTCTCGTGGCAGACATCATGGGCGACTGGCGGGAGGAGATGGTGGTCCGCACGGCAGACAGCTCCGCCCTTCGGATCTACCTGAGCACCGAGGTGACCAACCACAAGCTCTACACCCTGATGCACGATCCGCAGTACCGGGCCGAGGTTGCGCGCCAGAACACCGCCTACAACCAGCCGGCCTACACGGACTTCTACTTTGCCTCCGACATGGAATTCGGGAATGTCCCGCTGCGCGCTGCGTGGCTGCCGGGCAGCATCAAGGCCTTGCAGGACATTCTCGCGGACCTGGTGGACTCGGGGGACGTTTCGGGTCCGGTGGCGGGCCAGCTCGGCGCCAGCCTCCAGCAGGCGGCAAAAGCGGTCCACGACGGCGACCCGGCCAAGGCCGGCCAAGCGGTGCAGCGGTTCGTGGACTTCCTTGCTCAGCAGAAGAAGCCGGATACGGTATCAAGTACGGCCCGGGTGTCGTTGGAATACAACGCCGGCAAAATCCTCCGGGCCTTCTCGAATGCCGGGCGCTGATGGGCCGTATCGGCCGATAGAGGGGAGACTGATGGCATGACACTTGCACCGCTCATCGAACTCAATGACGGGAACAGGATTCCACAACTGGGGCTTGGCACCTGGCCGCTGGACGACGAACAGGTGGCCAACGCCGTCGTTCAGGCCCTGGAAGCCGGGTACCGGCACGTTGACACCGCTGTGAAGTACGGCAATGAACGCGGGGTCGGCAATGGCATCCGTGCCAGTGGCGTGGACCGCAGCGAGTTGTTCATCACCACAAAGCTGGACGGCGAATTCCAGGGCCACGACCGTGCCGTGGCGGGCCTGGAGGGGTCGCTGAAACGCTTGGGGCTGGACTACGTGGATCTGTTGCTGATCCACTGGCCGCTTCCGGGCAGGGACCAGTATGTCTCTACGTGGCAGACGTTTGAACGGCTGCAGGCCGAGGGGAAAGTACGGTCGATCGGCGTGTCCAACTTCAAGCCCGCGCATCTTGAGCGGCTGATGGCCGAGACCGATGTGGTGCCGGCGGTGAACCAGGTCCAGCTCAGTCCCGCCATTACCCGGAGTGCGGAGCGGGAATTCCATACCCGGCACGGCATCGTTACCGAGTCCTACAGTCCGCTTGGGGGTTCCGGAGCTGGCCTGCTCGGCGCTCCCGTCCTTTCCCAACTGGCGGAAAAGCACGGGAAAACACAGGGCCAACTGGTCCTCCGGTGGCATATACAAAACGGATTGGTAACGATTCCCAAGACCGCTTCCCCGGAGCGGATGGCCGAGAACCTGGACGTCTTCGATTTCGCCCTGGACCCGCAGGATCTAGCGGAACTTTCGGTCCTCGACGAGGGTCCCGGCGCAGGCAATAACTCGGACCTAACGGGGCACTAAACTCGCCTGAACAGCACTTTTTTCAAAAAATGGGGTTGGCAAAAAGATAGTAAGCATGATTACTATTGAGCCAGAAGGACGAAGTGCCTCCCGAACATGGGGGCCTCCTTTACTTAGGAAGAGAGCGACAAATGGGATTTATTGCATTTCTGATTCTCGGACTTATCGCCGGCGCGATTGCCAAGGCAATCCTCCCGGGACGGCAGGGTGGCGGCTGGATCATCACCATGGTGCTGGGCGTCGTAGGCGCTCTGCTCGGTGGCTGGATCGGCGGCGCCCTGTTCGGCGGCGGCCTGCAGGAGTTCTTCTCACTGCAGACCTGGCTGCTGGCGATTGTTGGCTCGCTGATCGTTCTTGCGATCTACGGCATGGTCACTAAGCGCGGTGCGCGCGGCTAATAACCGTGCACGCCAGGAAGCCGGCCTGGGGATACCATCCCCAGGCCGGCTTTCACTTTCTCCGGCGGGGGCACTCCGCTCCCCCGCCGACACTGACAACCTTCTCGCAGAGCAGGAGTTCATCGTGAAAAACAAGCTTCTTTTGGGTGTGGGCGTTGCCGTGGGCTATGTCCTCGGCTCGCGGTCAGGCCGTGCTGCTTACGACAAGCTAAAGGCCCGCGCGGCCGGCGTCTGGGACAGCAAGCCGGTCCAGGACAAAGTTTCCGTAGCTACGGAGGCCATCAAGGAAAAGGCGCCCTCAGTGGCGGACCAGCTTGGCGAAGCCGCTCGCAGGGCAGGGACAGTGCTTGGTTCTGCAATTCACCGTGAGGGTGGCTCCGGTGGCGGAGAGTCTTCCGCGTCCAGCACCGGTACGTCTGCCGGAACTTCTGCCGGTGCCGGCGCCGGCACCCCTGCAACGGCCAGTGGACTGGGCGAGGACCATATCCCCGCACACAGCACCCACCCGGAGACCACCAACCTTGGTACTTCTGATGGGAACGGCGCCAAGGCCTGATTCCTGGTCCATTACGCGGCCCGTGCCGCGTGACACGGGAGTCTTTCGGCTTTGTGCTACAACTGAATCGCCTTGCCGGCCGTCGCGATCCTTGGGGGACGCGGCGGCCGGCAGTGTTTTAAGCCGCTGTTTCGGGTTTTCCACATAGGGGTTTTCGGGGCTCTTTAATGTCAGTGGTGGCTGGCAGAGTTGGGTTATGGAGGCCATCGGGGAGCAGTTTGGGGAGGCGTACGACGCCGGCAGCTGGCTGCCGCGCCCGGCCCACCTTCACCCCGTCCCCAGTGAGGTCCCGTCACAACCACCAGTCTCCGGACCCGGTCAGCAAGACATACTGGACGGGCTGGCCTCACAGCTGGCAGCCGCTGCCCTGGCCGCCCCGGGAATTCTTGCAACGGCCACCTATGAAGAGGCCGCCAATTTTGCCGCCCGGGCCGAGGGGCTGGCCCGAAGCGTGGAATACCTGCAACTCGCGGGCGCGGGAGCCGTGGACCGGACCCGCACCCAGGCCATCAGCGACGCCGCCGCGGCAAAGACCCGGGCAGGCCGTGCAAGCCTGGCAGCGGCGCGAAACCCCGGCTGGGTCACCGGGTGGGATGCCAACGGTGTCGAAACCCTGAACACCACCGGGGCAGGAGTCAGCGAGACCGACGCCAACTGGCCCGGCCCACCCTCCCGGCACGGTCGCAGCATCGTGGTGTCCCCGGCCGATGACGGATGCCGGAACACCGCAGAGTTCCTCCGCCTGCGCCTGCAAATCCCCATCCGCGAAGCCCGCCGCCGCCTCACCCTCGCCCACCAGGTCCTGCCCGCCACCAGCCTCACCGGCGAACCACTCCCACCACCCCGGCCACACCTGGCGACCGCCCTCACCCCCACCAACGAACCCGGCACCGAGCTGGGCACCGCCGAGCCAGAAGCCGGCGAGGCGGTGAGCACCGAGCCAGGGCCCACCGCCGTGGCCGTTCAGGGGCCTGCGGTGTCCTCGCACGCCGCGACCATCATCACCGCCACCCTGGACCGGCTCCAACACCACACCACCACCGACACCCTCGAGACCATCGAACGCCACCTCACCAAGGCCGCCGCCACCACCGACCCCGACTTCCTCACCCGCCTGGCCCAACGCTGGACCGACACCATCGACGCCGACGGCACCGAACCCACCGAAGAAGCCCTCCGCCACACCCAAGGCGCCTTCATCCGCAAACCCCGCCACGGCCTGCACCGCGTCGAAATCTTCGCCACCACCGACCAATACGAACACCTCCTCACCGTCATGAACACCGCCACCAACCCCCGCACCACCACCACCAACACAAACACCGGCACGGGCATGGGAGAGAGCGCAGGGACAGCCGCCGACACAACAGAGGACCACGCGGCGGACACGCCAACAGACCACAGCGCGACCGGGCACACCGCCCTGCCGGACCTGGACCGGCGCACCCGCGCCCAAAAACAACTCGACGGCATCATCACCGCCGCCAAAACCGCCCTCGCCACCAACACCCTGCCCACCACCGGCGGCAACCGACCCCAAATCATCGCCACCATCAACTACCACGACCTCTTCCCAACCAACACCCCCACACCCACAGGACAAGACCACACCGCGGAAACCAGGACAGTGACACCCACGGGCACCGGGACCGGGCCACGGGCCGGGACAGGGACCTTCGCCTTCACCGGGCCCGTCGCCGCCACCACCATCCGCAAAATCGCCTGCGACGCCGACATCATCCCCGCCCTGCTCGGCACAAACGGCGAAATCCTCGACCTCGGCCGCAAAACCAGACTCTTCACCCCAGCCCAACGCACCGCCCTCACCGCCCGCGACCAAGGCTGCGCCTTCCCCAACTGCACCATCCCCGCCCCCTGGTGCGAAGCCCACCACATCACCTACTGGTCACACGGCGGACCAACCACCACCAACAACGGCGTCCTGCTCTGCAGCCACCACCACCACCTCATCCACAAAGAACAATGGAAAATCACCACCACCCACAACACACCCACCTTCATACCCCCACCCCACATCGACCCAACCCAAACACCCCAACAAAACCACTACTTCAACCAACCCCCACCACCCCACCCGAGGGAGTGATGAGGGCTGGTTGGCAGCAAACCTTGCTTTGGGTAATTGCTTCGGCCTTCCGCTGAGGTGCATTGGTGGTCAAGCAGGGTTAGCTGACGCGGCAGTTTCAGGAATGGCAGCAGGCGTGGCTCCGGGCGCGGCAGCAGGCGCGGTTTCAGGAAAACAGCACGCGTCCCTTCACGCCTGACAGCAGGCACGGCAGCAGGAAGACAGCACGCGTCGCTCCGGGCGCGGCAGGCAGCGCGGTTCAGGAAAGAGAGCACGCGTCGCTTCACGCGCGGCAACAGGCACCGTTTCAGGCGCGGCTACCGACAAACCCCGGGGATGGCATCTGTGGCCGGCGCCGACGCGTGCAACACTCCCGCCACGTACTACCGGCCCACGGTCCCCGCCACGAGTCGCGCGACGACCACAGTCCCATCCAGTTCCTCCGAGCGGACCGTCCGGACGGCGAATCCGGCTGCGGCCAGAATCCCGGAGGTGCTGTCCGCCTGCCGCTGGCTGGTCTCGATAATCACATAACCGTCGGGAGCCAGCCACTGGATGCCCTCAACGGATATCCGCCGGTGAAAGTCCAGGCCATCGGAACCGCCATCCAGCGAAACGGCAGGTTCATACACCCGCGCCTCCGCTGGCATAGTGCGGATAGCTTCAGTGGGCACGTACGGAGCGTTGACGGCGAGCACCTGGATCCGTCCGCGCAGCACGGTCGGGAGAGCTTCGAACAAGTCGCCCGCATGCACGTGGCCGCCCAATGGTTCGAGGTTCCGCCGCGCACAACGGACGGCTGAAGGTTCGATATCGGCGGCATGCAGTTCCACCTGCGGGGCATGGCGAAGGATGGCGGCTCCCACGGCACCGGATCCGCAGCAGAGGTCCACCACAACCGAGGGCGCCGGCAGCGGATCGTTCCGCAACAGGACCAGGGCCTCATTGACCAACAGCTCCGTGCGGCGCCGTGGCACGAAAACGCCCGGCTCAACCACAACGCGGCCCCCTGCAAACTCCGCCCAGCCCAGGATGTGTTCCAGAGGGACCCCCTCCATGCGGCACTGAATATTCCGGGAAAGGTCCGGGGTGTTGGCGGCGTCAGCAAGTAAGAGCGCGGCTTCCTCTTCGGCGAAAACACAGCCTACAGACCGCAACAGGGAGACGATCTGGTCGTAGCCCGGCGTCGGGGACCGGCCATGAACAGCCCATGTTCCAGGGGCAGGCAGAGCAGCGCCTTCCGGGTAGCCGACGGGTACCTCCACGCCGGCTAAGCCCAGCACTCCGAACGGCGGCGTGAGCGAACAGTCGCAACTGATACAGCCATAACGGCTCCCACCTCGCTCTGCCATTGACGGATATCCCATGCTAATCGGCGGCCTGCTATACGGGAATAGGGCCAACTGTTGGCAGGATGGGACCATGACCACGGGCGAAGCCAATAACAACGCAGCCAGCAGCATCATTTGGATTGGTTCGTACACTCCCGACGGAGGGGGCCGGGCGGAAGGCATCGGCGCGGTCCGCCCGCATCAGGACGGAAGCCTCGACTGGCTGGGCACGGCAATCGAGGCACAGTCGCCGTCGTTCGTGGCCGTCCACCCAACGCTGCCGGTGGTGTATGCGGCGGCCGAGCAGCGCAAGAAGGTCCAGGCATACCGGCGCTTGGGAGAGTTTCGCCTGGAGGTGCAAGGAGATGCCCAACCGGCAGGCGAAGCCACCTGCCACGTTGCCGTCGACCCGGGCGGCCGCTTTGTCACCGCAACCTGCTGGGGTGACGGGCAGGTCCTCCTTTACGAGCTGGATGCCGACGGCGGCATGGCCGGGCGGTTCCCCGCCGCACCGTCGGTTGACCCGCACGCCAGCCTTTCACCTGGCAGCCCGCGGCAAAGCCGTGCCCACGCCAGCCTGACGCTGGCTGACGGCCGCGTCATGACCACGGATCTGGGCCACGACAGCCTCCGCATCTGGAACTACGAGCCCGGCACCGGCCTGGTGGCGGACCACGAGGTGGTCCTCCCATATGGCAGTGGTCCCCGGCACATGGTGGAGCACCCCAGCGGCAACGTCTTCATCGTGTCCGAGTACTCCGTGGAGGTCTTCGTGGTCCGCCCCGATGCCGGCACGTACGAGCTGATCTTCCGGGGACCCGCAACCGCAGGCGGCAGCCAGGAGGGCGACTCCGGCGCAGAAATCTGCCTGGGCCCCCAAGGGAACTTTGCCTACGCTGGCGTCAGGGGCTCCAACATCATCAGCGTCCTGGAAGTGGCGGGCGGCGGCACCGAGCTGATTCCCGTGAAGGACTTTGACAGCGGTGGGAACTGGCCTCGGCACCATATGGTCCGGGGAGACTGGCTGTACGTGGCCCACGAACGGTCCGACAACATCGCCACCTTTGATCTGGACCCTGTCACCGGCCTGCCGGGTCCGGTGCTGCATAACCTGACCACCCCGTCACCCACCGCCCTGGTGCCCGCCACCTGAGCCACCGGAGCCTGCCACCCTAGCCACCGGGGCCTGCCACCTTAGCCACCGGACCCTTCCGCCCAGGCACGAACAAGCTCTAACGCGGACACTTCCCTAAACACTGGAGTAATCCAGTGCAAGCGCTTACAGTTGTGACTTGGTTCACAGGTCAGCTAGCTGTTCTTCGAACCCTCCTGCCGCATCCCCATGTCAACGGCAAGCCTGTACAGCAGCGCTGCTTCCCAGGAAGGTCTCACCCTTGTTATTCCGCACCCCTCCCGGCGCGCCCCCACGCGCCCACCTGCCAGCCATGCCGCCGGCAGGAACGCACCCCGCATCCGGCTGGCCGGCCCCCGGCCGCGCCGTCGCCTTCCGGCCGGCCCCCGGCCGCGCCGTCGCCTTCCGATCGGCGGCCGCCCTCCTGGCAGCCGCAGTCGCCCTCTCCGTTTCAGTCCTCCCGGCCCATGGCGCGCCCGGTTCGGAAGGCCCCGGGCCCAACACCCCCGGCTCCACGGGCAATAAGTCCGTAACCTCACCTCATGCGCTCCGCGGCCCGGTGACTGACGAGAACTTCTACTTCGTCATGGCCGACCGGTTCAGCAACGGCAGCACCGCCAACGACCAGGGCGGGCTTGGCCCAGATCCGATGGTTTCCGGCTTCGATCCCACCAAGAAGGGCTTCTACAACGGCGGGGACCTGGCCGGCCTGCGCAGCAAGATTGACTACATCCAGGGCCTGGGCACCACGTCCATCTGGCTGACCCCCAGCTTCAAGAACAAAGCAGTCCAGCCTGAGGACAAGTCTGCCGGCTACCACGGCTATTGGGTCACCGACTTCACCCAGATCGATCCACACCTTGGCACCAACGCCGAACTCAAGGGCCTGATTGACGAAGCCCACGCCCGCGGCATGAAGGTGTACTTCGACATCATCACCAACCACACGGCGGACGTCATCGGCTACCAGGAAGGCGACCGCAAGGGCTACGTGTCCAAGGACGCCGTCCCCTACAAGACGGCCTCCGGCGAGGCGTTCGACGACCGTGACTACGCCGGTACCGGAACCTTCCCCAAGCTGGACATGAACACCTCGTTCCCCTACAAACCCCTCCTGGCACCGGGCGAAGAAAACCTGAAGGTCCCGGCCTGGCTGAACGACCCCACGCTGTACCACAACCGCGGCGACACCACCTTTACCGGCGAGGACTCCATGTACGGGGACTTCTTCGGCCTTGATGACCTGTTCACCGAGAACCCCAAAGTAGTGCACGGCATGGAGGACATCTACAAGTCCTGGATCGGCGACTTCGGGGTGGACGGCTTCCGCATCGACACCATGAAGCACGTCAACAACGAGTTCTGGCAGGAGTTCGGCCCCAACGTCCTCAGCTATGCCAAGGAGCACGGCAAGGACGAGTTCTTCATGTTCGGCGAGGTCTTCGACACCACCAAGAGCTTCACCTCGCAGTTCACCACCCGCAACAAAATGCAGGCAGTCCTGGACTTCCCCTTCCAGGACGCCGCCCGCAACTTCGCCTCCAAGAGCCAGGACGCCAAGGCGCTGCAGACCTTCTTCGCCGGTGACGACTGGTACACCGACGCAGACTCCAACGTCTACGAGCTGCCCACCTTCCTGGGCAACCACGACATGGGCCGCATCGGCAGCTTCATCGCACAGGACAATCCCGCCGCAAGCGACGCCGAGAAGGTGGCCCGGGACGAACTGGCCCACGAGCTGATGTACTTCTCCCGCGGCAACCCCGTGGTCTACTACGGCGACGAACAGGGCTTCACCGGCCCCGGCGGTGACCAGGACGCACGCCAGACCCTCTTCGCCAGCGAGGTGCCGGAATACCTTGACGACGACCTGCTGGGCACCAACGCCACCCACGCCACGGACAACTTCAATCCGGACCACCCGCTATACGCCAAAATCCGCGAGCTGTCCGCCCTCACCAAGGAGCACCCGGCACTGCGGAACGGCGCCCACCAGCACCGCTACGCGTCGGATGGTCCGGGCATCTACGCCTTCTCCCGCACCGACGCCCAGGACCAGCGCGAATACGTAGTGGCCCTGAATAACAGCGCGCAGCCCCAGACGGCGGAAATTCCCACCTACATCGCCAAGCGCAGCTACACCCGCATCTACGGCGAAGGCACCGATGAGGTGAAGACGTCGGGAGACGCCAAGCTAACGGTGACCGTGCCGCCGCTCTCCGCCGTCGTCTATGAATCCTCAGGCCGCATCCCGCACTCCAAGGCGGCTCCCGCCGTCGTCCTCCAGCAGCCCGCAGCGCCACCTGCGGACAACGGGCGCATCAACGTGACGGCTGACGTCGACGGTGCTTCGTTCTACGAGGTCACCTTCGAAGCAAGGACCGCAGGTGGGCAATGGCAGCCGATCGGCACCGACGACACCGCGCCGTACCAGGTGTTCCACGACGTGGCGGCGCTGGACGCCGGAACGCCGCTGGAGTACCGCGCCACCGTACTGGACAACGGCGGGCACACCGCCACCAGCCAGAGCCGTCAAGCCAGCGTCCCGGCGCCCGTCCTGACCCTGCAGAAGCCGGCCGAAGGCAGCAGCGTAGAAGGAAAGGTGGAACTTAGCGCCACCGCTGATCCGGAGAAGGCCAGCTACGTGGTGTCCTTTGAACGCAGCGTGAACGGCGGAGACTGGACGGCGGTGGGCAGGGACTCGTCGTCGCCGGTGTACTCGGCAACGGATGATGTCTCCACGCTGGCTGACGGCACCAAGGTCCAGTACCGGGCCGTCATGGCCGGCACGGACTTCAGCGTCACCAGCGGCACCAGGACCGTCACGGTAGGCCAGGCGCCGCAGCCCGATTCGGTCACGGTGGCCGGATCACTGAACCAGGCCATGGGCTGCACCGCGCAGTGGGACCCGGCCTGTCCGCAGGCAAAGATGGTGCTGGACCCGGCGGACCGGGTCTGGCGGCTGACCGTGGACCTGCCTGCGGGGAAATATGAGTACAAGGCCGCGCTCAACGGCGGCTGGGACGAGAACTACGGCGCGGACGGCCAGTTCAACGGGCAGAACATCGTGCTGGACCACCCCGGCGGCCGGGTCACCTTCCGCTACGACAACAGCACGCACCTGCTCAGCGCCGGGTACGCGTCCCAGCAACCGTCCGCCGTGGCTGCCGCCGGCAGCATGGACAGCGAACTGGGCTGCGCCTCGGACTGGGAGCCAGCGTGTGACCAGGCGCAGCTGGTGCTGGACCCGGCGGACCTCGTCTGGAAGCTGACCGTTCCGGACCTGCCGGCGGGAAGCTACGAGTTCAAGGCCGCGCTGAATAAGTCATGGGATGTGAGCTACGGGGCCGGCGGGGCATCCCCGGGCGCCAACATTGTCTTCGAGCACGACGGCGGACCGGCCACCTTCCGGTACGACCACTTCACGCACGTGATCATGGCCGGCTAGGCCTGAACAACCGGCCCAAAGCATGTGGCCCCCGCCGCTCCCCGGAGCGGCGGGGGCCACATTGGCGTTTGCGTGCGCTTACTGGCGGTGCAGGGCTCCCTCCACCGCCGCGAGCAGGGAATTGAACCGCTTGTTGGCGGGAAGGTCGTCAAGGTAGACGGGCCTGCCGTCGGGGCCGCCGAGTGGAACCTGCCAGTTGGGATACAGCTCCTCCGTGGTGCCGGGCTGGTTCTGGACCCGCCGCTCGCCCACCGCGTCCACCAGTGCCACGCCGAGCAGTACCGACGGCGCCTGGGCCAGCAGGAGGTGCAGCGCCTCGATGGTGTGTTCCTCAGTTGCCTGCCCGGGCGCGGCACCGCCCTCGGACAGATAACCGCGCTCCCGCAACAGGGCAAACATCTTCTCAAGGGATGCGTTGTGCTCGGCGCGTTCTTCCTGCTCGGACCGCTCCAGCAGCCCCAGCCTGCTCCGCAGCCCCACGTGGTCCCCGGCAAGGTAACCGGCGGTGGGCGGGAGGTCGTGGGTGTTCACGCTGGCGAGCGCCTGCGTACGGTACTTTTCCGGCGCAAGGGGCGAATCACCGTCGTACTCAAACCAGAGGATGGACGTGCCCAGGATGCCGCGCGCCGCGAGGTAATCCCGCACCCACGGCTCGAAGGTGCCCAGGTCCTCACCGATGACCACGGCGCCGGCCCGGTGCGCCTCGAGGGCAAGGATGCCGATCAGGGCCTCGTGGTCGTAGCGCACGTAGGCCCCGTCCCCCGGAGCGTTCCCCATAGGGATCCACCACAGCCGGAACAGGCCCAGGATGTGGTCCACCCGGATGCCGCCCGCGTGCCGGAGCACGTTGGCCAGCATGTTGCGGAACGGCTGATAGCCGGCTTCTGCGAGCCGGGCGGGATGCCATGGCGGCTGGCCCCAGTCCTGGCCCTGCTGGTTGTACATGTCCGGCGGGGCGCCCACGCTGATGTTGGGGGCCAGCACGCCGCGAAGTGTCCAGGCGTCGGCACTGCTGTGGTCCACGCCGACGGCGAGGTCGTGCACCACGCCGAGCCGCATTCCGGACCGCAGGGCTGTGCGCTGGGCGTTTTCCAGCTGCTCGTCGCAGATCCATTGCAGCCAGCGGTGGAACCCGATCCGGTCCGCCAGCTTCTCCCGGAGCGCCTCCGCCTCCGGTGTCCCAATGGCGTACGCCGGGTCCTTCCAAAGCGGATCGCCCGGTGCAAGGTCCTCGCGGATGGCTGACCAGAGGGCGAAGTCCTCCAGACCCTTCCCGGACAGGCGGCAGAATTCATCGAAGGCGGCCTGACGGGCGGGGGAACGGCGCGTGTGGTAGAGCATCTCCAGCGCCTGCAGCTTCGCCGCGAATACAGCGTCCCGGTCCAGCCGCGCGCCTTCCTTGTTCAGGCGGGCGGCCTCCTCGTGGAGCTTTTCCAGCGCCGCACGTTTCCGCGGCCGCAGGTATGCCAGCTCCGGAATGGCTTCAATGCGGATGTACAGCGGGTTGAAGAACCGGCGGGTGGAGGGCGAGTAGGGCGAGGGCTGGACCGGCGGAACCGGCTCCGCGGCATGGAGCGGGTTGACCAGGACGTAGTCGGCGCCCCGGTCACCGCTGATGGCCGCCAGGTCTGCCAAATCGGCAAAGTCACCGATGCCCCACGACCGCTTGGAGCGGACCGAATACAGCTGGGTGGCGAGCCCCCAGCCCCGGCGCTCCTCCAGGGACCGTGCCGTGGCCAGCCGCGGCGGGGTCACCACCAAAGTTGCGGTTGCCGTGGCACCTTCGGACTCCGCGTGCAGTGTGTGCCAGCCCAGCGGCAGGTCCTCGGGAAGGAGGAATGTGGCACGTCCCCTGGAGACGCCGTCGACCTCCCGCGGCTGCACCCACAAATCCTGCTGGGCTGCATCCCGTGACCCGGCACCCCCTTCGAGGGTGATGGCCAGCCGCGCGGTCGCGCCGTCCCGGACATGGACGGGCACCTGGGCGGGTTCACCCTGCTTGATGACGACGGCGGGCGGCAGCATCCGCCGCCAAGGAGCCAGTTCCGCCTCCGCCAGGGCGGCTTCGATGTGCTGGTTGGTGTGGGCGTCAATGCCGAGGGCTGCGAGCACCTTGATCAGTGTTGATTCGGCGACGGAGTGCGGAAGGCCGTCCCAACCCTGGAAGGACGTACCGACGCCATGGGCATCAGCCAGCTGCTGCAGAAGGTGCGGATCAACGGGATCAGGGGCAGCAGCGGGAGGGTCTGCGGGCAAAGCCGGCCGTTGTGCTTGCTGCTGGTCTGAATCCGTCATGGGTGTCCGCCTCGTCTGTGATGGTCCCGGAACATACAGTGCTGGTGTTGCTGTACCCGGGCGCTGACACCCCCAAGCACAACCGTTGGTTCAGATTATTGCAGGGCGGCGCGCAGGCGAAACCGGACGGCAGACAGGCGGGTCGGGAGGACTCAACAGGCTTACGGATCGAAGTGGGTTGTCACTGTGCCGTCGCTGATGCGGCCGAGGATCTCCCCGGCCAGGTCCCGCAGCTTCTGGTTCCGGTTGGTGGGCCACGCTTGGCGCAAACACCAGCTGGACGAACTCGTCACCACTTGCAGAGGTGGCCATGCCCCAATATGGGCGCTGTTCGCCGTTCTTTGGGCGCCACAAAACGTCATTCGCGCGGCCCCGGTTACTCCATGCGACGAAAAGCGAAGGACTGAGGCGGAAATCCGGAGCGGCCTGCCGAACCTGGGTAACCTCATGACGATCCAAGGCACACGGCAACCAGATGGAGGAGACCGCAGATGAGCCTGACCGAACTGCGGGTGTTCGGACGGTCGGGAACCCCCATCAGTCCCCTCACCCTTGGCACCATGAACTTCGGCGAAGGAACCGGCGCCCCCACCGGCGCGGATGAAAGCATCCGCATCATCCATGCCGCGCTGGACGCCGGGATCACGGCGCGAGTCCGAGCAGGTGGTGGGCCGGGCCCTCCACGTCCGCCGGGACGACGTCTTCCTGGCCGCCAAATTCCACGGCCAGATGAGCCCCAACCCGGCACACTCCGGCAACTCCCGGCGCTGGATCACACAGGCCGTGGAGGGCAGCCTCCGCCGGCTCCAGACGGACCGGATTGACCTGTACCAGGCGCACAGGCCTGACTACAACACCGACGTCCTGGAAACCATCACCACGCTCAATGACCTGATCTGCCAGGGCAAGATCCTGTACTACGGCACCTCGGTGTTCACTCCGGCGCAGCTGGTGGAGGCGCAGTGGCTGGCCACCACCAACCACCTGATCCCGCCGCTGGGCAACCAGGTTCCGTACTCCATGCTGGTCCGCGGCAACGAGCGGGACGTCCTGCCCATCGCCCAGCAGTACGGCCTGGGAGTGCTTGCGTACGGCCCCCTGGCAGGCGGCTGGCTGTCGGGCAGCTTCCTCCTTGAATCAGGCACACCGCCCACGCGCGTCCACCCCCTGCCGGGCCGGTATGACATCTCGGGGCCGTCCAGCGAGCGGAAGCTGCTTGCCGCGGATCCGTTGGCCCGGCTGGCCGACAAGCTGGAGTTGTCACTGGTGGACCTGGCCGTGGGCTTTGCCCTGACTCACCCCGCCATCAGCAGCGTGATCATTGGGCCGCGCAGCGAGGAACACCTCCACGCCTACCTGCGCGCGGCGGACGTCCGGCTGGGCGAGCCAGTCCTGGATGCCATCGACGATCTGGTGCCGCCGGGCACCAACTTCGTGGAACGGGACGCGGGCGCCATCGTCCCGTCCATCGAGTTCGCGGAATTACGACGGCGGTAGCCGGCTTTCCGGGGGGCCGGATCCAAAGTGCGGGGCACCAAGGTGCGGCGGCGCCCAGGCGGCCGGCCCCAGGAAGCCGCGGTCCGCCGTCGTACCTTGCCTAAGCCCGCCTCATCCGCCTGCCTATGATGGCTGGGATGGAAACCCTGTTCACGATAGGTCACGGCACCGCCTCCCAGGAGGACTTCGCGGCGCTGCTGCTGAACGCGGGGGTAACGTCGCTGGTGGACGTCCGGATTGGGCCGGGCAGCCGCAAGCATCCGCATTTCGGCAAGGACCTGATGGCGGAATGGCTGCCCGACGCGGGTATCGGTTACCGCTGGGAGAAACGGCTGGGCGGGTTCCGGAAGCTGCTTCCGGATTCTCCGGATACGGCCCTCCGCAATGATTCGTTCCGCGCCTATGCCGGTTATATGCGTACCGAGGAGTTCCTGGCCGCCGCTGCAGAGCTCGTTGCCGGCTCCCAGGCGGCGCGGACCGCGATCATGTGCAGCGAAACCGTTTGGTGGCGCTGCCACCGCCGGCTCATCGCCGACCATTGCCTCCTGCTGGCCGGCCTGCCCGTCGAACACCTGATGCCACCGGGCAAGGCGGTTCCCCACGCTCCCACCAAGGGCGTGCGGGTGCTGGGCGATGAGCTGCGCTATGACGCCGCCGAGTGACGGCCTGCGCTATTGACTAACCGGTAGAAGGCTCCTACGGTCAATACCGATACCGCCGCCCAGGGAAAACAGGGGCCTGCCATGCCAATGTCCAATGAGGAACGACGCCTGCTCAAAGAGCTGGAACTCGGACTGATCGCGGACGATCCCCACCTGGCCATGGAGCTGCTGTCCGGTTATCCGGCCCGGCGTTTCCCGGCAGGCCTGCTCCCGGGGATGGCAGTGGCGCTGATCGGCGTGGTGCTCATTGTTGCTGGCGTGGGGCTTCCGGCGCCGGGCGCGGTGGTGCTAGGGGTTCTGCTGCTGGGGCTGGGCGCCTGCCTGCTGCTGGGCTCCACTGTGTTGGCCCGGAGCGCCGGGAGGCAGCCCACCGGGTAAGGGCTGCGACGTCGCGCGGAGCCTCGATTCCGGGCGCTGCCGGGGCCTTTTCGGCCGCGGCGTGAGGATGAACAGGCTGGCCAGGACGACGGCGGCGCCAAGCCAGCCAAGTGCCGGGAGCCGCTCGCCCACTACGAGCACCGCCAGGACTGCAGCCACCACGGTTTCCAGCAGGGAAATGCTCGTTGCCGTGCTCGCCCCGACCCGGGCCAGGCCCCAGCCGAACAGGAGATACCCGGCGAACATCGGGACCGCTGCCATGTACGCCCCAACGCCTGCGTTGCCCCAGGATTCCAGCAGCGGGCCGCCGGTCACAGCAAGGACCGGCATCAGGAGGAGTCCGCCCAGCCCGAACACCGCACCCATGGCGGCCCTGGTGGTGAGTCCGTTGCTGGTCAGCCGGTGCGCCGCCCAGGAATACAGGGCATAGGTGGTGCCGGCCAGCAGCCCAAGGAGGATCCCCGCCGTCGACATCCATTGATCCGCGCCCGGCCCGGAAGCCGCCGCCATGCTTCCTGTGGAGGCTGTTCCTGCGGACTCGGCTCCTGCCGGGGCGTGGCCGGCAAGGGACAACAGTGCCGCCCCGCCCACACCCAGCAGTGCGCCAAGGATCCATTGCCGGCTCAAGGGCTTCCGGTCAGCGAAGCGTTCGATCAGGGCCGCCGCTACCGGGGCCGAGCCGATGGAGACAACCGTTCCCACGGCCACGCCGGACAAATGCATCGAGCTGTAGAAGGCCAAAGGGTAGACGGCTACCGCCGCGGCGCCAAGTGACACCAGCCGCCACCGTTGGAGCAGCGCGCCTGACTGGACCGCGATGTGCCGGGTTGCGTAGAGGGCCTGCAGCAGGCCGCCCAGCCCCATTGCGACCGCACCGATGGCCAGCGGGCTCACGGCAGGGGCGAACGTGGCAGCCGTACCGGTGGTTCCCCAAAGGATCGATGCCGCCACCACGGCAAGGGCACCCCAGAATTGGGCCTTCGGGTTGTGTTGTGCGCCCGGGTGGTGTTGCGCGCCGCTCACAGGGCGTCCAGCAGTTGCCCGGCGATGAGCCTTGCCTCCTGCAGCGGGGCATCGTTCCCCTCCAGGCCGGCCCTGGCCATGGCACCTTCGAGCAGGAACGACAGGTGCGCGGCAATTCGTGGCGCCCTTTGCTCCTGCCGCGGCAGCAGTGCGGCCACGTGGGTGGCAAGAAGTTGCTGCACCTCTTCCTTGTGGCGGCGCACTGCCTCCCTTCCGGGATCGCCGGCTGGCAGCTCAGCGGCGGCGTTCAGCAGCCCGCAGCCCCGGAACCCGTGCTGGTAGGCAAAGTTGGCATGGTCCAGATAGGCGTCGAAAACTGCGAGAACCCGTTCGCGCGGGGTAGCCGCCTTTTCCAACCGCCTGCGGTAGAGCCCAAGCCATTCCTCGTGCCGGGCCTCCAGGTAGGCAGCCACCAGCTCGGCCTTGGAACTGAAGTTGTTGTAGAGGCTCTTCTTGGCCACGCCCGCCTCAGCAGTGATGGTGTCAATTCCGGTGGCGGCGACACCGTTGGCGTAGAAAAGGCGCGCGGCCGCCTCAAGCAGCAGCTGGCGGGCAGGGCGTCGGGCTGGCGTGGAAACACCAATTGGAACGCTTGCTGGAACGCCTGCAGCGGACATCGCCACTCCCCAAGTAGTAGTAGGTAGACCAGTCTACCTACCAATACGGGACGGGAAAAGTTCCCGGCTGCTCAACCTGCCGGGCCTGTGGTTCCACGAGGATCTCCAGCGGCTCGGAGACGTCCCTCCCAGCGTGCGGTTCGTTCGGCTCCGGTTCCTTCAGCCCCCTCGCCGAAGCTGAGGAGCACCTTGCCGGAGCTGGTGGAATCCTTGGCCACTTCGAAGGCGTGCAGGGCATCCGCCAGCGGGAACTGGTGGGTGATGACGGGCTCGATGTGCAGGGAGCCATCGGCGAGGGCGGTGATCACCTGATCGATTTCGTCGTTGAAGCGGAAGGAGCCTTTGAGGTCCAGTTCGCGGGTGATGGCCAGGGAGATGGGCACCGGTTGCTTGCCGATGGGCAGCAGCCCCACCATCACCATGGTGCCGCCGCGCACCGGCGCCCTGGACGGCGGAGGCCAGACCATGGTGGCTGCCGGAGGATTTGATCACCACGTCGGCCTCCACGGCGGCGATGGCTTCAGTGTCGGCGGCGTTGATGACTTGGTCAGCGCCGACTGCCTTGGCGATTTCCAGCGGCTTGGGGTGGAGGTCGACGGCGGTGATCCTGGCGGCCCCTGCCCGCTTGAGGACGGCGACGGCGAGGGCCCCGATGGGGCCGGAGCCGATGACCAGGGCAACACGGCCCGTGAGATCAAAAAGCCCTGTCATGTCGTGACTGCTTCCCTTACGTCGTTGTTCAGTCTTACCGGCCTCATCAGAACGGACCCCCTGGACGGGCTTCGCCGATGGGCCGCCTCGGCAAGTGCCTCGTATCCCCAAGAGTTTAGGGACCAATCACTCCGAGGCTGGGACGTTCTGCATTGCGGCGTAACCATCCTTGCCGACGCGGAACGGAAGGTGCGAGGAGGGAACCGCCAAGAGCGGAATCCGGAGGCGCAGGATGTGCGGCTGCCGTCTCCGCAGCTGGCCACGCCCGTCGTGACCAAGCCAGCCGAGGCAAGCAGCCGGCACTCTTGACATCGCGCGCCTTTCGCTTCTAAATTCAAGATATACTTTTTTAGAACGAGGCTCCGATGCTGTATTCCAACTACCCCTTGAACATAACCCTGGCCTTGCTGCCCACAGGTTGGGCGGCGTGAGATGGACTGGCAGGGATGGGGACTTTTCGGGCTCCTGGCCACCACGGTGCTGACCATCATCATGATTGCGGCCCAGATGGCCGGGCTGACGCGGCTGGACCTGCCGCTGGTGCTGGGCACTCTGGTGACTCCCGATCCGGACCGCGCCCGCGTTGCCGGCTTCTTCATCCACCTTGGCGTGGGGCAGGTCTTCGCCCTCGGATACGCCGCGGTGTTCGCCCTTCTGGGCAGGGCGACGTGGTGGACCGGCGCACTGCTGGGCCTGCTGCACGTGGCGGTAGCGCTGACGGTCATCCTTCCGCTGCTGCCCGGCCTGCACCCCAGGATGGCCTCCACCCGCGCCGGCCTGGCCACAACGGCCGTGCTTGAGCCGCCGGGGCTGCTCGGGTTGAACTACGGGATTCAGACGCCCGCCGTGGCCATCGTGGCGCACGTCGCGTACGGCGCTGTCCTGGGACTTTTGCTGAGGGCGCTATGAGCATTGCATTCGAGCGGAAGCGCCCGCCGGCGGCAACCGCAGCACATACGGCAAACCCGCAGCCCGCCGTCGGGCCCTCCCCGGCCTCACCCTGGCAACCCTCCCCCATCGCCGACTACAGCATGATCGGTGATACCCGCACGGCCGCGCTGGTGTCCTCACAGGGGTCGCTGGACTGGATGTGCGCTCCGGCGTTCGACGGCGAGCCTGTGTTCGGCGCCCTGCTGGGCGGAAGGGAGGCAGGGCAGTTCCTTGCCGGGCCGGCCGGAGCCGCACAACTGCTGAGCCGCCGTTACCGCGGGCACACAGCAACGCTGGAAACAACCTGGTCCTCCGACGGCGGCCTGCTGACATTGACCGAAGCGATGGTGGCCGAAGTATCGGGTGCCCTGCTGCCCACCACGCTCCTGGTGCGGCGGCTCACCGCGCACTCAGCCCCGGTAGCCGCCGTCGTGCGTTTTACTCCCCGCCTGGGTGAAACCCACCGGGTGCCGCGGATCAGCAGGCGGGCACGGGACCTGGTGTGCGAATGGGGTCCGCTAGCCGTGTCGTTGGGCTCCAGCGAGGGCTGCCCGCTCCCCGACGGCGAGGAACAGACGCTGGTGGTGAAACCCGGGCACCCGGTGACCCTGGTCCTGGCCGTTGCCTACGGCGAGCCCCTGATCCACGTGGATCCCGAGGCGGCCTGGAACCTGGTCCTGGGTGACGAGCAAAAGTGGGAAGCCTGGTCAGAGGAGGTGGACAGCAGCATCCCGTTCCGTGAACAGGTCCTGCGGAGCCTGCTTACCCTGCGGCTGCTTACCTACTCACCGTCGGGCGCACCGGTAGCCGCGCCCACCACGTCGCTGCCGGAGAATCCGGGCGGGATCCGGAACTGGGACTACCGGTTCGCCTGGCCGCGGGACGCCAGTATCGGTGTGGCAGCCTTCCTGCACGCGGGCAAGACAGATGTGGCCTTGAACTTTTTTGGCTGGCTGCTGCACGCGAGCCGGCTGCAGCGGCCCCGGCTTCCGGCGCTGCTCACGCTGTCCGGCCGGGCGGTCCCCCGCGAGCGCGAGCTGCAGGGCTGGCCCGGCTACTCGGGGAGCACGCCGGTGCGGACCGGCAACGGTGCGGCAGGGCAGCATCAGCTCGACGGTTACGGCTGGGTGCTGGACGCAGCCTGGGTGCTGGTGCAGGGCGGCCACCGGCTGTATTCGGAGACGTGGCGGGCCATGCGGGGGTTTGCGGACATGGTGGCCGACTCCTGGCCGGCACCGGACGCGGGGATCTGGGAGATCCGCGATGACGCTGCCCACCACGTCCACTCCAAACTCATGGCGTGGCTGGCCCTGGACAGGGCGCTCCGGATCGGCTCCACCCACCATCTGGGCCACAGGCAGCGCCGCCGTTGGGAGTCCTCTCTTGAGCGCCTCAGGGCGGAAATCCGGAGCAGAGGCATCGACCCTGTGCGGGGAATCTACACCCGGACCTACGGGTCGGCGGACCTGGACGCGGCCCTGTTGGTCCTTCCGCTGATTGGGCTGGAAGACCCTGCGGCAGGGATTGTCCGCCGGACCGTTGATGCGGTCCGGACCGACCTGGGCGCGGGCGGGCCCCTCCTGTACAGGTATCCGCCCGGGCAGGACGGACTGGAGGGCGGCGAAGGTGCCTTCCTGCCGTGCTCGTTCTGGTTGGTACAGGCGCTGGCCCTGACGGCAGGGGCACAAAAGCAGAGGAAACATTCCGCTCGCTGCTGGACCTCGCGTCTCCGCTGGGGCTTTTCAGCGAGGAGCTGGACCCGGCCACCGGTGCGTTTCTCGGCAACTACCCCCAGGCCCTCACCCATGCCGCAATGGTCCAGGCCGCGCTCGCTTTGAGGGACAGCAAACCGACCGGGCACGGGAATTAGTTGCCCCCGCCCTGCGTTGTCGATCTGTTCAGAACAATCTGGACATCATCAGCTGGACAGGAGAACACACCACATGTCAGTTGACTACGACGCTCCGCGGGTGGCTCCCGAGGAAGAGCCGAACGTCGCACTGGAGGAGCTGAAGTCCGACAAGTCCGGACGCCGGGAGGCTGCTCCCGACATGGACGAGACGGACCTCGCGGACAGCTTTGAACTGCCCGGCGCGGACCTCTCCAACGAGGAACTCCTCATCCAGGTGGTTCCGGTGCAGGCAGACGAATTCACTTGTATGTCCTGCTTCCTGGTCCACCACCGCAGCCAGTTGGCGCGTGAGAAGGACGGCAAGAAGTACTGCAAGGAATGTGAGGGCTAGCAGGGGGACGACGGCCGGCCAGGTTCGGTTTCAACCATTGAAATCAGGGCTCGTGGCCGGAGCAATGGACGGCCATGATGTAGGTCACGCTCCGGCAAGGGCCGGCCGACTGGAAAGAAGGAAACCATGTCCCTCAGCGTTGAGGAAATGAACAAGCAGCTCCCGGTGGCCAACGCGCTGCCCGGAGAGGCAGTCCCGTATTACATGGCGTCGGGCGAAGGCGCACGCTACGAAATCAACGGCCAGTTAGTCACGGTCATCGCCCGCGCCGCCGATACGGGCGGCATCTTCAGCGCTGCCTATATTTCCGGCGGCATGGGGGCCGAATCCCCCTTTGTCAGCCACAGCATCGAGCACAAGACGCTCTACGTCTTCGACGGGATCCTGCACGTCTGGCTTCCCGGCGAGAGCAGGATCCTCACGCCGGGCGACTCGGTGGTCATCCCGCCGAACACCCCGCACGCCTACCGCATGGCCAGCCACTACACCCGCTTCCTGAACTGGATGACGCCCGGCGGCGGCGAAAAGTACTACGAGCGGGTGGGCACGCCCATCGATTCGCACGTCCCGCCCGTCCGCCCCGGGCACGTGGCCAGCCTGCGGGAGCAGGCCGAGGTGGGTGCCGAGTTCGGCATCACCTTCCCTGACCTTGAGCGCGTGGCGCCTTCATTCAAGCACGACGCCGGCCTGCCGCCTTCACAAAGCCCGTACTTCCTGAGTGCCGGCGAGGGTGAGCGCATGGTCAGCTACCAGACCATGTTCACCTACCTGTCCCGGCCCGCCAACACCGGCTCCAACTACTTCGCCGTGCACACCAAGGGCGCCAAGACCCCCTACATCCCGCTGCACTTCCATTCGGAGCACACGGAGAACTTCTTGTGCACCGAGGGCCGGATGTGGCTGTACGCCAATGGCCGCGAGATGCTCCTGACCAAGGGTGACTTTGTGCACGCCCCCGCCGGGACCATCCACTCCTTCGCGCTGGATGCGCACAACACCCAGATGGTGGGGTTCCTGACCCCGTCCGTGTTCAACGGGTTCTTCGAGTACTTCAACGAACCCACGGAGGACTACATGTACACCGAGGGCGGCGAGCCCTACATGGACATGGAAGGCTTCGGCCGCGCCCAGGCGGAGATGGACCTCACGGTGGTGGGCCCGCCGCCGCAGCGCCGCGCCGCGCTGGACATCCCGTAGCCGGCACCCACGCAACGAAGGCCCGGACTTCCGAAAGGAAATCCGGGCCTTCCGTGGTTCAAGGACCATCGAGTGCTGAGTAAATGTCGTTCTGACGCCCCAAAACGGCGTTTTCTCAGCAATCGATGGTGGGTGGATGGATGGTGGTGGGTCAGGGGGTGGCTTGCTTGACGAGTTCGCGGCCGTAGTCGTTGCCATTGGGGGTGCGGACCACGGTGTGCATGTGGAACGGGGCCGGCTGGTCGTTGCTGAGGAACACTCCGGTGTGGTGGTCCAGTTCCAGGATGACCACGGGGCTCTGCAGCCGGAAATAGAACGCTTCCTCCCCTTCCCAGCCACCAATCCAGCTGATGAAGGTTTCCTCATAGTGCTCCTGGATTTCCCGGCGGCGGGCGGCACGTGGCCCGTCGGGCAGGTAGGCAATGAAGTCGTCCACCACCGCGTCCAGCAGATCCCGGGCACCGGCGGGCAAGTCGGCCACCCGGATGCCCTCGTACGGGATCACCCTGTTGTCCTGGAAGCAGCCGCCCAAGTGGCGCTCATCGCCGGGATGGAGCCGGCCTTCCGGCATCGCCGGATCCACCATTGACGCGAACACGACAGCGCGTGCCCCCAAGTCAACAGGCAGCGCCGCCATCAACTGCCGCGCCAGGGCGATGCGCTCCTTGAACACCTTCACGCCCCGGTGCGGGCCGGCGTCGATCATGTCCGGTTCGGCGCCCATGAACACCGGTGAGATCACCAGCTGCGTGCCCGCCACCAGGCAGTTCAGTGCCGCGTGGTGGCCAAAGAGCTGCCACCCCCACGGATCGGTCTCGGACGGGTCGCCGTAAAGCGCGAAGTTATAGCTGAATTCGTTCATGAGCAGCGGGCAGCTCCACCAGGTCGCCCAGGAAGCCGTTGATCCGCATCAGGTTCCGCACCAGCTCAAAACCGGCGGCGCTCAGCGACGCCTCCACCACGCCCAGAACTGCATCCCGGACGGGCGGCTCCAGTTCATCCAGGCGGAGGCCTGTGTCGTGCTGCAGAAACTCGGGGTTGGCCCAGCTTTGCCACTCCGGTGCGTCCACGCGGTAGCGAAGCTTCCTTGCCTGGCCGCCATCCACAGCACCCAGGAGCTTGCGGGCCGCGGCGGCCATCGCCGCCGTGGGCGCTTCCTCCCCGGGCCGCGCCGGTGCGAGCTTGTACAGGCCCTCCCGGCGGACGCCGTCGTTCGTGATGCCGGTGAACGGCTGCGGATACAGCTTCCGCCAGCCCTCGATCATTGGCCCCGCAAAGGCGTCAGTCTTGGCTGCTTCGGCATACTCCCGGGCATCGAGCCCCCGGATGTCCGCCACGCGTGGGTGGCCGGGGGCGTACAGGAAATCACGGAAGGACGGCGTCGACACGGGTGCTCCTGGTCTCGATGGAAGGTGCGGTTTCTTCAGGAATTTCGGTGTGGAAGCCAGACGCCCAACCAACAGCCACGGACAGGGCCGCTGCCGCCTCCGTCGCCGAGTCACCCCGCCAGGCCACGTGCTGGTCCGGGCGGACCAGCACGGCGCCGGCGCCCCATAGCTGCGAAAGGGGTGTCCCGTCCTCGGTTGGCCCGACGGCGGTGACGGTCACCGGAATGCCCTGCCGGGCAGCTGCCGCGAGGACCGGGGCGAACGCCTCGCCGGCCGGCACCCCTGCCAGCGACCCGGCGTCGACCAGCAGGCTGAAGCCGGCCCCCAGGGCGCTGTACAGGGAGAAGGAGTCTGCCAGCCAGGCGTGCGGCAGCAGGGCACCCGGGGCAGCGGACGGAACGTAAAGGATGGGGTCCTCGTCCGGCACCGGCAACCCGTCCGGCACCACCACGGGCGAGCCTTCGTAGGCGTAGCCGAGCACCAGGCCCAGGGAATCGAACTCGCTCTGCTTCACCGCCAGGGCCGCATGTGCCGTCTGCCGGGCGGCTTCCCCGGCAGGGCCGGCCGCCACCAGGTCCGGATCTGCGAAGTGGTAGGCAAGCGCCTTGCCGTTCGCTGCGGCGTCGCGGATGGTGCGGGCTGCCACCGGCCGGCGTTCCGCCCCGTAGCTCGCAAGGAGTCCCGGCCCGGCCCAGCCGTTGATGGTGGCGGCGAGCTTCCAGGCCAGGTTGGCGGCGTCGCCGATGCAGGTGTTGAAGCCATGGCCGCCCCACGGCGGGTTGAGGTGGGCGGCGTCGCCCACCAGGAAGACGTTGCCGCGGCTGTATTCCGGGGCGAGCAGCATGCGCGCGGTCCAGGGGTCGGTGGCCACAACGCTGACGTCAATACCGTCGTGGTCATCCGTAGCGCCGATCAGCGAGCGGACCATCAAACCAGCATCGTCAGGGGTGACAGTGGCGGCGGGGTCAACGCCCTGGATGATCGCCCACCACGTGCCGTCAAGGTCCATCGGCCCCACCATGCCGGACGTCTCCGAACCCACCACCCAGTACTGCACCGCTGGGTCCAAAGAGATAGCCGACGCCAAAGACTCCGAACGGAACAGGATGCTGATGTTGGACAGCGCCGCGGACCCGCCCTCCAGTCGCAGGCCCAGGCTGCGGCGCACGGCGGAGGACCCGCCGTCGGCCCCGATGACGTACTCCGCGGCGATGGTGCGGGAGGCCCCGAAGGAATCAACGACGACGACGGCGTACGGCGCCGCGGCTGCCTCACCTTCAGTGCAACCGACCTCAGTGGCGGTCCAGCCGGTCACGAAGGTCACCAGCGGATTGGCCGCGACAGCGTCCCGGAGCACCTCCTCGAGGACGGGCTGGGGGACCTGCTGGCCGCACTCGGGTTGCGGACCGTAGCGGCCCGGTACCAGCTGGAAGGCGTTGCGGAACCGGCGCAGTTCGTGCGCCGCCGGCCCGGTGAGGCCCGTGCAGAAGATGACGTCCTGCGCGTAGCCGACCGGGAGCGGTGCGGCTTTACGCAGTGCGTCGGCAAGGCCCAGGCGGCGCAGGTGCGTCATGGTGCGGGCATTGGTGGTCTTCGCGCGCGGCCGGGTGGGGTCAACGGTGGTCCGGGGTTCGATGACGGTGCTGGGGACGCCGCGGGACGCCAGGTCCAGGGCCAGGAACAGTCCGCTGGGGCCGCCCCCGGCAATCAGGACCCGCGCCTTTTCAGGAATGTCCGCGGCGGTGGTGGAAGGGAACGTGGTCATCAGGCACGGCTCCGGAGCGAAATATCACCTACGGGTGTAGTCAGGATGCCGAGCTTCTCGATCTCCACCTCAACGGTGTCGCCGGGCTGCAGCAGCCACTGCGGGGTGCGGGCGTACCCCACGCCTTCCGGGGTGCCCGTGGCGATGACGTCGCCCGGGTGCAGCGTAAAGGTCTGGCTGATGAGCGCGATGATGGCCGGGACGGAGAAAATCATGTCGCGGGTGTTGCCGTTCTGGGCTTCAATGCCGTTCACGCGAGTGCGGACCTGCAGCCCGTCCCGGAGGTCGCCCACCTCATCGCGGCTGACCAGAGGACCCAGCGGGCCGCTGAAATCGCCGTTCTTGCCCAGGGTCCACTGCGAGGTGAGTTTCTGGGCCTTCCGCGAGGTGAGGTCGTTGAAGGTGGAGTAGCCAAAAATGGTGTCAGCAGCGCCGTCCTCATCAACCGATTCGACCCGCCTGCCGATGTAGGCGGCCACCTCGCCTTCCCAGTCCAGGCCGGCCTCGCCTTCCGGAACCGGGACGGGAACGTTGCCCACGGACAGCGACGCCGTCCAGCGGGCAAACAGGGTGGGGTATGGCGGCAGTTCCTGGTCCTTGAAGCTGCCCTCGGCAACGTGCGCCTTGTAGTTCAGCCCCACGCAAATGACGCGCGCCGAAGCCGGGACGAGCGGCACCTCGGTGACGCTGCCCCGCTCCAGCCAGGCACCGGCGTCGAACGCTTCCTGCTCCGCTGCGCCGGCAACCAGCGTTGCGGCCTTATCCTGCCAGCCTTCGGCGTCAGCCCAGAATTCGGTGACGGAGGCGAGCGGGAGGACGCGGGAGCCGGCGAGCGCCGCGGCCCAGGGTTCGCCGTTGTGGGTGATGCCGATGAACTGCATGGAAGGCCTTTCAGGTCTGTTCCCGGGCGCCTGTTGTCCCGGACAAGTGGTGGAAAATCAGTGCTGATCCGCTTGGCGGCGGAAGAAGTCGATGGTGGCAGCGGTTGCCTGCTCCGCGGCGGCGCTGCTGCCGTCAGGTGTGGCCCACATGTGGTCCGCGTCCTCCAGCAGGAGAAGTTCGACGGCGGCTCCGGCGCCTTCCAGCGCTTCGGCGAGGCCGGTGGACTGGGCCACGGGGACGAAGCGGTCCGCTGTTCCGTGGATGAGGAGGAAGGGCGGCGCGTCCGCGTGTACGTAGGTGAGGGGGCTCGCGGCCCTGGCCTTGTCCGGTGCGTCCGCCGGCTGCGCGCCGATCAGCAGGGATTCGCGGGAACCGGGATCATCTGCGCGCACCACGGCGTCCGGCCGGGCCTGTTCGCCCATGCGGAGCAGGTCCGTGGGCGGGTACCAGGCCACGACGCCGGCAACCTGGTCGTCGACCTCACTGCCCTGACCGCCGACTGGGCCTGCAAAATCCGCTGCTCCAGCCGTCAGGCCCAGGAGGGAGGCGAGGTGTCCGCCGGCTGAGTCTCCCCACGCGAAAATCCGCTGCGGGTCCACGCCGTAGTCGGCAGCGTGGGTCCGGAGCCAGCGGACTGCTGCCTTGGCGTCCAGCAGTTGGGCCGGGAAGGTGGCCACGCCCGTGAGCCGGTAGTCGGCGGAGGCCACCACAAAGCCGGCATGAACAAGCCGCTCGATGGGGGTGAGGCCGAAGCCGTCCACCACGGGTCCCAGGGACGACCTCTCCCCCGTTCGCCAGCCGCCTCCATGGAAGTGGATGACGGCAGGCCTGCTCCCCTGCTCCGGACCTTCGGCGTCCTCCGCGGGAAGGTAGAGGTCCAGCAGCAGTGGCTCCGCGTTCTGTACCCTGGCGAACTCGACCCCCCGGAGGATCTGCAGTGCCGTCGTCGTTGACTCCATGTGTGCCGCGCCGTTTCTTTGCCGTACTGGTCTCTGCGCGGCACGTCATGCGGTCCGCGTCCATGCACTCAACTTTGGGTCATGGACGGGACCGGATGCGCTGCTGGTTTCACTGAATGAAACTGGTTCGGCGAGCACAGCTTCCGGCGAGGACTTTGTCCTATGTTTGAGAACTACTTCACTGAGGACCAGCGCCGGGAGCTCGATGCGCGGCGTGCCCAGCTGGGACAGGAGGCCATGGAGGAATCACGGAACGAGTGGGTGGTCCTGGTGGAGGAGGGCCTGCGCCAGGTGGACGGCGGTGTCCCCGCCGCCCGCCCGGAAGCGCGGGACCTGATGCGCCGCTGGGACGAGCTGGGCTCCCGTTTCCACAGCAGCGAGGGCACCAAGGCGGCCGCCCGCACCTTGTGGAGCGAGAACAGCGCCGAACTGAGCCAGGCGCTGCCCTGGACCGCTGACCAGCTGCAGGCACTGATGGCACACCTGCAGGAGGCCCGCGGCGCCGCCCAGGACGCCCCGGCCGGAGGGAACGCCGGCTGAGACCGTTTCCCCTCAGCAGGCGCTCCCTCTCAGCCGGCAGCCGTACGTTTAGCGCTTGTCCTGCAGGGGCCGCCGGGCCAGCCACGCGGCCACGATGGCGCCGGAAATGTTGTGCCAGAGGGAGAAGACGGCGGACGGGAGCGCGGCCAGCGGGGTGAAATGGGCGGTGGCCAGGGTGGCGGCCAGGCCCGAGTTCTGCATCCCTACCTCGAAGGCGAGGGCGCGGCGTGCTTTGTCGTCCAGGCGGCCCAGCTTGCCGGCAAGGTAGCCAAGGCCCAGCCCGAACCCGTTGTGCAGCACCACGGCGAGGAACACAATGGCCCCGGCCTCAATGATCTTGTTGGCGCTGCCGGCCACCACGATGGCCACGATCAGCGAAATCACGACGGCGGACGCCCACGGCAGCGCGGGCAGCACCTTCGCGACGAGCTTCTTGAGGAACAGCCGGGCAAGGAGGCCGGCCACCACCGGCAGCAGCACGGTCTTGACGATGTCCAGGACCATGCCGGCGGCGTCGATCTGCAGGTACGAACCGGCCAGGAACAGGACCAGCAGCGGGGTGACGATCGGGGCGATCAGGGTGGAGACTGAGGCCACCGCCACGGAGAGGGCAACATCGCCCTTGGCCAGGAAGGCCATGACGTTGGAGGCCGTGCCGGAGGGTGCGCAGCCCACCAGGATCACGCCGACAGCCAGTTCCGGCGGGAGGTTCAAGGCCCCCGCGATCAGCCAGCCGGCCCCGGGCATGATGATGTAGTGGGCAACGATCCCCAGGGCCACCGCCCACGGCCGTTTGGCCACGGCGGCGAAGTCCGGCGGGGTCAGGGTCAGGCCCATGCAGAACATGATGATGCCCAGCAGGTAGGGGACGCTGGGGGCCATGGGTTTGAAGGCTCCGGGAAGCAGGAACCCGAGGATGCCGGCAACGACCACCAGGATGGGGAACACCGTCACGGCGATGCGGGCAATCCTGCTTTCCGCCTCGAGCGCGGGGTTGACGGGTGTCCCGTCCGGGGACTTCTGGGGTTTAGTTGCCTCAAGCATCCAATCATGGTGGCACTGTCCTATAGGATCCCGCCAATTGATGACCGTGAACGGTAACAACGGCAGAACCCCCAGGTCCCCGCAAGCTGGACCGTGGGGAAGTCCTCCGTCAGAGCTGCTTACGGAGCTCCATCTTGCGGATTTTCCCGCTGGCAGTTCGGGGCATGTCCTCCACCACCACCAGCGACTTGGGGATCTTGTAGCGGGCCAGCCGCCCGTCAAGGAAGCTCCGCAGCTGCTCCGCGGTCAATGATTCGCCCTCGCGCAGCGTGACAATCGCCTGGGGGACCTCGCCCCACTTGTCATCCGGGACGCCGATGACGGCCACGCTGCCCACGGCGCCGTGCTCGGAGATGACCGCTCACCTCCGCCGGGTAGATGTTTTCACCGCCGGAGATGATCATGTCCTTGAGCCGGTCCGAGACGAACAGGAAGCCTTCCTGGTCCCGGTAGCCCATGTCGCCCGAGCGGAACCAGGACCCGTCCGCGTAGCTGGCAGCTGTCGCCTCCGGCCGGTTCCAGTACTCCTTGATGACGTTGGGGCCGGAGATCTGGATTTCCCCCACCTCGCCCGGAGCCACCGCGCCACCCATGGGATCGGCGATCCGGACGTCGGTGAAGAAGTGCGGCAGGCCCGCCGAACCGGCTTTCTCCCTGGACCGGTCCACGGGGAGCATGGTGACGCCGGGAGCCGTTTCGGTCATGCCGTAGCAGCTGGTGAAGCCGATGCCGCGGTCCTCGTACGCGTCCAGGACCCGGCGCGGAATGGCGGAGCCCCCGCAGGTGAGCTTGTCCAGGGAGCTGAGGTCCGCGGTTGACCAGCCTGGGTCTTCGCAGAGCAGCTGGAACGTGGTGGGCACCCCGTTGAGGGTGGTCACGCTGTGCTCCCGGACCAGGTCCAGGACCCGGGCGGGATCGAATTTGGCCTCCAGCACCACGGTGGCGCCCTTGAGCAGCATCGGCAGCAGCCCCATGTCCAGTGATGCGACATGGAACAGCGGCGAGATCATCAGCGCCACGTCGTTGCGGTTCAGGTCCATGTCCACGATGGTGTTGATGCAGTTCCACGTGATGTTCCCGTGGGTCAGCAGGGCACCCTTGGGCTTGCCCGTGGTCCCCGACGTGTACAGGATCATTGCGGCGTCGTCGTGCCCCACCGCCACGTCCAGGTGGTCCGGCGCTGCTGCCTGCAGCGCCTCCCCGTAGGGTTCCACGATGCAGCTACCGGGGGCGGAACGTCCGACGGCGGCGGGTGACGTGGGGGCGGAAGGTTCCGTCCCGTCGTCGGCCGCTATGACCAGGCGGTGCGTCACCCCGGTGCCTTGCACTGCGGCGGAGGCGGAGGCCTCCAGGACTCTGGCGTTGACCAGGAGCCGGGCTCCGGAATCCTGAAGCTGGAACTGCAGCTCGGGCGGGGCGAGCCGGGTGTTCAGCGGCACGAAGATGGCGCCCAGGAGGCCGCAGGCGAAGAACGTCTCCACGAAGGAGGGATGGTTCTCCCCCAGATAGGCCACCCGGTCCCCCTTGGCCACTCCCCGCTCGCGGAGCGCGTTGGACAGGCGGTCGGTCCGTTCGGCGAGCTCTTCGTAGCTCAGCGTGCCCGCTGCTGACAGCAGGGCCGTCTTGGTGCCCGACTTCCGGCGGCGGCGCTGCAGCCAGGAGCCAACTCCGTTGTTGTCCATGGTTCTCCTAACGGACCGTGGTGAGGTCGTTGTTCTTAGATTCCCGCGTCAGGGCGATGAAGACAATCGAGACCAACGCCATGACGGACAGGAACACCACCACCGGGAGGATGTTCTGGCCGGAGTCCTTGTAGAGGCCGGCGATGATGCCCGGGGTGAAGCCGGCGCCGATGAGCGTGGCCAGCTGGTAGCCCACGGCGGCACCGGTGTAGCGGGAGGTGGTGCCGAATTGTTCGGACACGAACGCTGCCAGCGGCCCGTAGAGGGAGGAGTGCAAAATCAGCGCCACCGTGAAAGCCACGAACACCATGGCAACATTGCCCGAGCCGAGCATGCCGAACATCGGGAAGAGGTAGGCGATGAACAGTGCCAGGCCGGCGATCATCACCGGGCGGCGGCCGAACCGGTCGGACAGGCGGCCGCCCAGGAGAACGAAGACGATGGAGATGGCCGAGGCGCCAGCGAACGCGTAGAGCACGCCCTGCTGGGGTGCGCCCTTGGACACGGCGTAGGTCACTGAGAAGGTTGGCAGCACCACCTGCAGGCCGAACCCGGCGGCCCCGGCGAACATGATCATGATCAGTGCCTTGGGCCGGCGGAGTACGTCCAGCAGCGGGATTTTGCGCTTGGCACCCTGTGCCTCTTCCTTGGCCACTGCCTCGGCGAAGATGGGGCTTTCGGAAACCCGGAGGCGGACGAACATGCCCACGATCAGGAGCACGAAGGACAGCAGGAACGGCACGCGCCAACCCCAGGCCAGGAAGGCATCCTGCGGCAGGGCCGAGAAAGCGCCCATCACCAGGGTGCCCAGCACTGCGCCGGTGGGGGCACCGGCGTTGACGAACGATGCCGCGAAGCCGCGCCGCTTGGGGTCCGAGTGCTCCAGCGCCATGAGCGCGGCCCCGCCCCATTCACCGCCGACGGCGATGCCCTGGCAGACCCGCAGGAGCACCAGGATGACGGCGCCCCACGGACCGATCACGCCGGCGCCCGGAACCAGGCCGATGAGGGTGGAGGCGATGCCCATCATGGCCATGGAGATGATCAGCATCCCCTTGCGGCCCAGCTTGTCACCGAAGTGGCCGAAGATGATGCCGCCCAGCGGCCTGGCCACGTATCCGGCGGCAAAGGTGGCGTAGGCGGCGACGACGCCCACCCATTCATCCGTGCCGGCGAAGAAGACCTTGGGGAAGGCCACTGCTGCGGCCGTGGCGTAGAGCAGGAAGTCGTAGAACTCGATGGTGCTGCCCAGATAGCTGGACAGGATGACCGTGCGCGCTTCCTTGCGCTTGGCGGCCGTGCCCGCAGGTGCGAGCGTGGTGTGTCCGGACATGGCTGTTCCTAAGGACGGAGGAATGTGGGGTTTTTGGGGTTGCCTGAGGCGGCGGCGCCGGGGCGCGCCGCCTGGGGTTTGGAACTGTTGTTCCTTCTAGGTGCGGCTTACTTGTAGAAGCGGGCGAGGAATTCGGCCACGACGGCCGGACGCTCCTGCCCTTCGATCTCGATGGTGGCGTTGACCTTGATCTGGGCGCCGCCCTTGACTTCCGTGACGTCGGCGATGGTGGCCTGCATCCGGACCTTGGAGCCCACCTTCACGGGAGAGGTGAAGCGGACCTTGTCCAGGCCGTAGTTGACCTTGGTGGTGACGCCTTCGACGTCGAACAGTTCGCCCCAAAACGGGATGATCAGGGACAGGGTGAGGAAACCGTGGGCGATGGGTGCGCCGAACGGACCGTCCTTGGCGCGTTCGGGGTCGGTGTGGATCCACTGCTGGTCGTCCGTGGCGTCCGCGAACTGGTTGATCTGGTCCTGGGTGATCTGGCGGTAGTCGGTGGTGCCGAGGTCCTTGCCGGACAGGGCGAGCAGGGTGTCGAAATCGACGACGAGATTGGGCATCATTGCCTCCTGGGCTGGTGTGTGGTTGCGGTGCTGTGTAGGTGTCGCGGGGTTTAGCGGGTGAAGGCGCTTTCGCCGGTGAGGGCGCGGCCAATGATGAGGGCGTTGATGTCGTGGGTGCCTTCGTAGGAGTACACGGCCTCGGCGTCGGCATGGAAACGCGCCACGTCGGTTGCCAGGGTGATGCCGTTGCCGCCCACCACTTCGCGGGCCAGGGCTACGGTGTCGCGCATGAACAGGGACGTTTGCATCTTGGCCAGGGCGGAGTCCTGGTCGCGGTAGATGCCTTTTGCCTGCTGTTCGGTGAGCCTGACCACCAGGGACAGGCTGGCGGTGACATTGCCCAGCATGCGGGCCAGTTTCTCCTGGACCAGCTGGAAGGAGCCCAGGGTGCGGCCGAACTGCCGGCGTTCATTGACATAGGCGAGGGCGGCCTCGAAGGCGCCGGCGGCGATGCCGGTGGCGATCCAGGCCACGTCCGAGCGCATAGCCCGGAGCATTGCCGCCACATCCCGGAAGGAGTTCACGTTGTGCAGGCGCATGGCCTCGGGGACGCTGACACCGGTGAGGGTGATGTGGGCGTTCTGCATCATCCGCAGCGAGATCTTGCCGTGGATTTTCTCCAGGCTGACGCCGTCGGCTGTCCGGTCCACGAGGAAGGCCTTGACCTGCCCGTCCGCGGTGTCCCGGGCGAACACGGCCAGGACGTCAGCGGTGGCGGCGCCGCCGATCCAGCGCTTGGCACCGTCCAGGATCCAGCTGCCGTCGGGCTGCCGCCTGGCCGTCGTGGACAGGCCGCCGGCGATGTCCGATCCGGACTCGGGTTCGGTCAGCGAGAACACGCCCTTCATCGAGAAGTCGATAACCTTGCGCATCCATTCGGCCTGTTGTTCCTGCGAGGCACCCACCCGGATGGCGGTGCGGAACAGGCCCGCTTGGGCGGTGTACCAGGTGGCCAGGGACGCGTCCGTGCGGGCAAGCTCGAAGATCCGGAAGCCCTGGTAGATGCCGCGGGCCGGGCTGCGTTCTGCACCCGCGGCGCCAGTGAGTTCGGCTGGTTCCATGAGGTCCAGGTCGATCAGCGGCCGGGCGAGCTGCTCCGGAAACTCGCCGCGTTCCCAGTACTCGGCCAGAAGCGGCCTGGCTTCAGAATCGAGGAAGGACCGCAGCCGGGACAGGACCTGGCGCTCTTCGGGCGTGAGGAGGGACTCGGCGTCATACCAGTCCGCTGCCTCGTAGAGCCGGGCAGCCAGGGCGGCCTCCGCCGTCGTCAACGTGCCCATCTCAAACCCCCAGCCCGAGGAGGCGGACCGCGTTGTCCTTGAGGATCTTGGGCCGGACCTCGTCCTTCAGCGGGAGGTCCGCGAAGGCGCCGAGCCACTTTTGCGGGGTGATCAGCGGGAAGTCGGTGCCGAACAACACCTTGTCCTGGAGGTAGGAGTTGGAGGCCTTGACCAGGGATTCCGGGAAGTACTTGGGCGACCAGCCGGAGAGATCGATGAAGACGTTCGCCTTGTGCGTGGCGATCGAGTTCGCCTCATCCTGCCACGGCACCGAAGGGTGGGCCATGATGATCTGCAGGCCCGGGAAATCCGCGGCCACCGCGTCCAGCAGCAACGGGTTGGAGTAGGCGAGCTTGATGCCGTACCCGCCGGGCAGACCCGCGCCCATGCCGTTCTGGCCGGTGTGGAAGATGGCCGGCAGGCCCAGTTCCTGGAGGGTTTCCCAGAGCGGGTAGAAGCGCTCATTGGAGGGGTCGAAGCCCTGCAGGGACGGGTGGAACTTGAAGCCGCGCGCGCCGAGCTCGATGGCCTGGTGCTTGGCGCCGGCGATGGCGTCCTCACCGGTGCGCGGGTCCACGCTGCCGAACGGGATCAGGACGTCATTGTTCCGGGCGGCGCCGGCGATGAGTTCCGGGATGCTGTTGGGTTCGTGCTTGAGCTGGGTGCGGGCGTCCACGGTGAAGACGACGGCGGCCATGTTCAGTTCGCGGTATACCTCGGCGATGCGGTCCAGGGAGGGGGTGCGGTCCTCGGCCTTGAAGTACTTGGCCGATGCCTCAGTCAGTTCCTCCGGCAGCGAGCCGTGGCCGCAGCTGTCCACTTCGAGGTGGACGTGCATGTCGACGGCGTCGAGTTTCGCGGGGTCGATGCCCAGTTCGTAACGGTCAGGCATGATCAGCGGGCCTGCGCCGGTTCGGGCTGCAGTTCGGCGGGCAGGGGCAGGAATTGTTCGCCGTAGCTTTGAAGGGTGTCCTGGTTGAACAGCTGGCCGGCCTTGTCCCGCAGCGCCTCATAACTCCAGCCGCCCTCGCGGTACTCGGTGGTGGCAGCTTCCGGGTGGGTCCAGACCTGCAGGCGGTCACCGCCGGCGCCGATGGCCTGGCCGGTGATGTTGGCTGCCTCGTCGGAGGCGAGGAAGGCAACCAGCCCGGAGACGTCGTCGGCCGTTCCAAAGCCCAGGTCGTGGCGGAAGAAGGACGGCATGGCCTCACCGCGCTCCTCCGCCTCCACTGCCTTCTGGAAGTAGGGCACGGTCTTGGTCATGGCCGTGGCGGCAACCGGGATGACGCTGTTGACCGTCACGCCGGCCTTTTTCATTTCCAGCGCCCAGGTGCGGACCATGCCCACGATCCCGGCCTTGGCGGCGGCGTAGTTGGTCTGGCCGAAGTTGCCGCGCTGGCCCGTGGGCGAGCCGATGGTGATGATGCGGCCGGCGACATTGTTTTCCTTGAAGTAGGCGTAGGCCTCGCGGACGCAGGTGAAGGTGCCCTTGAGGTGGACGTTGATCACCACATCGAAGTCCTCGTCCGTCATCTTTAGGATGCTCTTGTCCCGCAGGATTCCCGCGTTGGTGACCAGGATGTCCAGCCGGCCGAACGCGTCTACGGCTCCGGCCACCAGGGCCTTGGCGGCGTCCGTGCTTCCCACCGGAACCACCACGGCGGTGGCCCGGCCGCCGTCCTTTTCGATCTGTGCCACAGCCTGCGCAGCGGTGTCGGCGTTCACGTCGTTAATGACGACGGCGGCACCCTGGCGGGCCAGTTCCCTTGCGTAGGCGAGGCCGAGGCCCTGCCCGCTCCCGGTGACGATTGCAACCTTGCCGTTCAAGCTCATGGCCTGCTCCTTCGCATGCGCCGGCCGAAGCCGTTGGGGTGGTCCCACTGCGGTGTGAGATCCTTGTTGGAATCAATGAAATTACGAATCATTGAAAAAGTCAACGATTGTTTTTTACCAGTACCGGAGTTGTGATGGCCACCTTGGGCACCAAAGTTCAGACCCCCCGCCTTGCGGCAGCCCGGATCGGCAGCGATGTGGGCCTGCTGCTCGCCAAGCTGCATGCCGCCGGCTCGGTACTGAACAACAAGGCACTGGCCGACTTCGGGCTCCGCGAGCGGTCCTTCTCCGTTCTGACGCTGGCGTGCAGCGGGCTGGAGCCCACGCAGCGGGAACTGGCGGATTTCCTCAGCCTGGACCCTAGCCAGGTAGTCACGCTGGTGGACGACCTGGAGCACCGCGGGCTGGTGGAGCGGGCGCAGGGCAAGCAGGACCGGCGAGCCAAGATCATCGTGTCCACCGCCGAGGGGCGGAAGATGCACACCAAAGCCCGCGCGGCCCTGGACGTAGCTGAAATCGAGCAGCTGGCCGGCCTTTCCGACGAGGAGTCGCAGGAGTTGAAGCGGCTGCTGCGCAAGGCGCTGTGGGGCGCGGCGGAGTAGGCGGCTGCCTTTCGGGCTACTGGCACCCGGGGAACGGCCTTCCCAGCAAGCCCGAACGGCACCACCTCAGTCCCGCCTTGGGTGTCTCAGGGCACCGGGATGTCTTCCTGCCGGCCGACCGGACTTGTCCGCTGGGTTGCAGCTCCGAGAGCACTGATGAGGCAGAGGGCTCCGGCGGTGATGAAGGCGACGACGAAGTTGGTTGTTTCAATGAGGGCACCGATGACCGTTGATCCGAGGGCCTGGCCTAGAACGAGGCTGATGAAGAGGATTGAGGTCCCTGCAGCGCTGTTCGCCGCCGCGAGTGAGGCCCAGATAATGAGCACTGAGGTTGCTGCTGTGTAGGCGAGGCCGAAAAGTCCTGCCGCAGCGAGGCTGATCGGCGGGCTGGTCGGGACCAGGGCGAATGCCACTGTTGCGGCCGAGGTCGCACCTACGGTTATGCACCAGGTGGTCCTGACGGAGTGCTGGGCGAGCCAGGGTGCCAGGAGGAGCGCGGCGGAGCTGCCGGCACCCAAGGCCATCCATACTGTCGCGGATGTTTCGACTGGTATTCCGCCGTCGTCTTGGAGGAGTGAGCGTCCATGTGCCCAGAGGGCTGCGCTTCCGATCCCCAAGACGAAAGCTGAAACGATTGGCCAACTCAGACCCCGAGCACTGCGTACTCCGGTACCTGCTGGCCTTTCGCTGTGAAGCGCAGTATTACTAAGCCCTTTGGCGTGCGAGGTGTCGGAGCGCAGGACGCCAATCATGGCGGTGAAAGTGAGGACGGCAATGAGGATCCACGCTGCGCGCCACCATGGGCCCAGCACTAAGGCAGACCGCCGGCGGCGACGACCCCGAAACCGGTGCCCGAATTCACGATCGACTGAAGTTGGGCTCCCCTGGCCGTTGCCGTATTGCGTTGGACGAGTTCCACCAGCGCAGGTGATGCGAATCCCGCCCCCATTCCTGCCACCAGGACAGCGAGCGCGAAGAAGATCGCTTCCTGAGCGGCGGCGATGCCGACACTTCCAAGGGTTGCGGTCGAGCCCGCGAGAATGACCATGAAACGGGGGTGACCGGGCGCGCACCGGAAGCCGAGGGCAGCTGAGACGCAGTACGTGATCGACGCGCCGGATGAGAGGAGACCGGCGATGGTCGAGGTCAGCGCGAAGGACTAAGAGAAGGAGGGAAGGAAGAGCCCGTACCCGAATCGGGCCAGACCGTAAGTGGCGGCAATCAGCGCAACGGCAGACACCGCGAACATGAGCGTGGCTGCTGACCGTCTGGTCTGTAACGAGCGTTTCATTGAAGGAAGGTCTCATCGTCGAGGCCTTGCGGCGTCGCCTGACGCGCTGGGACCAAGACTGGCAACGGGAAGTCAGTAATGCCGCAACAGCGGAGGACAAACTACTCGCGGTTTTCCCTGCCCTGGCCCGGTATCGGTCCGGGCCTGCAACTCCCCGCTGGTGCGCCTTCCTCAGTGTGGCGGCAGAGTCGCCCCACCCGAGTCAGCTACTCGATGAAGCTCTGCGCAGTGACACGGAACTGCTCATTACGCGTCTTCACCAGCTCGCCATCCCCGTTGTCGGTACAGGTGAGGCACGCGCTCTGGCTGAACGCCTGGCCCTGATCCTGACCGGCGTGCTGGGGATGATGCTCAGGGCAGCGGATCCTGACAAGGTGATCGCTGACGGGTATGCCACGGCCAAGACCATCGTTGAAGCAACCACGGCCTCCACCGCCCCGTGAGCCCTATCTACTGGTGGACCTCCACGTAGAAAGCAACCAAGTGCCCCGGCCAGTTCCCAAATCTCTCAAGTCCCAGCTTCCGAGTCGTTGAGGTTTGAGCTCGCCTTTACCGTCACCATTCCGCGTAGCGTATATGGCACCTTCACCGCGCAATAATTCGGGCGGGGTATACGGGACACCGTGAACTGCAGCTCCATTAAAGCGCAGGTCAGCACCGGGTTGTCCCGATAGAGGACCGGCTTACGAACGCTGGTGGCTCGCTGTGATCGCTGAGCGGCGATGTTGGCCTCCGCGAGACGACAGGGTCGAGGTAGATAAGGTTCCTATTTGTATTGCCTTGAACCTTTCGGCCGCCGTCGCCACCCGGGTCGTTGACGCAACTCGGCCTGCGCGTGGGCGAGCAGGAGTTGAGTCTCGCGAAGAAGTTCTAGCGACGTCTCTTGAATTTCTCGCGACGCATCCGTCGCCGCTTCTGCCTTCTCTGCCGCACGGCCGGGCAGGAGAAATTCGATAAGAAGCGTTGCTGCGGTGCCGAGCAAGACGCCTGACAGCACCAGTAGGAATTGCGCCATGGATCGCACCTTGGGAACGGTCCAGCGGACGACGAAGCCGTAAGCGATTGCGGGGAGGCGAGCTATCCGCTGATCCAGGTTGTCAGCCACCCACGGACCCTTGGGACGAAGGGAGAATTGCACGACCGCGACCCTTCCGATGTCGTTTAGGAGGACAGACATCGTTTGCTGGTCAGGGGGTCTGCGATGCCGTTCTGCGTCGAGTGGAGACCTCGTGAGGGCACAGGCCAGACCCTCCCTCCTGCCGGAGGAGGGCAGGTGACGGGGTGGTGGGAGCAAGCGCTTACTTGACGGCTCCCCGAAATCCGCTCAAGATTGCGTCCATGGGCGACTCGCACGAGGAAATGCTTCGCCACTACGAGCCGGGCGGACTTCTGCCGCGAATCGTGGCGGGGTTGCAAGCTCTCGGCAAGGACCTGGACTCGGTCACGCACGAAGATCTCGCGCCGGCCGACGAGTTTCACTCCGCGGGACGTTCGGCCACGCGCGCATTGGTGGAGCTTGCAAAGATTCCGCCAGGATCGCGAGTGCTCGACGTGGGCAGCGGGTTGGGCGGCCCGGCGCGTTACCTCGCCGCAACTTTGGGTTGCGACGTGACAGGCATCGACCTCTCGCCTGAATTCTGCGGGGTGGCCAGCGCCCTTTCTCGGATGACGCGGTTGTCCGATCGCACCCGCTTTCAGGCGGGTGATGCCCTGGAGCTTCCGTTCGCCGCGTCCAGCTTCGACGTGGTGTGGACGATACAAATGCAGATGAACATCCGGGACAAGCGCCGCCTGTATTCCGGAATCGCCCGGGTACTCAGGCCGGGCGGGCTGTTCGTCTGCCAGAAAATCTGCGCGGGGAACGGTGAGCCGATCGAGCTTCCGGTCCCATGGGCGAGCCGCCCCAACCAGAGCCACCTGGCCGATGCGGAATCCCTCCGCGGGTTGATCCGCGGTGCAGGTCTCCTCGAGCGCACCTGGCGCGACATTACCGCCGACGTCGTGGCGGCGCGCAAGGCACAGCAGGCGAAGGCGCAAGCGTCGGGTGCGAACGGCTCCGGCGCCCCTCCTCCGCTTGGAATGCATCTCGTGCTGGGAGAACAGGCAGCCGTCAAGATGAGTAACTCCGGGCGCAACATCGACGCCGGGCGCACGGTGTTCATCCAGGGCGTATTCGGCAAGCCTGGCTAGTGGTCCGATCCGATGATCCCGCTGGAAAACTCTGTCGAAAGCACGGGCGCGGCGAATCTCCATTGATCGTCCGGTCAAAGGGCACATTCGGTCACGACGACCGAAATTCGCCCGCTGAGGGATCGGTCAGCGGGCGCTGTCTAGGAGGGACTGCGACTACGCGACCTCGCGTTCGAGCTGACCAGGTTGCACGAAAAGTCGCACTTGATGTGTGTTCTACAGGTGGATTTGTTCTCGCTACCTTTTGCGCCTATCACGCAAGCAGAGCCTGGGGCGAACTCAGGCGTCGGACAAAGCAAATTCCTGAAAGCGAAGCGGTGGAGCACAAGCAGGCGGTTTCCCCATCGTCGCGTTTAGGGAATCTTCGCCTGGACATTTGGGGACCGAAACCCAATTGCATTTACAGGCACCCTCGTGTGGTTCATAGTCGAGGTATGCGAGTGGCCGGAATTCTCCCCTCAGACGCTCCTGACCCGCGGGCCGGATGGGCCGAGCGCCTGAAGCTGATGCCCATTCAGGTGATGGGGCTCGCGCCTCAACCATCGTTGGAGGACACCGACAGCGTTGGTGTGACCTATGGCCAAGATGATCGTGGGTACAACGAGATGACGGCGAGCATCACCTATACGCTCTGGCGAAACCCGGATGACCGCTCAGACCCGGTAAACCTTGCTGACCTCGACGAGAAGACACGCAGATCGATCGAGGAAGTTCCGCCATGGCCTCGGCCCCCTTGGCTGATCAAGTACGTGGAGCGACTGCGTTACCCGCAACTTGAGGAGGCCGTGCGAACCACCTGGCACCGCGATCCATCCGAGCGTTCTTCGGTTCGAAGCCTACTGGCTGACCATGTCAACCACATCCTCATGAACCAATATCGGCAAGAGCTCTGGCCGGGCAGCAACCCCTGGGACCAGCACGCACCCACAGTAACCGGCCGGATGGTCAACAGCCAGGCCAGGACCGTCATCAACGGAGTCGACGTGCCCGGCGCAGAGATCGATACGGACCCGTTCGTCTACGGTATAGGAGCCCAACTGGCAGGCCGCGGCGTGGTGACCGCAGTGCTTCCACGCACTGACTCAAGCACATCCAAGTCCAATTCACGCCCCGGACCTAACGGTTCCATTCCAAACACAGCAACACCAAGCTTGACGCCGCCCCCCAGAGGGAACCTCGTCCGTAAGCCGATGGCTAAACGGACCAATGTCGAAACAACCTCAAACACAGAGGCCTGCGAGTCTCGTCGCTTCGCGTCGTAACGCTATACCGGTTCGTCACAATAGAGCGCGACTAGAGGTGCACCTTCACGTTGATGACACGCGGGGGCGCACTCATCGGGGCGGAACCGGATATAGGCAAGCCCGTCTGTCGGGCACTTAGAATTCTCTTCAATGAACAGTTCGCGTCGTTCCCTCCGAATCGCAACCGCCCGTGACGGCCCACAACTCTTACGGCTGTGGGCGCTGCTCTTTGATGAGGCCGCGACTGCCGCCGACGAGCCGTGGAGGAGCCACGCTCAAGAGTGGTTCGCCCGCCACGTCGGCGACTCCAGCACTGCTCGGTTCCCGGTCGTCGACATCGGTGGCGAACTCGTCGCAACCGCAATCGGCACACTTGAACTGGGCGTTCCCAATCCCATGTGTGTCCACGGGCGAACCGTCCGGCTCGCGAATGTAATCACTCTTCCCGAGCACCGTGGCTGCGGGTACGGAACCTTTCTGGTCCGCGACGTAATCGAATGGGCCAGGTCGATCGATGCAGATCGGGTGGACCTCAGTTCAACGGAGGTGGGACAGGGCCTCTACGACAAGGAGGGGTTCGTTTTGACGTCTGCTCCCCGGATGAAACTCATTCTTTGACGGGCGCGACCGAGATCACGGGAGCTAACCCAGGATTCTGCCCGATGAGACTCGATCCGCCCGGTAGAGGATCCCTTTACGGACCTCGTCTTGTCTGATGTGGCGGTGCGCGGGTCAGTTGCCGTCCGTGATTCTAATTACAGCTCTTTCTGCGGCGCGCCTCACCCTTAGCTGGGAATCACCGGCCAGATTTGCCAGCAGCGGGAGAGCTGAGTCGATCCGGTGACGAGCGCAGACCTTCGCTGCCGCCTCCCGCACCCGCCACTGTTCGTCGCCCAGCGCTTCTATGATCGCCGGTTCCGCCGAGGCGTCGTATGCGTACAGCAAACCGCGTGCCGCCCACACCCGAAGCCAGTAGTCCGGCCCGCTCTCGCCGCCGGTAACCGCCCATCGAGCGGGCGGGCCACCCAGGGCATAGATCAGTTGCGCGTCCGCCTCTGAACCCCGAAGAAGCGCGACGCACCCGGCAATTACTGCCTTAGTTCCTCGGGCGGCGCATTCGCGTTTCACGCTCTCACCCGGGGATATGCCCCACTGAGATCTGCTCGTCATGCGCAGAGGTTACCAGTCGAGGTCGACAGTAAATCATGTCAAGCTTTCGCTCGAGAGGCGGTCATACCGGAGCGTCCGTTGAGCGATCGACCTACGGGACAAGCGTCAGGGTCCTGCGGGACGCCGTAAGCGACTCGCGCCCAATATGGTGCATTGCCGTTTAGGCTGCGGGTATGAAACCCCGCGGAATTCTCATTGCTGCTCTCGTCCTGGTAGTAATCGTGGTTGCCATAATTGTGGCTTGGGCAAGTTTCGGTGGCCGCCCAAGCCTCATGAGCTCCACGGCGTTCACCACCGCCCGCTGACCGATCCCTCACCGGACAACTCACGAGTCGGTGGCGCCCTCCGCATGAGTTGGCAATGAGGGGGTCGGCCCGCCCGTCTGCTCCGGCACGTCGCTTCGGGCTTGACCGTCCTGAACGAAAGTAATCTGAATTTGGCTCCCCCGCTCAAGGACCGATCCTGCAGGAGGATCTTGGGAGGTCACCCAGAATAGCCCCGGCCACGTGCGCGAGCGCAGACCTGGACCATCAGGATCCCCAGCCGCGAGACCGAACCCAAGGTTCGCCGCAATCTCTTGTGCGATATGTACGGGCTGCCCGACCAAATCCGGAACATTTAGCATCTGACGTTCGACCACCCCCGGCATCTCCTTTGCGCCCGAACAGCTGGTACGGCAAACATAACCGTCTATTCACCAGATTAGCGCCGGTGTTCGGTGCGTCCCGGTAGGGATCGGTTTACGGACGACCGAGATCTAACTGAAAGCAAGCCTTGAACCGAGAGTCTCCGCCAGCACGGACTTGGAGTGAGGGTTCGGTAGCCAGAGCAGCTTGTGTCTGGTGCCATCGGCCATTCCAACTCCCAAACGCGAGGCCGTGATGCCTTGTCTGAACTGGACCGTCACAACTTCTTCAAGATTCAACACCAGGGTACGGCCTGGCTCAGCCGTTACCTCCTGCTCCCACTGCTCTGAGCTGACCTCAACTTCCGCCCCTGGGCCGGGCCGTGCGGTAGTGGTGGACCACACATGGGCCTCGTGCGCATTTGTCCCCGCCGCCCCGGATGCCGACGGGGCGCTGCCTCTTGTTCCGCCCCATCCTGCCGCGCGCCGAGTCAGTTCGGGCCTACCAATCCGTACTAGGTGCGACGGAGTTAGCCAGAGTTCGCCATGGCCCCAGTGAAGCCAGCCTGTGGTGCAAGAATCGGACAACAAAAAGACCTTCATGCCTTTGCACCATTTCGACCAGCAGCAAACATGATTTCCCCCAATAGTGTTCGAGAGCGCCACCGTAACATCGGAGTCCTCGGATGGGCGCATCATTGACCGTCCATACGTCCGGAGATCGCGGGACCAGCATCTCACTGTGGTGAATAGCTTCACCAACGAGACCAGCGCTATGCGCCGCGCCCTGTCGCTTACAGAGCACCACTTAGAGGGCGTCCGTTGAAGGATCCTCTACCGGGCACTACCAAACACTGGCTTCGCCAAAGCAACTTTTCAACTTGCTCTTGCCTGCGATGATCGGGCTATCCGGCGCCCCTCTAGGAACGACAGGGACGCTGCTGTAACGCTCCAAAAGAAGCACATTGCCATTCCCGGCACGTTGCTGAGCTGAGCAAGGCCATAGGTCCAGTTCCACAGTCCGTAAACACCGCACAGCGTGACAACGAATAGAGCCGGGCGGCCCCCAGCCCAGTTCATTGGTCGTGAATAGATCTGCCAGGTTGCCCAGCCAACGAATGCCCCAACGGCCGCTCCGCAAGCTGCCACAAAAAGGAGTATCAGCGCAAGAAGTAGGTTGAGACCCAAGTAATTCGACATGTAGACGCCTAAGAGCATCATGCTAAGAAGAGACGCAGCTGCAACTCCAGCGCCGGCAAGTGCTCCTCTTCGGACAGTCCCCGCCATAGCAACCATGGCTTCCCCCAAAAAGCTCGTGGTTCAGATTCAAGCAAGAGCATATCGAGATAGATCGCGGACGCTGTGCCGCCTCTTGTTCTCGAGCTAATCAAGGCCGCTGGATTGTGGATCAAGGAGTGCGTTCGCCGTCCGGTAAAGGATCCTCTTCCGGACATGCAGTGGCTGTGCAGACGACTGTGGACATTTTGTGCAAACGACTTCGGAAAATGACAGCGGCGTTCTGGCGACGCTATTTGTCGCATGAGTTCAGCCGTAAGGGGATCCTCAACCGCACGTTCGTGAGAAGCTGAGCAAATGATGTGGAGCACGCGGTCCTCCCCGTCTGTCCACACTGGCTCAAGCCGCTGTAACGGCGGCTCCGGGGGCAGCCTCACCAATCCGCTACGGCCCGCACGGCGGTGGCCCGATGGCCTCGAAGTGATGGCGTAGGCCGTATCTTTCGGCCAAGAATGGAGTTACAGATGTCTTCTTTCGGAACGGTGCGAGAGGACTGGAAACCCGGAACGCTGTCTTCTGCCCAGACCGATTACGAGGGTCTTCGCGTAGTGATTTTTGGCGGTACCGGCGGTCTCGGCCGGGCCATCACCCAGTCCCTGCTGCGCAAAGGGGCCGAGGTCACCGTCGTGGGAAGGACGCTCAAGGACCCTCCTCACCCCAGGAGGTCATTTATCCCGGCAGACCTGTCGTCCTTGAACAGCTCCCGCCAGGTGGCCCGTAATTTGCCGGCCGAAACCTTCGACGCAGTCCTGCTCACCCACGGGATCTTTGCGGGACGGACCCGCGAAGTGACACCGGAAGGAGTAGAGAAAGATCTGGCCACGAGCGCTATGAGCCGGTGGGTCGTTGCCAAGGAACTGGCGCCACGGCTGGGCGGGGGAAGGCCTTCGCGTCGGCAAAAGCCGCGCCTTTTTGTCTGGGGGTTTCCCGGGGGCGAACGCGCGCTGGATCTCACAGATATTCAATCGAGCCGAAACTACCGCTGGCAGACAGCCCACGGCAACACCGTCGTGTTCAACGAGGCTCTGGTCCACCATGCTGCCGCTCGTTTTCCGGACATCAACGTGTTCGGTATGAATCCCGGCATCATCAAGACCAACATCATGGCCGGTGCCCTCGGACAAGCGACCTTGAAACTACGAGCACAGCAAACCCTCGTAGGTGTGCTCTTCCAGAGCGCGGAGGCCTACGCCGAAAAAGTTGTGCCCCTCCTGGTCCATCCCGCCTTGGAAGACAGATCGGGGACACTATTCAATCGGCACGCCCAACCAATAGACCCCAACCCCTGGCTGATTTCCGACGACCACCTTGACCACGTTGTCGCAGCGGCGGAGTCTCTCTCAGCCCGAATCCTTCGTTAGTGCACTTATTCATTCGATGAGCGAGACCAGGAAGACCTGCCACGGCAGCAGAGATTTCGCCGCAAGACTCAGCGCCAAATACGTCTTCTCGCCGAACGCGTAGTTGGCCCACGGGCCTATTTCCCCCGGTGAACGGTGCCCCCGCCAGATACGGGAAATAGGCGTAGGCCAGATAGAACAAGCCGCCGGAACACATCAGCAGCGCCGTGGGTGACGCACGGCCCGCCCGCCCCGGCCGCCAGCCCGGCGGCAGATGCCACGATGACGGCCGCAGTGATCAGGGAGGCAATGGTTGCCTGCCGAGCCTGCCTCTTATCGGAAGCTCTTTCTCCACGTCAAATACCTCGTTCGCCCGGTACCCGTCCCCGCCGGCACACAAGAAGGGTGGGCCAGCATCCTCGGCGTCAGAAGTTCCGAAAGTCCCACAGGCCCGGGTTCGTCGTGGCCGCCTAAGTGGGGTGCATGGCGCGGTCTCACTATGCCGCTCCACGGTGGTCTTGCCGGTTGGCTCGTCGGAGTTCGTCGGCGAGCTGGCGCAGCGCCATTCGGCGTATGAAAAAGCTGAATGGGCCGATGAGTGCCCAGTAGCGGCGGAACCGGCGCAGGCTCGTCTCGTCCGTGATGGCGACACGCGTCTTAATCGTCAGGATCGAGGAGCCGGTCCCGTAGGGATCGATCCTCAGGCCGGTGGCAATCTTGGCGTAGCCCGGCTGGCCGAAGCCGGTGAACTGCCCGCGGGTGGCTGGTGCATCGGCGGAGGCAGCGCCCGATTTCCAGGGTCGACTCACCTGGCCCAGAACCATCTCGACGCCCGGGGTTTCGCCGAGCAGGACCCAGCCCAGACCGACCATTTCCTTGAGCCGGAACATGCCGCGGGATGCTGCGGGGACGGTCGTTCTCGCGCGTCCCCACAGGGTCCCTGCCGCACGCTGCGGCAATGCCCGCAGGCCGAGCAAGGCCCGGGCCAGCGGGGCTTGGAAGAGGTCCATCTCGAGGGCCGCCTCGTAACATTCGGCAGGGGGTGCCCGGAAGATGTCGGCGTGCACGATGGAGAGGTCGTATGCCGGCATGAACTGGTCCAGGAGCAGCCGAGGTCCAGCCCCACCTCCAGCGCCCTCGCCGGGCGGCTGCGCCGATGTGGCGCTCATGAGGAGATCCCTTCGTCCACGCGTCCGGCGGCACGTTCCTCCGGAACCTTCGGAACCCCCGTCAAGGGGGTTATGGTGCGCTTGGGCGCGTCATGGCGCTTGGTGGGTTTCAAGGTGCGCCTTGAGGCTGGACCAGTTCCGTTGCTCCTGCCTGCGTCCGATTAGGGCGAAGAATGGGGCCGCGAGCCTCAGCATTCCCTTGGGCCGGAGGTCCCAGGACCAGCTCATCAAGGTTCCGCTGGCGTCGGGGACGAAGGTGAGGGCTCCGTCGATGTCTGCGCTGGTCATGCGGGTCATGGATCCGAGGCGCCTCGGCCGCACGTACTCGGTGACCTCCAGCTCGAATGGGGTGCTTCGCTTCCCCGATTCCATCACGACGTGCCATACGGTGCCGACGCGGATCGGGCCAGGGGTGGTCTTCTCGACGCTGTGCATCTGCGGGTTGTAGACGGGCTCGTTGCGCTCGTCTGCGACGAAGTCGAAGACCTGCTCGATCGGGCGTCGGATGAGGATTGAGCCAGTGATCGTTGTCATGCCGTTCTCCGCGTTCTCGATTTCTCTGGGGCCGCCGGGTGAAGGAGCGGTCGGTGCTCGGTCCCCCTCGGGCGGCGTGCCGAGCCGGCCAGGATGATCTGCGCACCGTCGGGATACAAGGACCGGCTGGGTTGCACGGGATGACCTAGGCGTCGGCGACGATCGGAGCCTTCCGGAGATATGTATCGCCGTGCAGCTGTTTGAGCATGAAGTCGGCCGCATTCGCACGCGAGAGGTAGTTCCCGGTAACGCCGTCTCCGAGGTAGCCTGCCACCACTTGGCCTGTCTTGCGTCCGTCGCGCAGGAGCGGCGGGCGCACTATGGTCCAGTCTCGGTCGGACTTACGAATCTCCTGGGCGGTGGCGACAACGTCATCGTAGGCCGGGCGCATGAACAACCTGGCGAATCCGATGGCTGCCTTTGAGCGCAGCGGAGGCTTGTCTGCGGGGTCGGCGGCACTTGCCGTGGCGACCGCCACGATCCGGTGCACCCCGGCCTTCTGCATCGCGTTGAGAATGTTGTGGGTGCCGGCGGCAATAGGCTTGCCCTTTACGGGCACTCCCTGTCTTAGCAGGCTCACGACGCCGTCGGATCCCTCCACGGCGCGTTCGATTGCTCCCGCATCCGAGAGATCCCCTTCGACCACCCTCAGCTTGTCATTGGTCAATTGAAGCCGGTCCGGGTGTCTGGAGTAGACGACGACGTCCGCGCCTTCGTCCAGGGCTTGCTGTACTAGCAACCGACCGGTCGCTCCAGTGGCACCGAAGACAGTGATTTGCATGGCATTACCCCTTACGCTCCGACGTGCGCCTCGCAGAGGACGTCGGTCCTGTTTCAGTCTGGCGGATGCCTCTGGCATTCAGAAGTGTCGAAAGTCCCCGCGGAAGGAGTCCTTGCACCGGTGAGATCAAGCTCGCGGAGCCGAGTAGACGGGTTGGCGCCGGGCCTGCGCGGGGGAATCCGACGATCGCCAACGCAACGACTGAGGGAAGCCGCCCTGTCCGGTAAGGATCCTTCACCGGACGCTGCCGGATTCTGCCTAAACCACGCCCACTATGCTGCAACGCCGGTTAGTCTGCGTGTATGAAGCCTCGCGGAACTCTATCGCTGCTCTAGTGCTGGTGATTATCGTGGTTGCAGTAATTGTGGCTTGGGCAAGTTTCGGTGACCGCCCAGGCCCCATGACCTCTACGGCGGTCAGCAGCGCCCGATAACCGATCCTTCACCGGGCATTTCAGCGCCCGTCAAGCAACATTGATCTAAGTTCTCCTGCACGGGAAGCCATGGCACGACGCTGGCCTTGGGTGAACCTTCTCACCTGGAGGTCGATGACGGCCCGGCTGCTCACGGATCCGATGCCCAACAGCTCACCCACGCGACGGATTGCTTCATCCACGTTCTCTGAATCGTCAACTACCTGGAACACCTCATCGCGCCGATCCATTGCCCCCAAAAGAGCCTCAAGTGTTGCTAGTTCGTCCCTCGTATGCCGCTCATCCTCATCCATGCCGTGATTCTTGCATGCCAGAAAGGCTCGGAGGATTTTTCGTCCAGTTTGAGGATCGTCTTCCGGACGCTGTAACCGGAGGTTCGGCATCCTGGGAATTAGGATCGAGACGTGACGCGAACAGACCGGCTCTATGCACTCGTTGAGGAACTGCGAGCTGTGGCACCGCGCCCAAGGAGTGCCCGTTGGCTTGCCGAGAAATTTGATGTCAGCGCCCGCACCATCGAGCGGGACTTGTCGGCGCTGCAACAGAGTGGTGTCCCTATTTGGGCAGAACCTGGCCGTTCCGGAGGCTACTGTCTAGATCAGGCGCACACCCTGGCGCCTCTCGGGTTCACCGTCGACGAAGCTCTCGCGGTGACGATCGCGCTCGGGATGCTGGCGACGTCTCCGTTCGGGGACGCGGCGAGTTCCGCGCTGCGGAAGGTCGCTGCCGTCATGGAAGATCGAAGTCTTAGAGAGACTGCGGGACTCGCGACGCGTATCCATCTCCTCGACGAGGATCGCACGGCAGTAGTGCCCGACGAATTCGCGAAAGCGCTCCGCTCCGGGCAGGTGCTTCGCATCGCCTACGCCGACCGGAACACCATCATGACCTCACGAGACGTCGAACCTATGGCCTACGTCGGCAAGGGCCGCAACTGGTACCTAATTGCCTGGTGCCGCCTCCGAAACGGCGTTCGCGCGTTCCGTGGCGATCGCATCACGACGGCTGAACCGACCGGAGAAAAACCTCCAAGGCGGCCACTGCATCCAGAGGACCTCGGCATCGTCCACGGGGTTCTCCACGCGATCAGCCCGGGCGGAGAAGTCGCTAAACACCGACACTACGGTGTCGGGACGTCAATTTAAACTGGCCGGATCGAGGCAAATGGCCCGACAGACTGGAGCAACCATGGACTTCGCATCAATCCGCATCATCACCCACGACGTAGAGCGGCTCGCCCGTTTCTACGAGACAGTCACGGGCACGACCGCCGCGAGGCCAGCACCCGTGTTCGCAGAGATCCGTACCGGGACGGCAGTCATCGCGATCGGGAGCACAGCGACCGTGACGATGCTTGGCGACCACGCTCCTAGGCCCGGCAGCAACGACAGTCTCATCATCGAGTTCCTCGTGACGGACGTTGACGCTGATTTTGCTCGACTCCGTCCTGCCCTCGAGGACATCGTGCTCGAACCGACCACCATGCCGTGGGGAAACCGGTCGACGCTGTTCCGCGATCCTGATGGAAACCTCGTCAACCTGTTTTCGCGTCCGGCCAACTGATCCCTATCACCTCTTCGACCTCTGCAGATCGAGTCTGCTGCGAAATCACAACGCCTGCCCGGTAGAGGATCGGCATTACGTACATCTTGGCGCCGGATACGCTGGCTCTCATGCCTCGAATTCTGATTACCGGCATGTCAGGGTCGGGAAAGACGACTGTGTTGCAGGAGTTGTCCAGACGGGGCTACCGAACCATCGACACCGACTATGACGGCTGGGTGCTTCCTGACGGAACCTGGGATGAACCGCGCATGTCAACACTGCTCGCGTCTCATTCCTCCCTAGTTGACTCGGGGACTGTTGAGAATCAAGGTCGCTTCTATGACCGCTTCTCCGCCGTCGTTCTCCTGAGCGCGCCGGTAGAAGTCCTCATCGAGCGAGTCTCGGTTCGTACGAACAATACCTACGGCAGCTCAGAGGCCGATCAGTCCGCGATCCGCAAATACGTCCTCGACGTCGAACCGCTGCTTCGCAACGGGGCGACCCTCGAACTCGATGGCCGACGACTTGTCCCGGAACTGGCGGATTGGGTTGAGCGTCTTATCACGGAGTCCGATCAGGTTTCCCGCCCGGAAGGGGATCCCTAAAGGGGCACTCTAAGTCCCATCTGGGCTCGTCAGTATGCTCTAGGCATGCAGATACGGGAGGCCACCCTGGATGACCTTCGGCATGTTGACGAGATCTGTGACGTTAGCGGCCGAGCACGGTGGGCGCCGGAAACGGTTGCCCCAACAAGCGTTCGCATCGTGTTGGTAGCAATCGCGCAAGATGAGATCGTCGGCGCAGCTAAGACACATTTTCATAGTGAACCGGAGGGCGGAGCCCCCTGCGGGTCACTATCTAGGAGGTGTAATCATCAATCCGAATTTCCGCCGGCGGGGTATCGGTTCTGCTCTTACCCGCGTGCGGATGGAGTGGATGTGGTCTCGGTCTTCAACCGTCTACTACTTCGCGAACGAACACAACACTGCGTCCATCAGAATGCACGAAACACTGGGTTTTCAGGCCATTGGCCGCTTCGCGCAGATCCGGGGAGTAACGGCCGACGAAGGGCGATCGGAATTGGTCCTCTTTCAGGCGTGCCGGTAAGGGATCGTTATACGGGCAGTCCCTTTCGGCGCGGCCAGGGCTGATAATGGTTTGGCTCCGTCCCTGTCCGGTCCTCGCCTTAAGGCCTAGAGTCTGAGGACGAAGAATTGGGACTCATCATGGACAAGTAGCCAGTCCGGACAGAACGAGCAGGGCATCCAGTCCTCGATCGGCGGCATCCATCCTCATTGCTGTTGCAGGGCCCGTAGTGGTCGTCCTCCTGGCCGGTTACATCACCATGCAGTTGCAGTTGGTAGAAGCCCACGGCTACTTGGGTTTCAACGAGAGGTTCGTCAGCGTCGAGGGTGACTGGCTGCGGTACGTGTGGCCGGTGCTTCTAGTCGCTCTCGTCGCGGCAGCAGTTCTGGTTTATCGGGTGGCCGGGCGCGGTACCGTCGCCCGTCTCACGACACTTGGCACATTGGTGTTGGTGGTCCTGCTCGCCATCCCGATGGCATCCGGGCCGCGCCTCAACCCTGATGAGCACTATCCGTTAATGACTTATATTGCGGTCGAAGGGGCGAAGTCACCCGTGGTTTTGGCCCTGATTGGTGCCCTTGTTGCTGACTTGATTGCTACCCGCGGAAGAGTTTCCGGGCAGCCCAGTGTCTAAGGGCGGCCCTGAGCTTTTAGCGTGGGTGGCGACGTCGGAGCCATCTACAGGCGGCCTGGCCGCCGAGCGGAGCCGTTCCCAGTAGCGGATAGCCGGTCACCTCGGCGAGCGTCCGTGCGGGCCCGCCCAATCCGCTGCCGAGGTCAAGCACAGGGGCGCCGGCAGTGAGGGCGAGCGCCTCCATGATTTCCAGAGTTGCCCTACGCCCACGGATATGGAACTCGTCAACAGCAGCAAGATCGGCCGGGGTGGCTTGGTTGCCAGTGGTGGGGTATTTACCAGTCGTGGACGGTGCCGTCGACCAGGCGGTTGTAGGGCAGGTAGGCCTGCTGGTACGGGTACGCTGCGGCGGCTTCTTCGTTGAATTCGACGCCGATGCCCGGCTTGTCGCCCGGGTGCAGGTATCCGTCCACAAAGGTCATGGACTGCTCGAAGACCTCGTTGGTCTTGACCGAGTGCTGCATGTACTCCTGGATCCCGTAGTTGTGGATCGCCAACCCCACATGCAGCTGCGCCGCGAACCCCACCGGGGAAATATCCGTCGGCCCATGGAAACCGGACTTGATCTGGTACTGCGCGGCGAAATCCATCACCTTCTTCAACGGGGAAATCCCGCCAAAATGCGTGGACGCGGCCCGGACATAATCGATCAGCTGCTCCTTGATCAGCGTCTGGTAATCCCACACCGTATTGAACACCTCACCGATCGCCAGGGGCGTCATGGTGTGCTGCCGCACCAGCCGCAACCCCTCCTGGTTCTCCGCCGGCGTGCAGTCCTCCAACCAAAACAAGTCATACGGCTCCAGCGCCTTACCCAGCTTCGCCGCCTGGATCGGCGTCATCCGGTGATGCCCGTCATGCAGCAACGGGATCTCCGGCCCGAACTCATTCCGCACCGCCTCAAACACCCCCGGCAAGTGCCGCAGATACGCCCGGGTATCCCAGTCCTCCTCCACCGGGAACGCACCGCGCCCGGCCGGCTCGTAGTCATACCGCTCCCCCGACGCCTGCGCCTGCGCCGCCACCCCATAAACAGCCTTGATCCCCGGCACCGCCGTCTGGATCCGGATCGACTTATACCCAAGCTCCAGATGCTCACGCACCGAATCAAACAACGACGGAATATCCGCACCCGAAGCGTGCCCGTACGCCCGCAACCCGTTCCGCGACGCACCCCCCAGCAACTGGTAGACCGGCATCCCCGCCAGCTTGCCCTTAATATCCCACAACGCCATATCCACCGCAGCGATCGCCGCCATCGTCACCGGACCCCGCCGCCAATAAGAAGACCGGTACAGGAACTGCCACGTATCCTCAATCCGCTGCGGATCCTTCCCGATCAGCAACTGCGCCACATGCTCGCGCAAATACGCCGCGACCGCCAACTCACGACCGTTCAACGTCGCATCACCAATACCCGTCACACCATCCTCCGTAGTAATACGGAGCGTCACAAAGTTCCGGGACGGACTGGTGACAAAAACGTCGGCGGCAATGATTTTCATGGCGGGCTTTCGGGTCGGCTGGTTGGTAGGGAAAGGATTGAGGGCGGAGGGTCAGCGCAGCGTGCTGCCCCGGGCGGCGTCGAGCAGGGCCAGTTCGTCGGGACGGGGCAGGCCTTCCCAGTCGCCGCGGGTGCTGACGGCGAAGGCGCCGGCCAGGATGCCGCGGTGAAGGCGGGCGGCGATATCCGCGCCGTCGAGCAGGGCCGAGAGGTAGCCGGCGGTGAACGCATCTCCTGCCCCAACGGTGTCGACGCAAGTGACGGCGATGGCGGCGGCTTCCATAACGCCTTCCGAGGTGTAGACGGCCGCGCCTGCTGCGCCGCGCTTCACCACCACTTCGCGGACTCCGGCGTCCAGCAGCCGTGCCGCGGCACAGGCCTCGCCGCCGGCCGAGGCTTCGTCACCCACGGCGGCACTGTCTGACTCCCCCGCTGCCCCGCTCCCAGCCCCGGGCGGGGCAATCAGGTCCAGCTCGTCGTCGGACGCAATGACGATGGTGGCGTGCCGGGCCAGGGGGCCAAGCACTTCCCTCGCCTCGTCACGGGACCAGAGCTTGCTGCGGTAGTTCACGTCGAGGGAGACCACCACGCCTTCACTGGCCGCGCGTGCCGCCGCATACTCCACCGCTTCCCGCGCTTCGGCACTGAGTGCAGGCGTGATGCCGCTCAGGTGCAGGATCCGGGCGCCTTCATCCAGAGCCGCGGCAACGTCGTCACGTGAAATGGTGGCCCCCGCCGAACCGGCGCGGTAATAGAAAGCCCGGCTAAGGTCGGCGGTGCGCTGCTCCAGGAACATCACGCCTGTGCTCCGCTCCGGATGCACGCTGTGGTGCAGCCGGACGCCCTCGCCGCGCAACTGCTTCACGATGAACTCGCCGTGCGGATCCGCGCCCACAGATCCTGCCCAAGCGGAAGTATGGCCAAGGCGCGCGACGCCGATGGCGACGTTCGATTCCGCCCCGGCCACCTGCATGTTCAAGATTCCGCCGTTCGCCAAGGGGCCGGTGGAGCGCAGGGAGACCATCGACTCGCCGAAGGTCAGCAGGCCCACCGGGTGCGCGGCCGGGTTGTCCCCGTCCGGACCAGGCCCAGTATCAACGGTCATGCCTGCGTTCCGGTCCGGGCTGCGAACTCAGCGGCGAGGGCCCGGAACCCGCGGGCACGCTCCCGCATCTCCGCCAGGTCGCCACCGGAGGCCGCGCTGCCGAACAGGGGGCCGCCCAGTCCGACGGCGATGGCGCCGGCTTCCCAGTAACCGGTGGCCTCACCGAGTCCCACCCCGCCCACGGCGATGAACGGAATGTCCGGGAAGGGATCCCGGACAGCCTTCAGGTAGCGGGGTCCCCCAATCGAGGCCGGGAACAGCTTGATGGCAGTGGCGCCGCGTGCCATCGCTTCGTACGCTTCGCTGGGCGTCAGGGCTCCGGCCAGGACGGGAATTCCGGCGCCGGCCGCCTCGCTGATCGAGGGCGCCAGCGAGGGGGTGACGATGAACTGGCCGCCGGCTGCGCTGACGTGTTCGACGTCGGCCTGGCTGAGGACGGTGCCCGCCCCCACAAAGCAGCCGGCCGGTGCAGCCGCGCGGACCTCACGGATAGCCTCCAGGGCGTTGGGCGTGGTGAGGGCGATCTCCACGTACTGGAAGCCCTCCTCCATGGCGGCCAGCGCGGCCTTGGCGGCAGCACCGCCGTCGTTCCCGCGGACAATGCCGACAAGCCGCGCCTGCCGGATACCGGCCAGCAGGCCGGCGGAGGTAACTGCTGAATTTTCGGAGGTCATAGGGTTTACCATTCTGCGAAGGATCCGTCGGGGTGGCGCCACACCGGTCCGCGCCAGGCGTGGCCGCGCTTGTCGGCTGCCCGTACCACGGCCTCGTCGATTTCGACGCCCAGCCCGGGCCCGGTGAGCCGCTCAATGTGGCCGTTGACGAACTTGAAGGGCGTCTTGTCCACCACGTAATCGAGCACTTCGGCGCCCTGGTTGTAGTGGATGCCGATGCTTTGTTCCTGGATGAGGAAGTTGGGCGTGGCAAAACCCACCTGCAGGCAGGCGGCCAGCGCCAGGGGTCCCAGCGGACAGTGCGGCGCCAGCTGGACTTCATAGACTTCGGCCAGTGCAGCGATCTTGCGGACCTCGGTGATCCCGCCGGCGTGCGACAGGTCCGGCTGCGCCACCGCGATGCCTGCCTGCAGGGCCGGGAGGAATTCCTGCCGGTTGTAGAGCCGCTCCCCCGTGGACACCGGGGTGGTGGTGGAGGAGGTGAATTCGCGGAGCAGGTGGGTGTTTTCCGGGACGACGGGCTCTTCGAGGAAGAAGGGCCGAAACGGTTCCAGCAACGGGGCCACGCGTTTGGCGTTGGCCAGGCTGAAACGGCCATGGAAGTCGACCGCGACGTCCCGTTGGTCGCCCAAAACCTGGCGGGCCGCGGCGACACGGCGGATGACGCCGTCGATCTCTGCAACCGAGGCCACCGGGCTCATCCGCCCGCTGGCATTCATCTTGACGGCGGTGAGCCCCACGTCCAGCTGCGCGCTGATCTGGTCCGCCACCTCGTTCGGCTCATCGCCGCCCACCCAGCCATACATCCGGATCCGGTCCCGGACGTGGCCGCCCAGGAGCTGGTGCACGGGGGTGTTGAAGTGCTTGCCGGCGATGTCCCACAATGCCTGGTCCAGGCCGGAGACGGCGCTGGCCAGGATGGGGCCGCCCCGGTAGAAGGACCCCTTGGTCATCACCTGCCAGTGGTCTTCGATCCGGAGGGCGTCCCTGCCGAGGAGCAGTTCCGAGAGTTGCCCGACGGCGGTGCGCACCGTTTCGCTGCGGCCCTCGCAGGTGGCCTCGCCCCACCCAACGATGCCGCTGTCGGTTTCGATCCGGACGAAGAGCCAGCGGGGTGGAACGAGGAAGGTTTCGATCCGGCTGATGACGGTCACGCGGTGGTTCCTAACCCTTGGTGGCGCCGGCGGTCAGGCCGGAGACGATGTACTTCTGCGTGAAGAGCGCAATGATCATGATGGGGATGGTGACGACAGTGGCAGCCGCCATCAGCCCGCCCCAGTCGATGCTGGCGTAGGAGACGAAGTCGAAGATGGCCACCGGCAGGGTCTTGGTCTTGGCGCCGGAGAGCACCAGCGCGAACATGAAGTTGTTCCACGAGAAAATGAACGACAGGATGCCGGCGGTGGCGATGCCTGCCACGGACAAGGGCAGCGTGATCCGGCGGAACGCGCCAATGGGGGTGAGCCCGTCCACCTCGGCCGACTCCTCCAGTTCGAGGGGCAGCGAGTCGAAGTAGCTCATCATGATGTAGACGATCAGGGGCAGGGCGACGAACATGTGGCTGAGGATCAGCACTTCGAAGCTGCCCACCATCCGCAGGTTGGAGAAGACGTAGTACCAGGGCACCAGAAGTGACACACCCGGAATGACGCGTGCCATCAGGACCACGAGGGCGGAGCGGTGCATGGTGAAGCGGCTCATCGCGTATGCCGCGGGGACGCCGAGGACGATCGACAGTGCCGTGGAGACAAAGGCCACCCAGAAGCTGTTGAAAATGAACACGAAGTAGTTGTTGCGCTGGAGCACGTTGGCGTAGTTCTCGAAGGTGGGCGAGAACACCACTGCCTTGGCCGTGTCATAGATGTCCACGTTGGTCTTGAGTGACGCCAGCAGCATCCAGAACAGCGGAGCCAGCAGGAACAGCACCACAACGATCAGGGCCACAACCCGGAACACCTTGTAGGCGCGGGTGGCAAGCGGCTTCCGCCGCCGCGGGGCCGGCTTGGCGGCGGCGGGAGTGGTGGAGTCTGTCACGACGGTCATTTGCTTACCGCTTTCTTGCGCATGGTCAGCAGCCACATGATGCCGATGATGATCATGAAGAACAGGATCAGGACGGCTGAGGAGAGTCCGTACTGGTTGTAGTCGAAGCTCAGCCCGTACGCGTACACGTTCAGCGTCTCCACTTCATGGAATGAACCGCCGCCCTTGCCCTTGGTGGCGTACAGGATGTCGAAGGTCTTCAGGGCGTCGATGCCCCGCAGGAGGATCGCCACGATTACAGTGGGCATCATGAGGGGCAGGGTGATGTAGAAGAACCGCTGGAAGGCGTTGGCGCCGTCCACACGGGCAGCTTCGTCCGGCTCGTCGGACAGTGAGGTCAGTCCGGCGAGCAGGATCAGCACCACCATCGGGGTCCACTGCCACACGTCCATGAAGATGGTGGTCCCCAGCGCGGTGTCCTGCCCGGAGAGCCACGGCTGGGGCGGAATGCCGATCGCGCCCAGGAGCTGGTTGGCGAAGCCGATGTTGGGATCGAAGATGAGACGCCACATCATGCCGACGGCTACGGGCGTGGCCACCAGCGGCAGCAGGATGGCCACCCGGACCCACTTTTCGCCCCGGAAGGGCCGCCACAGGAGCAGCGCTATGCCCATGCCGAGGACCACTTCGAAGGCCAGCGCGACGCCGGTGAAGGCAAGCGTGCGGCCCACGGCGGGCCAGAACCGTTCCATGTCCGTCAGGACGGTGAGGTAGTTTTTGAGGCCGATGAAATCGGTGGCTGCCCGGACGGAGCCCTGGGAGTCGGTGAGGCTCAGGTAGAGGGTCCAGGCCAGCGGGAAGACGATGAGGACGCCGACGAAGACCATCGCCGGTGCTGCGAACAGCCATTTGCGGTGCCGGTTGGCCCAGGCGGAGAAGCTCCGGCCTGTGCCCTTACGGCCGCTGGCATTGCGCGTGCCGGCGCTGCGGGGAGGGTTCAGTACAGACATGGTTCACCTAAAAAGTTGGGGGTGAAGTGGGGCCGCGCCGGGACGGTGTTGGGACCGTCCCGGCGGGCTGTTGCGGCAGGGGGGCGCCGCAGGCGTTACTTCTTTTCGCTGTCCAGGAAGGTCTGGAAAGCAGTCTGGGCCTCATTGGCCGCGGCGGCAGTGTCCGCGCCGGTGATGCTGGCAACAATGGGCCCGCCCACGATTTCACGGGCCTTGCCGACCGTAATCACTTCGGGACGGTCGTGTCCGACGCCGTTCTTGGCGCTGGCGGCAATGGCGTCAGCAAGGTCCTTCGGGTAAGTGGAGGTTCCTTCCGGGTTGGACCAGACAGAGGCCCGGGGTCCGGGGACGCCCGCCTTCTGGGCTGCCAGGGTGCGTTCCTTGCTGGTGGCCCACTGGATGAACTTCCAGGCGTTGTCCTGGTTGCTGGAGTTCTGGTTGACGCCCAGGGCCCAGGAGGGGATGTTGTAGGGCTTGCTTCCGGCGGGGCCGGCGGGCAACGCCGCAAAACCTACCTTGTCCGCGACCTTGGACTTTGCCGGGTCTGTGGCGTTCTTGTAGAGGGAGTCAGCCTCGGTGTAGAAGGCGGCGCCGCCCTGGGTGAAGATGGCCATGGCTTCCGGCCAGCTCATGTCGGTGCTGACGTTGGCCGGTCCGTAGTTGCGGATCAGGCCGCCGTAGTAGGCGTAGGCCTTCTTTGCTGCGTCAGTGTTGATGGAGGCCTTGCCGCTGGAGTCGATGAAGTCACCGCCGAAGCTGTACAGGAAGCTGGAGAACTGCGTGACGGCCGTGGACTTGCCGGTGCGGGCAACGAAGCCTGCAGTGTCAGGCGAAGAAGCCTTGATGGCCTTGGCTGCGGCTTCAAGCTCTTCCATGGTCTTGGGGACCTGGAGCCCTGCGGCCTGCAGCAGGTCCTTGCGGTAGTAGAGGACTTCGCGTTCGGTGATGATCGGCACGCCAACCACTTTGCCGTCGGCAGTGGTGGCCTTGACGGGGCCTTCCTGGTAGTCCTTCCAGTCCCAGCTGGAGTCGGAGGACACCTTGCTGGTGAGGTCCGCCAGGTAGCCGTTCTTGGCGAAGGCTTTGCCTTCCTGCAGCGGACGGTACATCATGACGTCGACCTCATCGCTGCCTGCGTTGAGCTTGACGTTGTACTGGTCGGAGAGTTGGTCCTCGCCCAACTGGGTGAGTTCGACCTTGAGTCCGCTGGACTTCTCAAACTCGGGGATGGCGGCCTTGATGCCTTCGGTCCAGACGTGGTTGGCAAGGGTGACGCGGACGATCCCGGACTCCTTCGCCTGGTCGCTGCCGCCTCCGCCGCCGCTGCAGGCCGTCAGCCCCAGCGACATTGCCGCGGCCACTGCCGCGTACTTCACAATTGAACGCCGCTTCATTACGACTCCCTTTGTTCAAGGCCGCGGACTAACCGGGCCGGGTTGCACACGCCTCTTTACGTCTGCTCTGTTTAGCGAGCATAAACAAATAACGCAGACATATACAAGACCTTGCGCTGCCCCCATATGATTTATTCATGACCATCCCAAAGGCGGCGTTGTCCCCGGACCTGCATTCATCGCTGGTCGAGAACCTGGGCCTCGCCATCGCGGAAGGCACACTGGCACCGAATACGATCCTGCGTCTGGATGAGCTGGAAGCGCAGCACAAGGTGTCCCGCTCCGTCATCCGAGAGGCCACCCGCGTCCTGTCCTCCATGGGGATGCTCGAATCCCGGCGGCGGCTCGGGACAGTGGTGCAGCCTGAGGCCAGCTGGAACCTCTATGACCCCCAAGTGATCCGGTGGCGGCTGGCGTCGGCCAAGCGGCTGGAGCAGTTGCAGGCCCTTAACGAGCTGCGCGGCGCCATTGAGCCGCAGGCCGCCCGGTTGGCCGCCGAACGCGCCTCACTGGACCAGGCCAGCGACCTTGTCTCCATGGCTGCCAGGCTGTGGGCCGCCGGGCAGCGGGGAGACCAGGACGATTTCCTGCGACTGGATATCGAGTTCCATGCAGCGGTCCTCGACGCCTCCGGCAACCTCATGTTTTCGCAGCTGCATAAACTCGTGGCGGAGGTGCTGGCGGGCCGGACCCAGCACGGCCTGATGCCCCACCTTCCGGACCATGAAGCACTGCAAATGCATGTGGACGTGGCCAGCGCAATCCAGCGGGGCCAGGCGGCCGCGGCGCACGCGGCCATGAGCAGGATCGTGGAGCAGTCCACCGAGGAAATGGGCGACATCTGGTCCAGCAGCCACCAGGAAGAAAGTTCCGGACAGCCCTGACCGCCTCCGCGATTAAGGCCTTTGCGCCGCCGCCAGCTCGCCCGCCAGGAAGTCCAGGGCCGGCCGCCCCTCCGGCAGCCCTGCCGTGTGGTTCAAATGGCCGTGCACTCCGCCCTCGGCGAGGAAGTAGGAAACCGGAACCCCTGCCCGCTCCAGCGCTGAGGCAAACTGCTCGGCAGAGCCGCGGGCGTCGTCGTACTCGCAGGCGAGCAGTGCGGTGGGCGGAAGGCCTGCAGGGTCGGCGTAGCCGGGCATGGCGTACGACGGGGCCATGCTCACCGGGCCGCCCACGTAGTTTTCCGCCTGCCGGATGCAGTCCTCCACCGTGAACCGCAGGTGCCGCGGCAGCCCCGCCATCACCTGGTCGTCCAATCCCCCGGCCGGCGGCGGGAGTTCGGCGTGCAGGAAGGGGTACGCCAGCAGGAGTTTGGCGGGCAGTGGCTTGCCGGCGTCAACCAGGTAGAGCGCGGCACCAACGGCCAGGTTGCCGCCGGCACCGGCACCGCCCAGGCACAGCAGCTCCGGATCCAGGCCGATGGATGCAGCGTTGTTCCGGGCCCAGAACCAGCCGGCCAGGGCGTCATCATGCGGAACAGGATAGGAGACGCCGTTCCGCGCCAGCCGGTAGTCCACAGACAGCACCGGCATCCCCTGGGCGGCAAGCACCCGTGCCAGGTAGTCCGATTCGGGGATGTCAACGCTGCCGCTGACGAAGCCGCCGCCGTGCAGCCACACCAGGCCCGGGCTGCCGGCGTGGGCGGGTTCGCCGTAGATCCGGATCCCCACCGGCCCGTGCCGCCCGTCCGCTCTCACCGTGCGGATGGGCACGTCCGGTCCAGGCGAGCGCACGGCGTCGGGGTTGAGGAATTGCGGGCCTTCGGGCCTGGCCAGGTATTCTGCGAAGCCTGCGTCAAGCGCCTCTGCGCCGTTCCCCGGGTGGAGGCTCTCCGGGCCGGCGGCCGGACGTTTGATCGGTGTCATGGTGTGCCCAGCTTCCGTGAGAAGTAGCCGACGGCGGCCGCCAGGATGGTGTCCATCTGGTCCTCCGCCCCGAAGAAACAGTGGTCGCCGCCCTCGATGGCCACCACGTCATGCTCGACGCCGGCGTCGGCGAGCGCGGCGGCCAGCAGGTCTGTCTGCGAGTGCGGGACCAGGCCATCGGAGTCGCCGTGCACCAGCAGGAACGGCGCGGCGTCGGCCCCCACGTAACTGATGGGACTGGCTGCAGCCAATAGGTCCTGATCGTCAGAACCGCCCACCAGCATGCGGTCCGGTTGCAGGGACATGCCCGCCGGCACTGCAGCTGTCAGCGCGGGCGGAAGAACGCCGTCGAGCTGCTTCATGGGCGGGAGGTCCGCCAGCGAGGAGACGCCGTAAAAGTCGACGACGGCGCTGACGCCACTGGATTGCCCCTGCACACCAAGTCCGCCCTCAAGATCCGGGCGGTTCCCGGTCAGTCCCAGCAGTGCCACCAGGTGTCCGCCCGCGGATTCGCCCCAGGCCCCGAACCGCTCCGGGTCGATGTTGAGCTCCACGGCGAATTCCCGAAGGTAGCGGACAGCTGCCTTCAGGTCATGGAGCTGCGCGGGGAACGGCGCCTCCAGGGAATGCCGGTAGTCAGCCGTGGCGCACGCGATGCCGGCCTCATTCAGAAGCTTGAACACGGAGTCCGGCGCGAACGTGGGCGGCAGTTCCCGGCGGTCGCCCAGCTGGAATGCGCCGCCGTGGACCCAGAGAACCAGCGGCGTGGGCCCGGATGCCGTGCGCGGCAGCCAGATGTCCATCTTCAGCGGCCGGAAGCCGATCGCCCGGGCGTACGTCACTTCGCGGTGCACCACCGAAACGCCGCCTGCCTGCTCCGGCGTCCCGGGCGCGTCAAAGACCGGGAACGGCGGAACATCGCGGCCTCCCGGGCGGGAAACATCGCGGGAACCATCCAGTACGTCGGTAGCGCGGTCCACTGTCATAGTGTGCTCCTCATCAGCTCAGGTTGGGTGCTGTCCCCGCCGGTTCCGGCAAGGAAAGTATGGCGTCCGGGCCCGACGACGGCGGCCGGCTGGCCCGGCAGCAGCACCTCCGCGGTGGCGCCGGCGGGGATCGTGGCGGTGAGCGTCAGCCCGCCGTCGTCCGGTATGCCCCCAGACGCTGCCGCCTCAGGTGCAGTCCCCGCCGAAAATGTCCACGCCACTTCGATCAGGCCGCGCGGCGCCTGGTGGGAGGTGGACGCGGAGGTGAGGCCGGCGCCGGGCCGCGGCTCGATGACGATCCGCTCCCAGCCCGCGCTGCCGGGGGCCTGCCGCAGCCCGGCGGTGTAACGGTGCAGGAAGGACACCACCGCGCCCTTGCTGTAGTGGTTGAGCGACTGGTGCGGGACGCCGTCGGCGTCGATGCCGTCCCAGAGTTCCCAGACGGTGGTGGCGCCGCGGTCCACCATGGCGAGCCATGACGGTTCCGAGTCCTGCATCAGCAGTTCGTAGGCCAGGCCCAGTTGGCCGTTGTCGGCAAGAACGGGGAGCAGGTAGGGCGTGGCCAGGAACCCCGCGCCCAGGTGCGTGCCGGCGGCGCGGATCAGTTCCACGAGCTGGGCGGTGACGGCGGCGCGGTGCTCGGGGCTGACCAGGTCAAAGGCCAGGGAGCGGACGCAGTTGGCCTGGCTGGCGTGGGTCACGTGCCCGGCGGCGTCCAGGTATTCCGTTTCCCAGGCGTTCCGGATGTTCGCCGAGAGTTCCGCGAGTTCGGCAGCCTCCGCCTCCAGCCCCAGGACCGCGGCAATACGCGCCATCAAGTCGCTGGTGTGCCGGTAGAAGGCCGTGGCGATGATGCCCTTGTCCGCAGTGCGGGCGGCGAACAGGTCCGGTTCGGGCCCGCCTGGTTCCATCCACTCACCGAAGTGGAAACCGGTGTCCCACAGATACTGTTCGTGCGGCGCCGGCTGGGGGTCTGCTGCTGCCCGGGACGCGTGGCGCTGCGTTTCCGCGGCACCCCGGACAAAGCCCATCCACCGCTTCATCGCGTCCCAGTTCTCTGCCAGGATCGATATATCGCCGGTGGCAAGATACAGCTCCCAGGGCACCATGACGATCGCGTCGCCCCAGCCGGCGGACCCGTTGGTGAAGCCCATGAATTCGGCCGAGGTTACCGCGGGGCCGGGCGACGGAGAGATGTTGGCGACGACGCCGTTGTCCCACTGGTCGGCGCGGACGTCCCGCAGCCACTTACGTGAAAAGCCGGTGACGTCGTACAGGTATGCGGCGGTGGGGACGAACAGCTGCCAGTCGCCGGTCCACCCCGCCTTTTCGCGCTGGGGGCAGTCGGTGGGGACCTCACAGGAGTTGCCCAGGAAACTCCACTCCACGATGCCGTGCAGCTTGTTGAGCCTGTCGTCGCTGCAGCTGAAGCTGCCGATCCGTTCCAGATCAGTCCGCACCAGGCACGCGGTGACGTCCGCCGGCTGAAGGTCCGCCGCAAGGCCCTGGACGGACACATACTGGAAGCCGTGGGTGGTGTGCCGGGGCTCGAACACTTCCCCGGGAGTTCCTGAGGAGATGACAGTGTCCACCTGTCCGGCATCCAGGAAGGCTCCGGGCGTGCGGAAGTCGTGCGGGCGGAGGTGGTCCCGGGTGACGTCTCCGTCATGCCCCAGTGCTTCGCCGTAGTCGAGCGTGACGGTTTCTCCCGGTACACCGAGCTTCTCCAGCCGGACCCAGCCGTGGATGTTCTGGCCGAAGTCCACCACCTGATGGCCGTTGGGCAGGCGGGTGATGGACACCGGCGCCAGCTCCTGCGTCACCCTGGTGGGCGGGGCAAGGGGGCCAGCCAACTGCGTTAAGCTGCCCGGGCGGACGACGGCGGGACGCGCCGCAGGTGCGGTGCCGGCAGAAGGTGCCCTCCCGCCGTCGTGCCTCCGGAAGTCCACCCGCTGGCCGCCCATGAGGTCGGCGCCGAGGATTTCCGTGGCGGATACCAGCCATGTGCCATCGGTGCCTATGACCTGCGTTCCCGCTTCGGACTCCACCTCGAGCTGTGCACGGAAGGCTGTGTGCATTCCATACATGTCGGCGTCGCGTGTGTATCCGAAGGTGCCGCGGTACCAGCCGTCGGTGAGGACGGCGCGGATGGTGTTGGTGCCTTCGCGCAGCATGCCGGTGATGTCGTAGGCCTGGACTTGGAGGGTGGTGTTGTAGCTGGCGGAGCCGGGAGTGAGTTGCTGGTCGCTGGCGCGGCGGCCGTTGATGAATAGCTCGTAGATGCCGTGGGCGGTGGCGTAGGCGCGGGCCTTGTCCGGGGTGGCGTGGAGCGTGAAGGTCTTAATAAGGGCGTAGCCGAGCCGCTCCCCCGGTGCCGGAACCGCGGCCTCATCCGGGCCGATCCACTGTGCTTGCCAGTCGGAGGCACGGAGGAGGCCCAGCTCGATGATCATCGGTAGGGACCAGTCGCTGGCTGTTTCTGCGCCGTCGTGCGTGGTGTCCCAGGTGCGGACGCGCCACTCGAACCTGCTGCGGGCTTCCAGCGCGGGGCCGCTGTACGGGATGGCGCAGGCGGAAGATGGCACCTTTCCCGTGTCCCAGCCGTTGGTCGCTCTGATTTGGTACGCCGCCTGGCTCACTGTTCCCGCCGGAGGAGTCCAGCTGAGACGCGGCTCCGTGATGGTCAGGCCCATCGCCTCGGGCAGGTGCTCGGCGCGAAGCCGGGTGGAGGCGGTCATGGGGCGGGACTCCTGAAAGGCGCGGTTGCTGGGAGTTCCAGCTTCGCGTTCCAGGGCTTTGCCTCCACAGGTAGCTTTCAATGGTTGGAATAGTATTGTGGTTCAGCTCACTGGGAGCCACAGAACTGCCAACGGCGCTAGGAACCACTGCCATGACTGCCACTCCGGAAACGGACACCCCACCCACCCGCGGAAAGCGGCCCAAACAGGGCGAACCCGTCATCGACCGCGCCCTCAGCCTGCTTGCCGTCTTCTCCGACCGGCGCCGGGCCCTGACCCTGTCCGAGCTGGCCCGTCACGCGGACATGCCCGCGCCCACTGCGCTGCGGCTCATTGCCCGGCTGGTGGCCTGGGGCGCTCTCGAGAGGCTCGACGACGGCCGGTACGTCGTGGGGGTCCGGCTATGGGAAGTGGCGTCGTTGTCCCCGCGCGGGCACGGCGTGCGGGAGATCGCCCTCCCCTACCTTGAGGACCTCTTCGAGGTCACCCGGCACCACGTCCTGCTGGCGGTGCGGGACAACGAGGAGGCGGTGCTGATCGAGCGGTTGTCCGCCAAGGACGCCACCGAGGTGGCCTACCGGGTGGGCGGCCGCGCACCGCTGCGGTCCACGGCCATCGGGCTGGTGCTGCTGGCCGGGGCGGACCAGCAGTTCCAGGAGACCATCCTGAAGCGGCCGCCGGAAAACGAACCCGGGGTTTCCGCGATGCCGGAAGGGCAGCTGCGCCGGACACTTTCCGATGTGCGACGCACCGGCATTGCGATGATCCGGCGCAGCCTGCCGTCCCGGACCGTATCCGTGGCCTCACCGATCTTCGATGCCCAGGGCGCCGTGGCGGCGTCGCTGTCCATCGTGGTTCCGGACGGCTCCACTCCCCCGAACGTTCTGGCACCTGCAGTGGCGGGCGGCAGCCAGGGCGGTGTCAAGGAACCTCGGATTCCAGGCGCAGGCGAGTCCCGGGATCCGGACCCATTCGCAGGGCTAGGCTGCGCAGGCGACCTGTGATTGATGCGTCCCGGGCCGGTATGTTGGAACCGACCGCGCAGGCAAACCTGCCCGCCGCGGGCTTGGCAGTCACTAGCGAGTCCGACGGGAACCGCCGGACCCAGGATCGAGGATTCAGGCATGGCACAGTTCACGGACAGGGTTGCGCTGGTTACCGGCGGCGGCTCGGGGATCGGCGAGGCAACATCAAAGGAATTGGCGGCCAAGGGCGCCAAGGTGGTGGTGCTTGACCTGGATCTGGAGGCCGCCCGGCGCGTGGCCGACGAGATTGGCCAGGCCGGCGGGACCGCAGTGGCCCTGCAGGGCAACACGGCGGTCAAGGAGGACAACGAAAAGGCTGTCCGGTTTGCCGTGGAGACGTATGGCAAGCTGAACTATGCCGTGAACAACGCCGGCGTCGGCGGCAAGTTGGCTCCTGCCGGCGAGTTGGACCTGGAGGACTGGGACAAGGTCATCGGCATCAACCTGAACGGGGTGCTGTACGGCATGCGGTACCAGATTCCCGCAATGCTCGACGCCGGGGCGCAGGAAAGTGCCATCGTCAACATGGCGTCCATTCACGGCACGGTCGCCGCACCGCTGAGCAGTGCGTACACCGCCGCGAAGCACGGAGTGGTGGGCGTAACCAAGAACGCCGCCGCCGAGTACGGTGTCCAGGGGCTGCGCATCAACTCCGTCGGCCCCGGCTACATCGACACCCCGCTGCTGAAAAAGAATCTGAATGATGAAGCACGGAACGGCCTGATCGCCAAGCATCCCCTGGGCCGGCTGGGCACCGCGGAGGAGGTAGCGCACATGGTGTGCTTCCTGCTCTCGGACGAGGCATCGTTCGCCACCGGCGGCTACTACCTGGTGGACGGGGGCTACACCAGCGTCTGACGCTGAACTAGTCGGGGTGCCAGGCCTATCGGCGCTTCACGGGGCTGGTCATGACGCAGACCGGGTATCGAACGCGGCTGCGGATTCACGCAGAAGGCGCGCAACTGTGTCCACCGGCGTACTGGTCCGCCGGCGCCCGTCGAACCGACGCAGGACAATGCGCCGCGTACCCAGCCCGGGAACGTCCAGGACCTCCACGCCGTCCTCGACCACGCCGGTCAGGGCAAGCGTGGGCAGGATTGCTGCGCCTTCGCCGGCAGCGACGAGCGCCAGGGCGGTCAGTGTGTCCTGGTACTGATGCACAGTCTCCATCCGGGCGCCCGTCGACTCACGGAGCCGCCCGAGCACGGCGGAGTTCGCGGCAGAGGAGTCCACTCCCAGCCACGGAAGGGGCAGGCGGCTGAGGTCGACGTTCCCGGTGCTGAGCAGGGTCCCGGCAGGAACCACCAGTTTCCATGGCTCGTCCAGCAGCGGTTCCTCGATCATCCCGGCGCTCAGTGGAAGCTGTTCGGCTGCCGTCGAGTCCAGCTCCACCACTACGGCGTCGAGCTGGCGCTGGCGCAACAGCCGCATCAAGGCGGGAAAGTCATCTTCCACGATGCGTATTTGCAGCTGCGGGTACTGGTTCCGCCATTCGGGAAGTCGCGGGACCACCACGGTCCGGACAAAGCTCGTGAACCCGCCCACCCGGACGAGGCCTTCAACATTCGCCCCGCCCTGCGTCCTTGCCCGGGCCACGCTGAGCGCGCGTTCAATCTCTTCGCCGGCTTCCGCAATCGCGAGCCCCGCAGGCGTCAGCACCGAACCCTTCGGCGTCCGCACAACCAGGGCCTGGCCGGTTTCATGCTCCAACTTGGTGAGCTGCTGGGACACAGCTGACGGCGTAAGCCGCAGCTCATCAGCGGCCGCGAGCACGCCGCCCGTCCGGGCTACCGCTAGAAGCACCAGCAACCGGCGCGGGTCGAGATCCATGTTAAGTAGTTCTAAACCACACCTTCAGAAGAATGCAATTGAACTGAAGATAGGGGAGATCAATAATTGCGAGTGAACCCGGCTTACGCGGGTGGCACCGACGTTGAAAGGAGAGCATGGAACTGCTGTGGGAAATTGCCGGCTGGGCCGGTGCGGTTGCGATTCTTAGTGCTTTCCTGACCGTTTCAACGGGGTGGCTGAAGGCCGGCAGTGCATTCCAGACCGCAAACCTCCTGGGCTCCTGCGCCTTCATTGTCAACGGCGTCTTCCATGGAGCCTGGCCGTCAGTGGTCTCCAACATCGCCTGGTTCCTTATTTCCGCCGTTGCGCTCTTCCGCATGTGGGCGGCGCGGAACCCGGCGGTTGCCGAGGCTGCAGCGGTGCAGCTTCCCGGCGTCGCCGACACCGGCCAGCTCGCCGTCATCGAACAGCCCCGGGCAGCCTGACTCGTTTAGCCCGGTCTGCAGGTGCAGGGGCGCAGTGTTGGGTAACCTCAGACCGGTCCCTCAATCTTTTCCTGCCTGGGAGCGGGCGACGGTCAGGATTCATTTCTTCCAGGCTGGACCCGGGGCCTTGGACAGGCTGGCGGATACCGCCAGCATGCCGGCCACCTGAGCCACCCCAATGGCTCGGGTCAGGCCTGGGGGCTTCCTGAACCAGGCCATGACCGGAGCCCATGGCCCGAACTCCCATCGCTTCAGTATTCGCCCTTGATCACAAAGTAGGAGCCGCGGATGGTGCCGGCGAGCTTGGACTTCTGCCGGGCGAACTTGAAGCTGGACGCCAGTTCGTCCGGCACGTCCATGCCGTCCGAAAGCTTGAATCCCACGGCCCGCTTGGCCCCTTCATCGACGCCGTACATGACGTTGATGGACAACCCGGACTCGTAGAAAACATAGGCCATCCGCAGCCCGTCCACTTCAAAGGAGGAGACCTCCAGCGGCCTGGAGGCGATCACCAGGTTCCGCTCCGTGGACAGGATGTTGTTGACGTATTCGAGAACTTCCGGCGCCTCGTCGGCCGGGACCACTGTGAAGTCGTGGTCGTACTTGTTCTTGTAGTAGCGCGCCTCGTTGGCCCGCAGCCCGGCGAGCGCGTCGGCAACCGGTGACGATTCCAACCCAACGGTGGACACGTCTTTGAAATCCACGGTGTACGGCATGAGTCCTCCCTGGGAATGTTCTTCCGCCCATCCTTCCAGACCCATGCCGCAAACCGATCGAGCGGCCGCCCTACGAGCCCGTGTGCCTGCCGGTCAGTTTGTCCAGGATCCGGTCCACCATGCCCACCCCCGGCCCAATGGTCTTGTGGAACAGCTCCGCATGCGGTGCGCTCGGGTGCGGCCGGGTGGGGGCCAGCTTCTTCGCCTTCTCCACCTTCTCCCCGAGGTCCACGAGTTTCTCCCGCGGGATGTGAAGACGGAGCTTGGGAAACTGGTCCGACTCCTCATCCTTTGCATGGTGGCTCAGCTGTGCCTCAAGCTCCTGCACCAGCTCCAGGAAGGCGGCGTCCGAAGCATCCGATTTCTCCAGCCGCTTCATCAGCTTGACGATCTCGGCGTGCTCCTTCTTGTCATGCTCCACTTCGTCATGGCCGTCGGGCACGTGGTCCTCAACGGCCGGGTACACGTACATTTCCTCGGCGACCGCGTGGCGCATGACCTCCGCAATGAGGGTGTCCGCCAGATCCCTCCGCTCGCTTTCCCCGGGCGCGGCCTTGATCTGCCCGATCAGCGCAATCATGTCCTGGTGGTCGCTGGTCAGGATGTCCACGACATCCACGTTGGTTCCTGCGGAATTGGTATCACTCATGAGCTGGCCCTCCTCCTGCATCGCTTCGGGTAAGCGACGCGAGACGGCCAAGCTACCACGTGTCCCGAGCGCGATCCATGGGAAAGAGCCCTAAAGAAGGCCCCCTTTGAACGCCTGCCAAAGCACTCAGGCGCCGGTGGCGACAGCCACTGTGACGGGCGCCCTGAAGGAGTGCGTGCCGCCGCCAACGGTTCGCTGTGCGCCGTCCGGAAGGACGACGTCGGCCGTCACCCCGTCCGGGACGGTCGCCTCAAGCAGGAACTCCCCGCCGTCGAGCGTCCATTCAGCGCGGATCTCGCCGAGCGGGGTCTTCAGGGACGTCTTTGCCCAGTCGATCCCCTCCCCCGGCCGCGGCTGGATGAGGACGCGGGCGTAGCCCGGTTCCAGCGGGCGGATGCCGCCGATGGCCTTGTGCATCCAGTCCGCCACGGCGCCCAGGGCGTAGTGGTTGAAGCTGGTCATCTCGCCGGGGTTGATGCTGCCGTCCGGGAGCATGGAGTCCCAGCGCTCCCAGACGGTGGTGGCGCCCATGGTCACCGGGTAGAGCCAGGACGGGCAGCCTTCCTCCAGCAGCAGCCGGTACGCCTCGTCCGCATGGCCGGTATCGGTGAGCGCGTGGGTGATGAACGGCGTCCCGGCAAACCCGGTGGACACGCGGTAGCCGTTGTCCCGGACCAGCTCCGCGAGGCGGTTCCCGGCGAACTCGCGCAGCTCCGGGGTCTGCAGCACATCGAACGCAATGGCCAGGGCGTAGACGGTGGTGCAGTCGCTGCGGATGGTGCCGTCGGCAGCCACGTAGTGCTCGGCGAAGGCGTCCCGCACCCGGTCGGCGAGCGCGTTGAAGTGGGCTTCGTCGTCGTGCTTTCCCAAGAGGCCGGCGGCCTGCGCGGTGAGGCGGGCGGTGCGGTGCATGCAGGCGGTGGCCACGACGGCGGTGTCCGCCTTCGCTGCCCACGGCTGGTCGGGTGCGGCGTCCGGGTCCAGCCAGTCGCCGAACTGGAACCCGGAGTCCCACAGCCCGGCGGGCGAGAGCAGGCCCTCCACGCGGCGCGTGTGCGAGGCCATCGATTCGTACTGGTTCCGCAAAACCCTGAGGTCCCCATACGCCTCCCACAAGGCCCACGGCACCCACACGGATGCCTCGCTCCACAGCGCCGAGGACTCAGGCGACGGAAATTCCGCCGGCTGCGGGCAGTACTTCAGCGCATCCGGCACGGTGATAGGCACCAGCCCGTCCTGTGCCTTCTGCTCCGCCGCGAGGTCCAGCAGCCAGTCCTGCAGGAACCCCTTGACGTCGTACAGGTAGGCGGCGGTGGGGGCGAACACGGCAATGTCGCCGGTCCATCCGAGCCGTTCGTCCCGCTGCGGGCAGTCGGTGGGCAGGTCCAGGAAGTTGCCGCGCAGGCCCCAGACGATGTTGCGGTGCAGCTGGTTCACGAGCTCGTTGGAGCATTCGAAGGTGCCGGTGCGCTCCAGGTCCGAATGCACCACGACGGCCTCAAGGTCACTAGGCGTGAGCGTCCCTGGCCAGCCCGTAATCTCGGCGTAGCGGAAGCCGTGGAAGGTCTTGGTGGGCTCGAAGACGTCCTGCCCGCCGGAGAGGATGAAGGTGTCGGTGGCCTTGGCCGACCGCAGCGGCCGGACGCCGAGTTCGCCGTCCTCCAGCACCTCGGCGTGCCGCACGGTGATCACCTGCCCCGCCTCGCCCTGCACCGTGAACCGCAGCCAGCCCACCAGGTTCTGGCCGAAGTCCACCAGTGTCTTTCCGGCCGGCGAGGTAAGTATCTCCACAGGAGGCACGACGCCGGCACGCACCACGGGTGGGCCCACCGGCTCAGCCAGCCGGTCGGCGTCGAACGCCAGCTCGCGGACACCGGTCCAGTCAGCGCCCGGCGCAAAGCCGGGCTCCGCCCAGCCCGGCTGGAGGCGGCGGGCGTCGATGTTCTGCCCGTCATAGAGGTCGTTGAAGGTGGTGGCGGATGGGCCGGACTGCCAGGAGGTGTCCGAGGCGACGGTCTGGATGTGGCCGTCGTCGAACTCGATGTCCAGCTGCCCGAAGAACCCCAGCTCGTCGCCGTACAGGTTGGACATGCCGTGCCAGGCCAGCCGCCCGCGGTACCAGCCGTTGCCGAGCTCTACTCCGATCACCGTGGACGGGCCCACCAGGTGGGTGACGTCGTAGCTGCGGTAGCGGAGCCGCCACTCGTAGGAGCTCCAGCCCGGGCTCAGCACGTCCGGGCCTACGGGGATGCCGTTGATGAACGCCTCGTAGACACCCAACGCGGTGGCCCTGAGGACCGCGTCCACCACTGCCCCGTGGCCCTCCTCAAGGATGAACTCCTTCCTGAGCAGCGGGGCGCCGCCAAAGTCCTGTTCGGGGGTGATCATGGCGGCGTGCCAGGGAGTCGAAGTCATGGGTCAGTGGTCCTTTGTGAAGAGGTGAAAGGTATCTAGGCGTAATGGCAGGCAACGTCAGCGGTGCCCACCCGTCGCAGCGCGGGCCGTTCGGTGGCGCACAGCTCGGTGGCCAGCGGGCAGCGGAGCCGGAACGGGCAGCCGCCGGGCCCGGGGACGGCGGCTGCGCCGGTGCGGACACCCAGCGACTCACGGGCCTCCCGCCGGGCGGCCTGTTCCGCGGGGCGGGGCACGGGTGATGCGGCCACGAGGGCCTGGGTGAACGGGTGCTGCGGATTCTCCGTGACGGCGGCAGCGGGGCCGGTTTCCATCACCTGCCCGCGGTAGAGGACCACCACGCGCTGGGCCAGGAACTGGACCACGGCGATGTCGTGGGCGATGAACAGGTAGCTCAGGCCGCGTTCGTCGCGGAGGTCGGCCAGGAGGTTGAGCACCTGGGCCTGGGTGGACAGGTCCAGGGCGCTGACGGCTTCGTCGCAGACCACCAGTTGGGGGTCGCAGATCAGGGCGCGTGCCACCGAGATGCGCTGCCGCTGGCCGCCGGAGAACTGGCTGGGGTACCGGTCCACGGCCTCACGGGGCAGGCCGACGCGTTCCAGCATGTCCTCTGCCTTGGCCCGGGCCTCGGCCGGGGAGGCGCCGCGCAGTCGGAGCGGTTCGGCCAGGGAGGTGCCTATGGTGTTCCGCGGGTTCAGCGATGAATTGGGATCCTGGAAGACTGCCCGCAGCTCCCCGCCAAGGTCCCTGCGCTGGGCCGCGGTAGCGGAGGTGATGTCCTTGCCCCGGTAGGAGATGGCGCCGGCGGAGACCTTCTGCAGGCCCAGGATGGCCTTGCCGATGGTGGATTTTCCGGAGCCGGACTCCCCCACCAGTCCAACAGTCTCTCCGGGGGCGATGCTGAAGCTGACATGGTCGACGGCGGCCGGTGCGGCGGCTGCCTTGCGCCCCCGGCCGTAGCGGACCACCAGGTCCGTGACCTCGAGCATGGGAGTGGCGGCGGGCTGCGACGTGGGGTCGCTGCGTTCCGTGACAGCGGTGCTCATGCCAAATCCTTTTCAACGATGTGGTCTTGCGTGCGGGTGACTTCCAGCCGCCGTGCGGCGGGGACGTCCGTGGGCAGCCAGTCCATCCCTTCGACGGCGAGCTGGTCCGCCTTGACGCAGCGAACCAGGCCCTCGCCCGTACCGGAAGCCAGCAGCGGAACCGGCTCCAGGCAGGCGGAGCCGGCGAACTGGCAGCGGGCGGCAAACCGGCACCCCGTGGGCCAGTCCTTGGGCTGCGGCACCTGGCCGCTGATGGTGGCCAGGCGTTCGGGCATGCTGTCCGCGTGGTTGGCGTGCGGGTCCGCTGCCAGCAGAGCAAGTGTGTAAGGGTGACGGGGGTTGTCCAGGATGGCCGCGGTCCTGCCGTTCTCCACCACCTGCCCGGCGTACATCACGGCTACCTGGTCGCAGATGTCCGCCACCACGCCGAGGTCGTGTGTGACCATGACGACGGACATTCCGGTGTCCTTCACCAGGGTCCGGAGCAGGGAGAGGATTTCGGCCTGCACTGTGACGTCAAGTGCGGTGGTGGGTTCATCCGCCACCAGCAGCCTCGGCTGGCCGGAAAGTGCCAGGGCGATGGCCACGCGCTGGGCCATGCCGCCGCTGATCTGGTGCGGGTAGGTCTTCAGGATCCGCGCAGCATCAACGATCCCTACCTTCTCCAGCAGGCTCCGCGCTTCGGCGCCGGCCTCGGCCCTGCCCATGCCCCGGAGCCGGCGGATGGTGGCGGTGAGCTGGTAGCCAATGGTGAACATCGGGTCCAGGGCGCGCATGGGTTCCTGGCTGATCAGCGCGATCTCCCGGCCCCGGACAGCTTCCATGTCTTTCTCCGTGGTGGCGGCGAGGTTCCTGCCGTTCCAGAGGATCTGCCCGCCCGGGACCGAAACCCCGGAGGGCAGCAGTCCCAGGAGGGACAGCGCCGTCATGGTCTTGCCGCAACCGGACTCCCCCACCAGGCCCAGAACGGTGCCGGGCCGGACGTCGAAGGACACGTCGGTGACCAGCCGGACGCCGTTGCCTGTACCCGCACTGTCGACGCCGACCGAGAGGTTCCGGACACTGAGCATCCCCTGTTCCGGCGCCTCCTCCGGGCGGGCGGGAGCAGCGGCTGCGATGGCAGCAACGGCTTTGGCGCGCTGCCGGCGGGCTGCCGCCGACGGCAGGTGCGGGGCGGCAGCGTTGGGCGCCTTGCCCAGGGCGTTACCAATGGCATTGGCCGAAAGGACCGTCAGGGCCAGCACAGCGCCGGTGGGCACCATCATCCACGGGGCGTCGTAGACGTGCTGGGACGCTCCCTGGATCATGCCGCCCCAGCTCGGCTGCGGGATGGGCGGGCCGAAGCCGATGAACGCCAGGCCCGCCTGGATGAGCATGCCCACGGCGAAGATCAGCGCGGCCTGGACCACGATGGTGTTGGCAAGGCCGGGCAGGACGTGGCGGAGGCTGATGCCCAGCGGGCTGATGCCGTCCACTTTGGCCGCGTCCACGTAGAGCTGGGACTGCAGGGATTTGGCCTGGCCCAGGATCACGCGGTAGATCCCGGCGGACATCAGGATGCCCAGGATGGCCATGACCACCGGGATGTTGGTTCCCACGGCACCAATGACTGCCAGGATGATAACGGTTCCCGGCAGGGACATCATGATCTCGGTGACCCTGCTGATGACGCCTTCCGTCCGTTCGCCCGCGCCGGCGGCGAGCATGGCCAGGATGGTGCCGAGTCCGACGCCGACAACCACCGTAAGCAGGGACGTTCCCAGGGTGCCGGCCGCGGCGGCGAAGATGCGGCTGAGGATGTCCCGGCCCAGTTCATCCGTGCCCAGCCAGTGGGCGGCGGTGGGACCGGAGAGGACGGCGGTGAAGTCCTGGTCCTCGGTCTTGAACGGCAGCCAGAGCGGAGCCGTCAGGGACGCAATGACAAGCGCCGCCAGCCACACGAGGCCTGCTACGGCTCCCGGTGACGCGAAGAGACGGTGCTTGGAAAACCTGGCGAGTGCCGCCTTGCCGGCGCTGGGCACGGGGGCTCCTCCCGCCGTCGTACTTCCTGTCTGGTCCGCGTCCGCGGGGGCCGGGGCGACTGTGGGGATCATGAGGCACGCAACTTCGGGTCGAGGAACTTGGTGGCGAGTTCCAGCACCAGGTTGACGGCGACCACCACCACGGTGGCGATCACCACCACGCCCTGCACGGCGGGGGCATCGTGGGTGCTGACGGAGGACTGGACGGCCTGCCCCAGGCCGGGCATGGCGAACAGCTGCTCCGCGATGACCGAGCCGCCGAACAGGCCAATGAACTGCAGGGCGATCCCGGCCACGATCGGCAGGCTGGCGTAGCGCAGGGCGTGGACGTAGAGGATTTTCCAGGTAGGGGTGGCCGTGGCGCGCAGCGTGCGGATGTGCTCCTGCTGCAGCGCTTCCAGCATGGATGCCCTGGTCTGGCGGGCGATGAAGGCTGCGCCGCCAACGGCCAGGGTGATCACCGGCAGCGCCAGGGACAATGCCCAGTCCTGCGGTGAAACCTCGAACGGCACGTAGCCGGTGGCGGGGAAGACCGAGGACTGGACGGCGAAGAGGTACACGAAGATGATGCCCACCCAGAAGGCGGGCAGGGCCACCAGCAGGCCGACGAAACCGCCGATGAGCTGGTCCAGCACGCCGCCGCGGACGGCCGCGGTGACCCCGAGGGCAATGCCAAGGACCGCGCTGAGGATGGTGGCTCCGGCAGCGAGCGAGGCGGTGACAGGCAGGCGGCTGGCAAGGTCGGCGCTGACCGAGCGGCCGTCGATCAGCGAAACGCCCAGGTCGCCATGGACGGCGGAACCGAGCCAGGTGAAGAACTGGGTGAACAGGGGGTCGTTCCAGCCCAGCCGCTGGTTGACCTCGTCGATCGCGTCCTGGGAGGCGCCAGCGCCGAGGGACACGGCCCCGGGGCTTCCCGGCATTGCGTGGACCAGCAGGAATGCCAGCACCGCAACCACCAGCACGGTGGCCAGCGCCATCAGCAGGCGCTTGGTGATGAATAGTGCCATAGTGACCTCCATCGGTCAGGCCCTTCCCGGCGGGCCCATTCCTGGAACCCTGCCGGGAAGGTGCGCGTTTTAGCTGGCCGGGGTGTAAGACGAGAGAAGCGGGTAGGCGTTGGTGCCGGCGAATTTCACCGGGGACACCTTCTTGGTGTTGTAGCCCTGGTTGGTGAGCGCCTCGTACAGCGGGATCATCCAGCCGGACTCCACCAGCCGGGTGTTCAGCTTGGTGGCGGCTGCCTTGACGGCGGCGTCGTCCTTCGCTGCGGCCAGCTCGCCGGTCGCTGCGCTCAGCTGGTCATCGGTGGCTTTCTGGACATTGGTAAAGCCGTTGAGGATGGCGCCATACATGACGCCGACCGGGTTGTCCCAGTTCAGCGGTGCGTAGCCCAGCGGCGTGGTGGCGACGGCGGCGAAGGCTTCGTCGGTGGAGGCAGCCATCTTGACGTTCATGGTGATGCCGACGGCGGCGAGGTCCTTCTGGACGGCCTGCAGGTCCGTCTGGGTCTGGGCGCCGGCGATGATGGTGAACTCGAAGCCGTTGGGGTAGCCCGCCTCTGCCAGCAGGGCCTTGGCCTTGTCCGGGTTGTACGCGAATTTGGTCTCAAGGTCCTTGGTGAAGCCGGCCGAATCCTTGGGCAGGGCGTTCCACGCGGGGATGTCGCCCTTGTGCAGCGCGTCCACCAGGGCCTGGCGGTTGATGGCGTACTGGATGGCCTGGCGGACCTTTTCCTGGCCGAACGCCGGGGCGGTCTTGCCGGTCTTGTCGAAGGAGATCATGGTGTTGACGGTGCCGCCGATCTGGGTGACCCCGACGCCCTTGGACTTGGCGAAGTCAACAGTGTTCGAGGTCAGCATGGCGACGTCCGCCTGGCCGGAGACCAGGGCGTTGGCCCGGGCCTGGGGGTCCATGACAACGCTGAAGACCACCTTCTTGTAGGCGTATTCGGAGGCGTCCGCGCTCTTGTCGTTCTTCACCAGGACGTACTTGTTGCCCTTCACGGTGGAGGGGTCCAGGGTGTAGGGGCCGGAACCGTCCGGGGTTGCCCCGAGGCTGGCCGTGTCCGTGACACCGTTCTTGCCCACGATCATGCCCGTGGTGGAGGCCAGGTTCTTCTCGAACCCGGGCTGCGGCTTGGCGAAGGTCAGGGCCACCTGGGTGGGGCTGACCACATCCACGGAGGTGATTTCCTGTGCGCCGCCCTTGGCTACGGCGGAGTAGGCGCTCAGGGCGGGATCGGAGCGGCGGTCCAGGTTGGTTTTGACCAGGGCGGCGTCGAGTTTGGACCCGTCGGTGAACGTGACATCGTCCTTGAGGGTCAGCGTCAGGACGGTGTTGTCGGCGTTATAGCTGAACTCCTTGGCCAGGCCGGGGCCTGTGGAACCGTCCGGCTGAAGCGTCATGAGGCTGTCGTAGAGGCCTTCGAAGAACTGCCGCTGTGCCGCAGAAACACGCAGGGGATCATAGCCGAAGGAGGCCGAGTCGCTGTCGATTGCCAACGTAAGGCTGCTGGTATCGGCCTTGGCTGCGGCCTGGCTGGACCCGCCGCCGCAGGCAGCAAGGGAACCGATCAGCAGGGCACCGGTCAGGACGGCAGCGCTGCCGCGCCCGGTGGTGGTCATAAGTTTCATCTGGTGCGCCTTCGCATTCTTGACGGTGACAAACGGAGGAAATTTGAGGGACCGGAGCTGTCCGGCTCCCTTCAAGAATCCGTGGGGAGCAGCGCTACCAAACATGACAATGTCATTCATTGAAAAAGTATTGTGGCGGCGGTCATGGACCTCGTCAGGATGGATGCAGGCAGCGAGGTCTGGGACGCGTTGTGCGCGTCCATCATGAAAGGAACCCCTATGACCAACCCGTTTCCGCAGGACTTCCTTTGGGGCGTGGCCACCGCAGGCCACCAGGTGGAAGGCAACAACGTCAACAGCGATATCTGGTTCCTGGAACATCTTCCCGGCACCATCTTCGCCGAGCCCTCAGGGGACGCCGTGGACCACTACCACCGGTACCGGGAGGACATCACGCTGATCGCCGGGCTCGGTTTCAGCACGTACCGCTTCTCCCTGGAGTGGGCACGGATCGAGCCGGAAGAGGGCCACTTCTCGGTGGCTGAGCTGGACCACTACAAGCGGGTGCTGGAAACCTGCCTGGAGCACGGCCTGACGCCGATGGTCACCTTCCACCACTTCGCATCACCGCTCTGGCTGCTGCGCTCAGGCGGCTGGGAAAGCGGCCGCACGCCCGAGCTCTTCGCCCGGTACTGCGACCGCGTGATGGCACACCTGGGCGGCCTCATCGGCGCCGCGTGCACCCTGAACGAGCCCAACCTTCCGTGGCTGCTGGAATCCTTCGGCATCGGCGGCGAAGCACCGGAAAACCGGGGCAAAGTCCCCATGTGGGCCGCAGCTGCCGAGCGCCTCGGCGTTGACGCCAGCACCGTGGCGCCGTTCCAGTTCTGCTCCACCGAGGCGGGGTTCAACGTCAAGCTGGCCGCACACCGCGCCGGCACGGCGGCGATCAAGGCACACCGGCCGGACCTGCAGGTGGGCTGGACCCTGGCGAACTCGGATATCCAGGCCATCCCCGGCGGCGAGGAGACGGCCGACCGCGTGCGCCGCAACGTCAACGAGCGGTTCCTGGAGGCTTCCCGCGGTGACGACTTCGTGGGCATCCAGACGTACGGCCGCACCGTGTACGGCCCGGACGGCCACGCGCCTGCCCCGGAGGGGGCGCCCACCAACCAGATGGGCGAGGAGATCTACCCCCAGGGCCTGGAGGCAACTATCCGCGAAGCGTGGCGCGTTGCCGGTATCCCGGTGATCGTCACCGAGAACGGCCTGGCCACCGAGGATGACAAGCAGCGGCTTGACTACTTGAAGACGGCGGTCGACGGCGTTGCCTCCTGCCTTGCCGACGGCATCGACGTGCGGGGTTACATCGCCTGGTCCGCGTTCGACAACTTCGAGTGGATCTTCGGTTACCGGCCCAAGTTCGGGCTGATCGCCGTCGACCGTTCCACCCAGGAGCGGACGCCGAAGGAGAGCGCGCGCTGGCTGGGCAGCTTCGCCCGGCAGCACAGCGAGGCCGGGGCCCCGCAGCCCGCCTGACCCCCAGCCGACCACCCAGTGAATGGCCCGGACCAGCTTTGACGGTCCGGGCCATTGTTGTTGCCTACTGAAGCAGGCGAAGCTTCGCGGCGAAGTCGGCCATGATGAGCCTGGTGTCCACCGACGTGTACGTGCGCCGCTGGGGCTCTGCGGATGTTTCGACGTAGGTGGACGTGACATCGTCGAGGCCGGTGACCACCAGGGGTGCGCTGTCGCCCAGGCACCACAGCGGCCCGAACTTCACGAAATCCGGCACGTCCAGGTTGTTGAAATGCTCCCAGAGCCACGTTCCGGCCGGGCCTGCGTTCCTGAACGTGTGGTCAAGTTCGGCCACCGGGGCAACAACCCGCCGGTACGCCTCCGCCGGGAACTGCCACACGGCAAGGTCCCGGTTGCCCAGCACAAAGTCCGCTGCGGCGGGATCCGTGAAGTAGTTGTACTCCTCCTCGTTCTGGGCGGCTCCGCCCACCCAGGCCAGGGTGAGGGAGCGAGCGACGTCGGGATCCAGCAGGAGTGCGTCGGCCACGTTGGTGAGCGGGCCGGCGCATACAAGGATCAGGGGAAGGTCTCCCCCGGCGGCAGCTGCGTCAACAATCGCCCGCGCAGCAGGATTGCCCCGGGGTTGACCCGTGAAGGGAGCGTTGGGGCCGGCGTGGACCACCGCCAACTCCGGAAGCTTGAGGACGCCCAGCAGTTCGCCGGCCAACTCTGCCCCTCGTTGTGCCATGCCCTCCGGCGGCCCGAACATCGGGTTGGTCAGCGAGCTCGTGACCGCCACGATCGTGTTGGCGGGCGACAGCGCGTGGTGCGCCAGGGCAACCAGCCCGTCCGGGTCGCCCGCCCAGTCGTTGTCGATCACAACGCGGCAGCGCGGATCAATGCGAATCATGTCCATCCGGCAAGCATCCCAGCACCGGCAGAACCGCAGGACGGCACTTCCAATGACCGAAAGGGAAGGAGCGCCGGCGGCTAATCCGTGGCAGGTTCGCGGATCACCAGCACCGGGCAGTGCGCGTGGTGGATGGTTTGATGGGACACGGAGCCGAGCAGCATTCCAGTGAACCCGCCGTGGCCGCGTGAACCGAGGGCCACGAGGTCGGCGTCCTTGGAAGCATCGATGAGAGCAGACGCGGGGTTACCTTCCACAATGCGACCGGTGACAGTCACCCCTTGGTCCTTGACGCGTTCCAGTTCGGCTTCGAGGATGGCCTGGGCGTCCTTCTGGAAGATTTCGTAGTCCCAGGCGGTGCCCATGGCGTCGCTGACGTAGGGAAAGCTCCGGGCGGTCACCGCTTGCACCTCCCCCTTGCGCAGCTTGGACTCCTCGATGGCCCAGTCCATCGCCGCCCTGGATTGGTCGGAGCCGTCCACCCCCACGACGATTCGAAAGCTTCCGTTACCGGCCACGACTCTCCTTTACCTCACCTGGGGCCGTCGGGGCTAACCCTGGTCCGTCGTCGTACCCTGCGCCGGGACGGCCACAGTGGAATGCTCAGGTTTGGCGGCCTGGTGCGGATTTCCCGCTTCCCTGGCGCAGTGGAGGCAGCAGTAGATGCCGGCTTCGCTCTCAACGGGGTGGCCCAGGATCCGGCAGCCGCAGTGCTCGCAGGCGGGAGCCATCAGGTGGATGGCGCATTCGAAACTGTCGAACGTCCCGGTCTGGTTTCCCATGCTGACGGTGAACATACGGCCTTCGCTGCCGCCGCAGACATCACATGCGCCCATGGTCCTTGCCTCCTGTTGTCGTCCCTGCTCCAGACACTCAAGTTGACTGCTTTCGCGAATGACTGCCTAGGGGCAAAAGTCCCACGGCGGGCGGCGGTGGCGCCAAAATATTTCCTGATTCGCCCATCCGCCCGCCTGCCGGTTCCGAAGTCCAATCGTAGAAGTGTAACCAAAGGCTAGGACGGGACAATGGAAGCGGAGGACCAACAGGCGCTGACAGGTGCCGTCATCAAGGAGCACCGGCTGGATCTGGCGCAACTGTGGCTGGAGTTTGTTGGACTGGGCGGGGATGCCTCCGAGCAGCTCATCAGGGAATACTGTGCAGGCGAGGCCACCCTTTCCCCCAAGGAGCGCGACGCGCTGGCGCAGGCAGTGAACGAGCACTGCGTTGCCGAGGGCCTGCCGCTGCGGGCTCCGTTCAGTGGCTCCGCCCTGTTCCTGCTGCGGCCGGAGCGGCATGATCCGGAACGGAAGGACCCCTACTCGTCGAAGTAGGTGAAGGTATCCGCGGCCCCTGCCACTGACGTGATTACAGCGGCGGCAACTTCCCGGAGTTTCATGTTCCTGGTGCTGGATGCGTTCCGCAGCAGCTTGAAGGCGGCGGCCTGGCTGCAGCGGTTCTGCGCCATGATGGCCCCCGTGGCCAGGTCGACTACGGTGCGGGTCTGCATGGCAGCGCTCATGCCCTCCTTGGTCTCCTCCAGCTTGAGCATGCGCAGGGCGAGTTTCAGGCCCTTGGATGCCCGCCGCACAAAGGCCTCGGCAGCATGAATCCCGTCATGGGCCGCTTCAAGCGGCTGGGAGCAGTAGAAGGTCACAACGCCCCGGGCGTCCTCCTCCAGCGCTGCCGGAATGCTCAGTACCGAAAGGAATCCCTGCCTCCGGACCGCCCGGACGTACCCGGGCCACCGCTGCTCCCGCCGCAGGTCTGCCACCAGCACAGTACCGCCAGTCCGCATGGCCGCCAGCCCCGGGCCGTCGCCCTGCTCGGACTCCAGCAGGGTAATCAGTGGTGCGCCGGCGTTGCTGCTGGCACTGGCCACGGGTTTCTTGGGCCGCAGTATCATAATTTCGCAGGTGCATTCGTGATCCGGAGAGCCGAGCCTGGATGCGGCATATTCCGCCAGGTTCCGAAGGAATGCCTCAACTTCGGGGTTTTGCAGGAACGACTCCTGGAGATGCAGTGCAACGTCTGCGAAGTTCTCACCTTCAGGGACGCCGGCATTGAGCACGGGTTTTACCTCCCGGACAGTAGTTATAGCCACAGTTCGTGGCCGCCCACTGCCGGACGGTGATGCCAGCCTACCTGCGCCGACGCCGTAACCTGTCAACCATGACGCGCCTCTCCACCCCCGTCGGATCCGTCCGGGGCACCGCCCTGGACATTGACGGGACCCCTATCCACCGGTTCCTTGGCATCCCGTATGCCGGGCCGCCGTCGGGTGCCAACCGCTTCCGGCCGCCGGTCCCGGTGGAGCCGTGGCAGGGAGTGCTGGACTGCACCGTACCCGGCGCCGCTGCACCCCAGAACCCTGAGTCCGCCGCGCCCCCGGAGGCCAAGCCGCGCAGCTGGGACGAGGACGGCTGCCTCAACCTGAACATCTGGACACCGGGGACGGATGGCCCGGCCAGGCCGGTAATGGTTTGGATCCACGGCGGCGCCTACCTTCTGGGCGCCAACAGTGACGCGATGTACGACGGCGCCCGGCTGGCCGCCGCGGGGGGCGTGGTGCTGGTGTCCATCAACTACCGCTTGGGCGCCCTGGGCTTCCTCCACCTGGCCGACCTGCTGGGTACCGGGTACGAGGACTCGTCCAACGTTGCCCTGCTGGACCAACTGGAGGCGCTCCGCTGGATCCGCCGGAACATCGGCTCCTTCGGCGGCGACCCCGCAAACGTCACCGTCTTTGGCGAGTCCGCAGGCGCCGCAGCGATCGGAACCCTGCTGGGCATGCCGGCGTCGGAAGGGCTGTTCCGTCGCGCCATCATGCAAAGCGGCACCGCGGAACGGTACCGCCGGCCGGAGGAGTCCGCCCGCATCAGTTCACTGTTCCTGGAGCTGTGCGGCCTCGACGCCTCCTCCGCCCAGGCGCTGCCGGCCCTCCCGGTGGAGCGGCTGCTCGAGGCCCAGGCCGCCGTGGAGCGGCGCGTTGCTGCCGAATCCTTTGCGGTTCCCCTGCCGTTCCAGCCCACGGTGGGCACGCCGTCGCTGCCGGAGCCGCCACTGGACAGTATCCGCAACGGGCTCAGCAGAGGGGTAGACCTGCTGGTCGGCACCAACCTCAACGAGGGCTCCTTCGCCGTCGAGATGCGCCCGCCTGCAGCAAATGATCCGGACTACCCGGACCGCGCGGCCGCCGTGCTGGCCGGGGCGGGGATTCCGGCTGCCGCGGCACCGGGTTATGCGGAGGCCCTTGCCCAGGTATTGAACCGCCCGCCGTCAGGCAAGGAACTGCTGGAGTCCGCCATTGCCGATTCCGTCTACCGCCAACCCAGCAACAGGCTCCTGGCTTTGCGCCGGCTGGCTGAACGCAACGGCGTGGCGGGTAGCACGTTCGCCTACCTGTTCACGTGGCGCAGCCCCGCTATGGGCGGCAGGCTCGGCGCCTGCCACGCCCTGGATATCCCTTTCGTCTTCAGGCACCTGGACATTCCCGAAGCAGCCTTCCTCACCCGCGGCAAAGCGCCCAAGCCACTCAGCGACGCCATGAGCGGAGCCTGGGCGTCCTTCGCGCGCACGGGAAATCCAGGCGCGGAGGGGCTTTCCTGGGCCGGGTACGGGCAGGAGGGCACCACCATGGTGCTCGACGACGGGCCCCGCCTTGAGGCCGACCCCCGGCATGGGATCAGGGAGTTCTTTGAAGGGGTCAGGATGCTGCCAGCGAGTTAAGCGTGTCCCGGATCCCGTTGAGCGCCGGGTCCCGCAGGGAGTTGAAGGCAGGCTTCAGGAGCGGCTGGATGATCTTGGCCGGCCCGTTGATGCTGAACTCGGCCGTGTACTTCACCACCGAGCCCGTCCCGTTGGGGCTGACGTCGATTGAGTCGAAGGCCGTGACCGTCTTGTTCTCGCCGCGCAGCTTGATGTGGTTGGCGGTCAGCTCGATGACCTCATAAACCAGGGTCTGGCGCTTTCCCCGGAACTCGGACTCGGCATGGTACTTGTGCCCCACAGCCACCGGCCCCGGGGTGAGCTTGTCCATGACGGGGGTGTTGGGGTCCCACTTGCTGGTGTTCTCAAACTCACTCATGAAGGCAAAGGCCTTCTCCGCGGGCAGGTTGGTTTCCACACTTCCGGTGACTGTGATCATCGTCCCAGTGTAGGAGCACCCTGCAACTGGTCGGCTGCCATCTTGTAGCAGAGCCTGCCATCCAGTGGCTGCGGCAGGATCCACACCTGGTACCCCTCGGCGGCGGTGAACAGTTCCCGGCCGCCGCCGGAGTCAGCCGCGAGCCACAAGGCGGCGGGCTCCGGCATGGCGTCATCCACCACGCCGGAGCGTACAACGTCAGAATCACGCCTGATTTCTACCGGCACGCCAATCAGCTGGGCCCAGGCATAGTGAGGATAAGGCTTCATGGCACTCCCTGGTGCTCCGGGTTCGCGGAGCTGTCAGTGGATGTGGCTGCCACCGTTGATGTCGATGGTGGTGCCGGTGAGGTAGGCCGAGTCTTCCGAGGACAGGAAGGTGATCACGGAAGCCACTTCCTCAGTAGTGGCGTTGCGGCCCAGCGGGATGCCCGCGTTGATGGCCGCTTCCTGCTCCTCGGTGCTGCCCACGCGGATGTTGGTGTCCACGGCGCCGGGGGTGATGGCGTTGACGGTGACACCCGTGGCGCCCAGTTCGCGGGCCAGCGCCTTGGTGAAGCCAAGGATTGCCGCCTTCGCCGCGGAGTAGGGGACCTTGCCGAAGACGCCGCCGCCACGCTGCGCCGAGACGGAGGACATGTTCACGATCCGGCCCCAGCCGTTTTCGATCATGTCCGGCAGGAAGGCCTTGGTCACCAGATAGGTGCCGGTGGCGTTGACGTCCATGACCTTGTGCCACAGCTCGAGCGTGGTCTCCAGGAACGGGATGGGCGAGGTGATGCCGGCGATGTTGGCCAGGGCGCCAACGGGCGGCAGGTTGCCGGCGGCAACTTCGGCGGCGACGGCGGCCTGGGTTGCCGTGACTGAGGCTTCGTTGGCAACGTCGATCTCGTGGCCGAAGGCGGGGACGTTGAATTCGTTGCCAATCTCGGCAGCGACCTTGGCGGACTTCTCGCCGTCGAGGTCCAGGATGACGATGCCCCACCCTTCACGTGCGTAGCGGCGGGCGGCGGTGATGCCGATGCCCCGCTCGGAGGTTGCTCCGGTTAGGACGGCGGTGCGCTGGATGGTGGTCATGGTGGTGCTCCTTGAATTGTTTTGGTGGATCGCTTGTTTGGGTGGATCGATTGCTCCCTACCGGCTCCCAACCTTCGCAAGCTCAGGTCGGGGCCCTCGCCGGCAGGGGCCCACGTAGTTGTCGTTATGGGGTCCCCAACGGCATCTACGCAGGTGGGGCTCAGATGAGGTCGGTGATGAAGCTTGCTGCCTTGGCGGCGGCGGCCGGGCGTTCGTCGTTGGTGACGTCCCGGGTTTCCAGTTCGAGCGAGAAGTGGCCGGTGTAGCCGTCTGCGGCGAGCCGCTTGAGGCCGCCGGCGAAGTCGGCGTCCCCGTTGCCGACGCTGAGGTTGATGTTCCCCGGCACGGCATCGCGCAGGTGGACGTGGCTGATCCGGCCGGTGTGCCGGTCCAGGTAGGCCTGGATATCCTCCCCGGCAGCCACAATGTGGCTGAAGTCCATGACGATCCCGACGCCGGAACCGGCAAGGCGGTCGGCCAGGAGTCCCGCGCGTTCCAGGTTCCAGCAGAACCGCAAGAAGTGCAGGGATTCTGTCCAGAGTTCGACGCCGAACTCCGCCGCCCGCTGTCCGGCACCAATGAGCTGGGCGGCAACGAGGTCCAGATCCTCTTCGACGCTCCGGACCGGGGTGTGGTCCAGTGCGCCGCAGGGAAGGACGAGGGCCTTCGCGCCGATGTTGGCGGTGAGGCTGAGCAGCGCGTCAAGGTGGCGCTCCCGCGCTGCGTGCCCGTCGGCGTCGAGCACTTTATTGAGGTCCCCGACGTCGCCGTTGACCGAGCGGACCCGCAGTCCGGACGCGTTGACCTCGGCGGAGACAGCCTCCACCGCGGCCGTGTCGAGTTCATAGGGAACGTGATCGCAAACGCCGGGGAGGGCCCCCAGATCTATCTCTTCGAAGCCCAGTTCCTTCATGGTGTGCAGGGCCCCGCCCAGGTCCTCGTGCCGGAAGCTGATGGATGAACACCCGAGTCTGGAATGGAACATCGTTGATCCTCTGGTTCGTGCCGAGCTTTAGTGATGGGCACCACAGTAGCGGCGTTAACTGTCAACAGTCAACTCTCACAGTTGACTGTTGACAGTGGGGATGATGTGGGTCACACTGGAGCCATTAATTGTTAACAGTCGACAGCGGCGGATCTCCTCCAGCCGCTTTTCGAAAGGGAACCACCATGAGCAAAGATGCTCTGACCATGCGCGGTCCGGTCCACGGCACCAAGGACGCAAGGCGAGTTGCCATCGGATCCGGCGTGGGGGCCGTAATCGAGACGTATGACTTCATCGGCTTCGGCACCGCTGCCGCACTGTATTTCGGCACAGCATTCTTCCCCGGAACAGATCCCGTCACCGGCACGCTCGCTTCCTTCGCCACCCTTGGCGTTGGCTTCGCAGCCCGCCCGCTGGGCGGCATCATCGGCGGCCACCTCGGTGACAAGGTGGGCCGCAAGCCCGTCCTTGTCGCCTCTCTCATCCTGATGGGTCTGGCCACCTTCGCCATCGGCCTGCTCCCCACGTACGCTGCGGTCGGCCTACTCGCTCCCGCACTCCTCGTGTTTGTCCGCATCGTCCAGGGCCTTGCCTTCGGCGCGGAATGGGGAGGCGCGATCCTGATGAGCTATGAGCACGCACCCTGGAAGGCCAAGGGCAAGTACACCGGCATCGTCCAGGCCGGCTTCCCCGTGGGCCTGCTGCTGGCCAACCTGACCTTCCTGTTCAGCGTCCAGCTCGGCAACGAACTGGCCTGGCGCATCCCGTTCCTGGCAAGCATCCTGCTGGTCATCGTGGGCCTGGTCATCCGCTCCAAGGTCCCCGAGTCCCCGGTGTTCGATGAGGTAAAGGACAGCGGCGCCATCGTCAAGGCCCCCATCGTTGAGGTCATCAAGACCGACTGGCGCAACATCGTCAAGGGCATCGGCCTCCGCATCGCCGAGACCGCAGGCTACGCAGTGTCCATCACCTACATGATTTCCTACCTCAACAGCCAGCACCTGGCGGACAAGAGCCAGACCCTGATCGCCCTCTGCATCGCTTCGGCCATCGGCATCTTCGCCACCCAGGCCTGGGCCGCACTGACGGACCGCATCGGCCGCCGCCCGCTGTACGTCTGGTCCACCGCTTTCGCCGCACTGTTCGCCATTCCGATGTTCCTGCTGGTCAACACCGGCCTGTTCATCGCCATCATCCTCACCATCGTGATCTCCTACGCGGTATGCCAGAACTCCCTGGCCGGTGCCCAGGGCGCCTGGTTCCCGGAACTCTTCCAGGCCAAGACCCGCGCCTCCGGCGCCAGCCTGGCGTACCAAATCTCGGCCATGGTGTCCGGCTTCACCCCGTTCATCACCACCCTGCTGTTCGTCAGCTTCGGCTGGATGGGCCCGGCACTGCTCTTCGGCGGCTATGCCCTGATCGGTCTCTGGGCCGCCGTCGCCACCCGGGAAACCTGGGGCAAGCGCGAACGCGAACTGGCTGAGGAAGCCACCAAAAGCACCCCCAACACCGTCAACGCCTGAATGACCACCACGCACGAAACGACCACGGAGCAAGCAATGCCTACAGATACCGTCCAGGACGCCGCCCCGCAGGGACAAACACTGCAGACCGCAGTGACCCCGGAGCGGGTGGACCAGATCAGCGCCGCCGCGTACCGGATCCGGCACCACGCCCTGAACATGGGTGAGGTGCAGGGCCAGGGCTACGTGGGCCAGGCCCTGGGCGCTGCGGACATGCTCGCCACGGTCTACGGTGACCAGCTCCGCTTCCGCGCCGAGGACCCGCACTGGGAAGCCCGCGACCGGTTCCTGCTCTCCACCGGCCACTACGCCATCGGCCACTACGCGGCCCTCGCCGAAGCCGGCATCGTCCCGGTGGAGGAACTGGAGACCTACGGCTCGGACGATTCCCGGCTGCCGATGTCCGGGATGTCAACGTACACCCCGGGGATGGAAATCTCCGGCGGCTCCCTGGGGCACGGTTTGACCATCGCCGTCGGCATGGCCCTGGGCCTGCGCTACCAGGGCTCTTCCGCCCGGGTGTTCAACTTCCTCTCCGACGGCGAGCTGGACGAAGGCTCCACCTGGGAAGCCGCCATGGGTGCACACCACCACCAGCTGGGCAACCTGACGGCCATGGTGGACATCAACGCCCTCCAGGCCGACGGCAAGACGGAAACGGTCCTGCGCACCGAGCCGGTCACGGAGAAGTGGGAATCCTTCGGCTGGTACACCCAGCGGGTGGACGGCAACGACGTCGGCGCGCTGCTCGAAGCGTTCGACAACGCAGCTGCCCAGGCCGGCGCCGTCGGGCGTCCCTCCGTGATCCTGTGCGACACGAAGGTGGGCCGCGGCGTGCCGCTGCTGGAAAACCGCGAAAAGGCGCACTTCATGCGCATCGAAGAACACGAATGGCAGATCTGCCGCGAACAGCTCACCGCCGGTTACCAAGGAAAGGCTTCAGCATGAGCACCACCACCAAGGCCGCTTCGGCACCTGCAGCCACCACCGCAGCCGCCAAGCCGAAGCTGAAGACCTCGGCGATGATCGCCTCCTTCGCCGACCCGGGCCAGAAGACCGCCAACGCACCGTTCGGGCATGCCCTGGTCAAGGCCGCACAGGAGAACGACAAGATCGTGGGCCTGACCGCGGACCTGGGCAAGTACACGGACATGCACATCTTCGCCAAGGCCTTCCCGGAGCGGTTCTTCCAGATGGGCATGGCGGAGCAGCTGCTGTTCGGCGCCGCCGCCGGCCTGGCCGAGTCCGGCCTGGTTCCGTTCGCGTCCACCTACTCCGTGTTCGCGGCCCGCCGCGCCTATGACTTCCTGTGCCTCGACGCTGCGGAACCGAACCTGAACGTCAACATCGTGGGCGGCCTGCCCGGCCTTACCACCGGGTACGGTCCCAGCCACCAGGCCACCGAGGACATGGCGATCTTCCGCGGCATGCCCAACCTGACCATCGTGGACCCCTGCGACTCAGTGGACATCGAGCAGGCCGTCCCGCAGCTCGCAGCCTCCGAAGGTCCCACCTACCTGCGGCTGCTGCGCGGCAACGTGCCCACGGTTTTGGACGAGTACGACTACACCTTCGAGCTCGGCAAGGCAAAGGTGCTTCGCGGCGGCAACGACGTGGTGTTCATTTCCTCCGGCCTGATGACCATGCGCGCCCTGCAGGCAGCCAAGGCCCTGGCTGCACACAACGTGGACGTCGCCGTCGTGCACACCCCTACCATCAAGCCGTTCGACGCCGGGACCGTCCTCAAGGAGGTCAACACCGACCGGTTGGCCGTCACCCTGGAGAACCACTCCATGGTGGGCGGCCTGTTCGAAACTGTTGCCTCCGCCGTCGTCACCGCCGGAGTAGGCAAGCGCGTGGTGCCCATCGGACTGCCGGACCAGTTCCTCGACGCCGGCGCACTTCCCACCCTGCACGACCGCTACGGCCTTTCGGTGGACCGCATCGTGGCCAAGGTCCTCGCCGAACTCGGTTAAGGGCAGCAGGACAAATCCGGAAAGCGCGGCACCGGTCCCGGCCAGTGCCGCGCTTTCTGTCGTACTATCGAAACCACTACCGACTGTAAACAGTCGACTTATGACATTGAGGACAGAAGCCATGGCCGGACTGACCGCCCCGCTGCTGGGACTGGAAAAGAAAAGCCTGCGCGAGCAGGCGCTCTCGGCGCTGAGGACCGCCATCACCAGCGGTGAGCTGGAACCCGGCCGGCACCTGGTGGAAACCGAACTGTCCGAGATGCTGCAGATCAGCCGCGGCACCCTCCGCGAGGCCCTCCGCCAGCTGGAGCAGGAAGGCCTCCTGTCCGCCGGACCCCGCGGCCGGCTCTCCGTCCGCCATCTGGACGAAAAGGAAATCCGGGACATCTTCGCCGTCCGGGCCGCCCTGGAATCACTGGCCGCGCGGACCCTCTGCGAACTTCCTGACCGGCAGCACGTCACCGACTCGCTGCACAGCGCCATCGACGCGATGACCGAAACCACCAAGGGCACCCTCAAGGAACGCATTGAATCGGATCTTGAGTTCCACCGGACGCTCTGCCGGCTCACCGGAAACGAGACACTCCTCCACTCCTGGGAATCATTGGAGGGCTCCATCCGGATGTCCATCATGTTCGCCGGCCAGGAGAAGGGGGTCAGCAACATGAGCGTGGACCGCCACAAGGACATCGTGGCCGCCATCGACACCGGTGACGCCACATTGGCCCGAAAGACCATCCTGGAACACATGGATTCCGCCGCCGCCAACCTGGTGGCTTAACCTCCTTTTCTGGGTCCTGTTCGGGAATCCCGGCGCCCTTCCGGCCGTTAACCTACTGCGCGGTAAATAACCGCGGTGGTATCGAGGGATGGAATGACCGCAAAGTTTGTGTCAGTCGAGGACGACGCCGGGAAGGTCACCCGGTACAGCCGCCATGACAACGGCGGCGGCCTCATAGCTCCGGGGGCCAGCGTGGCGGACAGCGCCCGGATAGGCCCCATGACCTATGTGGAGCACGGGGCACAGGTGGGCTCAGGCTGCCGGATTGGACACGGAACCTGGATCGACAGGGGCGCGGTGATTGGCGACCGCACCGTGATTGGCGACGGCGTGCGCATCGGACGGGGCACAGTTATCGGCAACCGCGTGCACATTGGCAGCCATTCGCGGATCGGCTCCAGCGTCCTGGTGGAGCATGGCGTCCACCTGGATTCCGACAGCACCGTACCCGATGGCAGTGAGGTCCTCGCCGGAGCGCATACACGGCTGGCCCCGGCAAGGCACCGGCAACACCGGAAGACGAAGGGCGGAATGGCCGCCTGACTCCGTCCCTGAACGCACCCGGGGAGCCTGGCAGTCAACCGGAGGTGCTCCCGCGCACCACCAGTTCCGCCGGATAAATGACCGGTTCCAGTTGCTGCCCCTGATTTTCAATGGCGTTGACCAAAAGGCGTCCTGCTGCTGCGGCCATTTCCGCTACTGGGTGGGCAACCGTTGTAAGGCCGAGTCCGTCCGCACTGAGGATGGCGTGGTTGTCGAAGCCCACAACCGCAACGTCCTCCGGCACACGCCGCTTCATGCCCCGCACCAGGTCCACCACGCCGAGCGCCATGAGGTCCGAGGCAGCGAAAACTCCGTCCAGCTCCGGCGCCCGGGCCAAAAGGCTCCTCGCTGCGTCCGCGCCGCCCGCCGTCGTGAAGTCCCCGTAAACGACGGGCCCGGGCTGCAGGCCGGCCTCCTTGAGCCCCTGCATCCAGCCTTCCAGCCGGTCGACGGCGGCCGTCATGTCGCTGGGGCCGGCAACAGTTCCGAGGCGGGTACGGCCGATGCCGGCAAGGTGGCGGGCCGCCAGCCTGCCGCCCTCGAAGTTGTCCAGGTCCACAAACGGAAGCCCGGACTTCCCGTCCCACGGCCTGCCGATGAAGACGGTAGGCAGCCCGGTGGAAGCCAGGCTTTCCACCCAGTCATCGGCACGGTGATGGGACACGACGATGGCGCCGTCCACGTGGCCGCCGCGCAGGTAGCGGAGCGTCCGGGAAGAATCGTCCCCCGCCCGGGACATCAAGAGGACCAGCTGCAGATCGGTGTCCCGGAGGGATTGGTTCACCCCCGTGATGACGGCCGCGAAGTACGGGTCCATCATCACCCGGGCGTCGGGTTCGGGGATGACAAGGGCCACTGATCCCGTCCGCCGGGTGACCAGGCTCCGAGCAGCACGGTTGGGGGTGTAGCCCAGTGCCACAATGGCGGCGTCGACGGCGGCCTGGGCCTGCGCGCTCACCTTCGATCCGCCGTTGATAGCACGGGAAGCCGTGGAGCGTGACACCCCGGCAGCTGACGCGAGGTCCTCCAGGGTCGGATTCGGCCGTCCCTCCCTGACTGCCGCAGGCCGGGTGATCTTCTGGTTCACTCCACCGACATTACGACACCCATGGGTATGCGGACGCTTGCGCAACCCTTGCTGGCGCTGAAGGGCGGTGCTACTCTTCACCGGTGGGAGCGCTCTCACTACCGGATCCATGGTTGCCCACCGCAGCTGACGGAGTCGTCCATTATCGAATGACAGGACCAGCAATGCCGCTAGCCTTACGCCCTGACGCACCCAGACCATTCCCGGCCCAGCGCCGGCATCGTCCAGGCACCGTTGCCGCCGCCACCGCCCTTCTCGTTGGACTTTTCGCCGCCGGCGGGACCGCTCCGGCACAGGCCGCGCCGTCAGCCCCGTCCACGGCACCAGCACAGCAGGCACCGGCGTCGCCAACGCCCCCGGCACAGACACCGCAGAACCCGTTCGGACCCAATACGTACGTCTTCGACCCCGGCATGCCGGTGGCGCAGATCCAGGCCACGGTTGATGCGATCGCCGCCCAACAGGTGGACGATGAAATGGGTTCAAAGCGTTACTCACTGCTGTTCAAGCCGGGAACTTACGGCACTCCCGAAGAGCCGCTCATCGTCCAGGTGGGCTACTCCACTGAGGTGGCCGGGTTAGGCGCTGCTCCCACGGATGTCACCATCAACGGGCACGTGGACGTCTACAACCGGTGCCTCACCGCGGACAACTGCATCGCCCTGAACAACTTCTGGCGCTCGCTGTCCAACCTCACCATCAATGTCACGGGTCTCGAAGGCTGCCGCAGCTCCGCCAACTTCTGGGCGGCCTCCCAGGCCTCGCCGATGCGCAGGGTCAACATCACCGGCGGCAACCTCTCCCTGATGGACTACTGCACCGCCGGCCCGCAATACGCCAGCGGCGGCTTCATCGCGGACTCCAAGACGGGCGCCGTCATCAATGGGTCGCAGCAGCAGTACCTGGTGCGAAACAGCAGCATCGGAAGCTGGTCCAACGGAGTGTGGAACCAGGTCTTCTCCGGCGTAGACGGTGCGCCCGCAGACTCCTTCCCGGACCCGCCGTACACCACCCTGGACAAGACTCCCATCAGCCGGGAGAAGCCCTACCTGACGGTGGATCCGGCCGGCGGGTACAGCGTGTTCGTACCCGCCGTCCGCCAGGACTCTGCGGGCACCACGTGGGAAAACGGTCCCACTGCGGGCAGCAGCATACCGTTGGCCGACTTCTACATCGCAAGGCCCGGCGATTCAGTGCAGACCATCAACAGCCAGCTGGCCCGTGGAAAGAACCTGCTCCTTACCCCCGGGGTCTACGACGTTGACCGGAGCATCGAGGTCAAGCGGGCCGGAACGGTGGTCCTTGGACTTGGAATGGCAACACTGACGGCCGTCAACGGATCAGTTCCCCTGACCGTGGCGGACGTCCCCGGCGTGGACATCGCCGCCGTCACCATGGACGCGGGCGAGGTAAATTCTCCCGCCCTGATGCGGATCGGCAGGACGATCCCGGGCGCAGGGGGTGGGCCGGGCAACTCGGCCGTGCACAGCGATCCGGCCAACCCCACCACGCTCCATGACGTCTTCTTCCGCATCGGCGGGCCCCACATAGGCAAGGCCTCGGTCAGCCTGGAAGTCAACAGCGACAATGTCCTCCTGGACCACATCTGGGCCTGGCGCGCGGACCACGGCAACGGCGTGGGCTGGACCAGCAACACCGGCAGGAACGGCGTGGTCGTCAACGGCGACAACGTCACTGCCACGGGCCTGTTCGTGGAGCACTACCAGGAGTACAACGTCATCTGGAACGGTGAAGACGGCAAGACCGTCTTCTTCCAGAACGAACTGCCTTACGACGCCCCCAACCAGTCTGCGTGGCAGCACGACGGGGTCCTCGGCTGGGCCGGGTACAAGGTCTCGGACTCCGTCAAAACCCATGAACTCTGGGGCGGCGGCAGCTATGTGTACAACAACGTGGACCCCACCATCCACGCCACCCGCGGCTTCGAGGTCCCGGTGACGCCCGGCGTGAAGCTGCACAGCCTGCTGACGGTGAACCTCGGTGCCGGAACACTGGACCACGTTGTCAACAACACCGGAGCACCGGTGTCCACGGACGCCGTCGGCGTGCCGAGTTACGTAGCTGACTTCGGCTAAACCTGGTTATTAGCCAGCAAAAGCAGAAGGCGCGGTGCCGGCCGTCGGGGCTGGCACCGCGCCCAGGGGCACGACGGCGATTGGCCGGGACACGCCGTCGTCCTTCCCTAAAGCAGGGGAGACTCAGCGGCTACTTTGCCTCGCTGAGGCGGGCGAGGATCTCGTCGCTGGACTGGATGGGCTGGCGGTAGGTGGCGGAGAGGATGCGAAGCATGTCGGCGGCGTCCTGGTCGGATTCGGAGGCCATGGCGTCCTTGGCGTAGGTGACCCGGATGTTATGCGCGAAAGCGTCGGCAGCGGTCTGGGCGATGCAGTTGTGGGTGGAAACGCCGGCGAGAACCACCTCGTCGGCGCCCCAGTTCCGCAGCCGGGCCAGCAAATTGGTGCCCACAAAGCCGCTGTCCCTGGTCTTGTTCAACTGGGGCAGGTCCTCGGTCATGAGGCCCGGTACCGACTGGGCCTGCTCGCTGCCGCGGAAAATGAAGCCCTGGTCGTCATCGAGCATGCTGAGGGTCCAGGTGGACTTGTCCCGCTCGTGTTCAGTGCCCACCAGGAGGGCATTGTGTCCGGCTGCCTTGAACCCTTCCAGCAGCCTGTTGCATTCGCTGACCACCCGTTCCTGCTGGGCTGCCAGTTCGGGTGTCTCGAAGAATGCGTTCTGCATGTCGATGACCAGGAGGGCAATCATGTGGCACCTTTCCTCGTTGAGCCGGTTTCTCTGAAAGGTACCCGCCGGCAGCGCGGGCGAAACCCGGGTCCGGGGCCGGTGACGAAAAAAAGCGGCAGCTCGGCTAGGGCGCGGACTCCCGGACTTCGAGTTCGAAGCCGGCCTCAACATGAACGCCGTGTTCGGACGTCTCACGGCCGGCGATCCGGTCCAGCAGCAGGCTGATGGACCGCTCCGCGATCTCGTCCATCCCCGGCGAGACGGTGGTCAGGGACGGTGAAGCGAAGCGGGCTTCGTCAATGTCATCAAAGCCGGCCACCGCCACGTCCTGCGGAACCTTCACCCCGCGGATCAGCAGTTCGTGCATGGCACCGAGCGCCAGGACGTCGTTGAGTCCGAAGACCGCGTCGAATTCCACTCCCCCGTCCAGGAGCCCGGCGACGGCGGCAGCACCTGTGTCGCGGCGCCACTCGGCAGGGGCGACCAGCGCGGCGTCGTACGGAACCCCTGCCTCGCCCAGCGCCTTCCGGTAGCCGTTCAGGCGCAGGCCTGCCGTCCCGGCGGACTCCCCGGTGTTCGCCCCGACCACGGCAATACGACGGCGGCCGGACGCCAGCAGGTGCCGGGTGAGCGCGGCTGCTGCTTCCTCGTTCTTCATGGTGACCAGGTCGAAGCGCGGGTCCATGATGTGCTCGCCAAGCATCACCAGGGGCTTCGTGCCGGCGCGCTCGGCAATGGCGTCCGCGTCCACCACAAGGGGCGTGAACAGCAGACCGTCGGTGAGTTGGCGGAAGGTCCCCTGCAGGGCGCCGAGTTCAACGGAAGCCTCAGCGTCGGACTGTTCCACCATCACCCTGTAGCCGTGGCGGGAGGCGGCCTTCATCAGCTTGGACGCCAGCTCTGCGTAGTAGGGCGCGGAGAGGTCGGACAGGACCAGGCCCAGCATGGAGGTCTTCCCGGACCGGAGGCTGCGGGCGGTGAGGTTGGCCTCGTAGCCCAGCTCCGCGATGGCATCCTGCACGCGCTGCTTGGTGGCCGGGCGGATGAACTCGTAGTCATTCAGGACGTTGGAAACCGTCTTGAGGGAAACACCCGCAGCCCTCGCAACGTCATTCATGGTGACGGCCATTAACGTTCTTTTCCTGCCTTCGCCGCGGCCTTGGCGGCCTGCTTGCTGGCGCGGACCTTGGCCAGGGACTCCGGGTCCACGATGTCCGCCACCGACAGGTAGCTGCCGTCCTCGCCGTAGTGGCCTGCGGCTTCGCGCCACCCCGGCGCTTCGAGGCCGCGCTGCTTGCCGAGCAGGGCCAGGAAGATCCTGGCCTTCTGTTCCCCGAAGCCGGGCAGTGCCTTGAGCCTGCGCAGCACCTCGGCGCCGTCCGGCGAACCTTTGGTCCAGATGGCCGCAGCGTCGCCGTCCCACTCGCTTTGGACTGCGGCAGCGAGCGCCTGCACGCGCGCGGCCATGGAACCGGGGAAGCGGTGGACGGCGGGGCGCTCCTTGAACATCTCCACGAACGCGGCGGGATCATGGGCGGCAATGGCTCCTGGCTCCAGCGACCCGATCCTGGTCCGGATCTTTTCCGGACCGGCAAAGGCTGATTCCATGGTGACCTGCTGGTCCAGCAACATGCCGGTCAGCAGGGCGAAGGCGTCCTCACTCAACAACTTGTCCGCAGCGGGATCCCCCGTGATGTGCAGTTCCATGCCGTCCATCCTCCCATCTGCGGGCCGCCGTCGTCACAAGGTCGCCCCCGCCCTTCCAGCCGGTTGGATCAGGCCTCGACGGCCAGCCGGATCATGGACCAGGACACTGCCGGAAGCTCGGCGGTCAGCCGGCCGCCGTCGACCTTTACTGTTCCGTTCTCCGACGGGAGGACGGAGGTGGAATCGTCCGCGCTGGCCTGCCAATACGGGTCCTTGTTGGCGTAGGTCACCGCCTCGACCACGCGGACGCTGCCCAGGCCGGCCACCGCGGCGTCCAGGGTAAGCGCCGAGTCGGCCGAGCGGTTGACCGCAAACACCACGGCCTCGCCCTTGTCCGCGTCATACGTGGCGACGGCGGACAGGGCAGCGAAGCCCTCGGTCTTGCCGCCGCTGACCAGCGGGGACTCGACGGCGAGCTGCAGCACCGTGCCGGACGCATGCCGGGAGGTCAGGGCGAAGGGGTGGAAGGTGGTCTGCTTCCAGGACCGCCCGCCGGGCTCAGTCATGATGGGCGCGATGACGTTCACCAGCTGCGCCAGGCTGGCCGAGTGGACGCGGTCCGTGTTCCTGAGCAGCGTGACCAGGAGGTCGCCCACCACCACGGCGTCCGCCACCGTGTAGGTGTCCTCCAGCAGGACCGGCGCCACCGGCCAGTCCTTGCCGGTGGGTACCTTGGATTCGTCCCGGCTCATGTGCCACACGTTCCACTCATCGAAAGAGATGTTCACCTGCTTGGTGGACTTCTTCACCGACTTCACGTGGTCGATGTGGCTCACGATGTCGCGGATGAAGGCTTCCATCTTGTGGCCGGCAGCAAGGTGTTCCTGCAGGTCGCCGAAGTCCTCGAAGTACTGGTGCGCGGAGATCAGGTCCACCAATTCGTAGGTTTCGGACAGGACCACGCGCTCCCACTCACCGAACGTGGACATGGTGGGCCCGGAGCTGCCGCAGGCCACCAGCTCAAGGTCCGGCTCCACCATGCGCATGCCACGGGCAGTGTCGGCGGCGAGCCGGCCGTACTCCAGGGCGTTCTTGTGGCCGATCTGCCACGGACCGTCCATCTCGTTGCCCAGGCACCACATCTTGATGCCGTAGCCGTCGGCCGCACCGTTGGCCCGGCGCTGCTCGGAAAGGGCGGTGCCGCCGTCGATGTTGCAGTACTCCAGCAGGTCCAGCGCCTCCTGGACGCCGCGGGTGCCCAGGTTGACGGCCATCATGGGTTCCACCCCGGCCTTGGCCGACCACTTGGCGAACTCGTCCACGCCCACCTTGTTGGGGTCGGTGGAATGCCAGGCCAGGTCCAGCCGCACGGGCCGCTGGTCCGCCGGGCCCACCCCGTCCTCCCAGCGGTAGCCGGAGACGAAGTTGCCGCCCGGGTAGCGGACGGTGGAGACCCCCAGTTCGCGGGTCAGCGCCAGGACGTCCTTGCGGAACCCGTCCTCGTCCGCGTCCGGGTGGTCCGGCTCGAAGATGCCGGTATACACGCACCGGCCCAGGTGCTCAACGAAAGCTCCGAACGTACGACGGCGGACGGGCCCCACGGCGAACGAGGGGTCAATGGTGATTTTTGCTGCAGCGGGTTCTGGCTGGGTCACGAAGGTATCCTCAGTTTGGTTTTTACAACGTTATAGAAGATATTCTTGGGGGTCACCCTTCCCGAGTCAAGGGGTTTTTTCCGCAGCGACTGGCATACCTCCGGGTGGGCGCCAGGGACTGGACGGCCTTTTGACCTGCGGCAACCATCGAATGACGTCCGGCCGCAGGTCCTCCAAGTACTACCTAATCGAAAAGACAGGTACCAGCTACGCGTTCACCGGGGCTGGCGGGCAATTAGGTTTCTTTACCAGAGACAAGACCTGTTCTGGTTCTCGGTACTTGGCTCACTAGGGGGGTGTGGGACCAGCAATGCGCGCACGACACACAGGCCCAGGCTTCCCGGTCCCTAGGACACGGGTAATAGGCGGGGCCGGCGACGAGGAGTCCTTCGAGACCAAGGGCTCTCCCCCAGCCGTCGCCGGCCCTCTTGCCCCTTCGGGTGCCCGAACGGGCCGCGCACCCCTGCCGGGTGCCGGTCACGATGCCAGCCCCACGAATCCAGGCCTTTTGCTGGACCTGGTCAACGGCGCACAGACCCTGGCCGATTCCCTGGACCTGCTGGTGGCAGCATCAGCCGCGCACGTGGTCAGGACCGCCGGCTTTGATGTTGGCTGCGGCCTGGTGCTGCGACAGCCCAAGCGGAGCCCGGCCATCACCGGAACCTCAGGGGAAGTGGTCCGCCTGCTGGGCTGGGAACTCGACACGGCCGAGGGGCCGGTGACCGACGTGATGTCCGGCGGCCACCCCGTGGCGGTGCTCCAGAGAAATGGGGATTTCCGCTGGCGCCAGTACTCTGGCCAGCTGCAGTCAGCCGGGTTCGGCAGCGCCCTTGCAGTACGGCTCCGTATGGACGCTGACGTCCCGGCAGACGATGGGATCCCCGGCAACACGGAACTTGGCCAGTCAAGCGCGGCGCTTGCTTTCTTCGCGCAGGACGCAAAGGCCTTCCCGCTCCAGGTCATCGCCGAAGCACGCACCTTCGCCACCTTGGCGACCAAGAGCCTGCAGATGGCCATCAACCTGCACACCGCCCGCTCGCTGGCCACCGACCTCCGCTCGGCGCTGGACAGCCGCCCGCACCTCCATCAATGTGGCCTGCGGAGTGATCATGGCCCAGAACAGGTGCTCCTACCAGGAGGCGTTTTCCATCCTCGCCAAGGCATCAAGCCACCGGAACATCAAGGTGCGCAAGGTGGCCGAAGACATCTTGGAACGCTTGCCGGAAGGCGCGCCGCACTCGCACTTCGGACGCTAGTCTCCCCCGAACACCAGCCAGCCCGCAGCTCGGTTCACCCGCCCCCGAATGGGTAGGGAACAATGAGGACCAGGAGCGCGGGAGGCAGGCGGATGGAGAGCACGCAGTCAGCCGTTCCGCGCACCCGCACCAGTGCCCTTGCCTGGCTGGCAGGACCATTCGCTACCTTGCTGGGGCTGGCAGCGCATGTTGCAGGTGGAGGACAGTCGCCGGCCGTCGTCATCGTGGTTGCGCTGGCAGCGCTGCTGGGCCTTGGCGCCGTACTCCTGGAGCGGCTTGCACCCCCGCAACGGCCGGGCTGGGCTGTCCTGGCGGCCTCCGCCGTCGCGCAGCAAATCCTGCACCTCGCCCTCAGCGCATTCTCAACCGCCACCGCCGTCCCGTTGCCGGGCCATGACCATGGCGCCGGGACCACTCCGGACGCGCCGTCGTCGGGCGGTACGCCTGCCGCGCACTCCCTCCACCTGATGCTGTACCTGCATGCCGGTGCTGCTCTGGTTGCCGCTGCCGCCGTCGCTCAATCGGGCAGGATCTCCGCGTGGGCCCGGGCACGGATCAGGACGTAAAGGTTCCCCTGGCGATGCTCACGCTGGAATGGGCGGGATTGCCGTCCATGGGCTCGTCCGACACATCCACCACCGGGTATTGGGAAAGGTCCAGGCCGGCGGGCACCTGGAACGTTCCCGAGGTGGAGTTCATGACGCCGAGGCTGACCAGCTTGGAAAGGTCCGGGGCGATCAGCCACACCTCCTGGTAGCCCTTGGCTTCATCCTTGTCCAGGCTGACCTCCAGGCTGCGGGAACCATCCGCGGCCGCCACCACTTTGGCCGTTCCCGCAGCTGAATGCTTCGGCAACGGGGCCAGCTCCGTCGCGGCCAGTTCCTGCGGCTGGGGCGGGCGGTCCATCACTGAGACAACGCCGAAAACCACCAGGGCAGCGGCTGCCGCTGTTGCCAGCCACGTCCCCGGGTGCTGCCACCAGACGGCCTTGCGCCGGGCGCCCTTCGTCCGGGCGCCGTTCCTGGGCGCACCCAGGGGGACAACGTTCGACGGCGGCACGTCCCCGGGTGCCGGCGTGGCCGCAGGAGTTGCGGCGACTTTAGTTGAGGCGCCGTCCCCGGCCGCGCCTTCCTTCGGCGCTTCCGACGCGAGGGGGTCCTCCCGCACAGACTCGGCCAGGCCAAGTTCCCGATGGATTCCGGCCCAGACCTGGGGCCCGGGGACGGACAGGCGGCTGGTGTCCGGCGTTGTCCTCACCGCGTCCACCGTGCGGCGCAGGGCAGCGTAGTCGGCGGCGCATTCGGGGCAGGCCAGGAGGTGTTCCCGGCCTGCCGGGTCCTCCCAGTCGTCGTACAGGGCAAGGAGGCTCAACTGTTCCGGATCAAGATGCGGCATGGTCTACCTCCAATCTGCTTCTCAGGTGGGTCAGGCTGCGGCGGATGTGGCTCTTGACGGTACCAAGCGGCAGGTCCAGTTTCCGCGAGATCTGTTCGTGCGTCAGGTCCTCGTAGAAGGCAAGCTTCATGATGGAACCCTGGGGCTCGCCCAGCCTCTCCAGTTCACCGTCCAGCAGCAGTCGGTCCGCCAGGGTTTCCGCGGCCTCCGCTCCCGGCCCCGGATCCCCGGCCATGCCGGCTCCGGCAGCAGCATATGCCTTGCGCGCTTCACGGGCCGAGGACTGCTGGGCATCCGCAATGGCGTTGCGGGTGATCCCCACGATCCATGCCGGGAGCCGGGCCACCTGCGGGTTGAAGGTACTCCGCGAGCGCCATACCCGGATGAAGACTTCCTGGGTCACGTCGTCCGCCGCAGCGCGGTCCGCCAAGGACCGGAGGGCCAATGTGTGCACCAGGGGCGCGAACTCGCGGTAGGCCGCTGCCAGCGCATGCTCATCGCCGGACTGGAAGGCCGCGGTCAGCTGGTCATCCCATCCGTGGGAGGCGTGCCCGGAAAGCGTCACAGGCGGCTCCCTCCCGGCTTCGGCGACGAGATACATGGCGGGCCACCGGCCCTGCAGGAACTGGTTCATTCCGGACCTGGTCTCACGCAGGGACTGCGGTGACAATCACATTGTCGCTGTAGTCCATCCGCTCGTCCAGCCATCTGCCTCCACACGTGACCAGCTTGAGTTCGTGCGGTCCCGACCGGCGGAACAGCGAGGTGCCGTCGAACTTGTCCTTCGCCATCAGTTCCACACCCACCACCCGGTAGGTGAGGGCAGGGGCACCTTCGCGTCCCACGCGGATGACAGTCCCTGCCGCGAGTGACTTCAGCGCTGAGAACGGCGCGCGGTCCGATGTAGTGTCGATGTGTCCCGCAATGACGGCTGTGCCTCCGGCTGCCCCGGGGGCCGGGCCGAACTTGTACCAGGCGGCGCGGTCGAACGCATCAGGAATCTCCATCGCTCCCCCGGCCGACACTCCCCCGGGCACCACCGGCATGTCGATGGCCGTGCCGGCCACGGTGAGCGAGGTGGGCGCCGGCGCCACGGCAGTGGGCGGCAGGGTTGCCGGCCGAACCGGGACAGCCCCTGGCGGCGCACCAGCAGACGGGGCACCAGCAGACGACGCAACAGGCGGTGACACGCTTGCTGGGCTGGACGCGGCAGCTCCGGCCGGGGTGGCGGCCTGCGGCGGTGCGGCGTTCGATGGAGCCGGCAAACTGGTGGCCCCGACCGGAGCCGTCGCCTGCCCGGAATCGGCGGGGTTGGCGGAGCCGCAGCCGGAAAGAACCAGCACACCGGCCACCAGCGCCGCCGCGCCGCTCAAGGAATGCCGGTGGCGGTACCCGCCTGCCGGCGTCGTGCTTGCCTTCATCCCCGCCGCCCTTCCTGGCAACCTACGTGGACCAAACAACTGACGGAACCGGCACAGGGGCCCGTCCGCGGGTACGCGGCCGGGCCCTGCGCTTGCCGGTCCTGACGGAACCGTTAAAGCTCTGCCCGGCGGGCGCGGACCGTGCGGGTTACACCCACCGCCCCGGCCAGTACGGCAAGGGCTGCCAGGCCAAGCCCGGCAGTGACAACAGCGGAGCCCGCGCCGTCTTCATCCGCGGAACCGTTGAGGGCGCCAGGCACCGATGCCGGAGCCGAGTGCAGGCCCTCGATGGTCTGCACGGCAAGCTTCAGGTTCTGGTCCGCCAGGCTGCCCCAGGCGTAGACGATGGTGTGGGTCCCTTCGGCCACCGCCACATCGGCTGGGCCGATTACGGGGGTTGTGGTGCCGGCAGCGGCGACTGCGGCCGGGACGGTCCCGGGATCGAGCGTCAGGGTCTGCTCGTTCGGGTTGGCCAGGTTGGTGACGACGGCGGTACCGCCGGCCAGGACATCGACGGCGGGTGCGGCGGCGGCATGGCGGACGGTCAGTTTGCCCTTGCCAGCCGGGATCTGGGACACGTCGTTGGTGAACAGGCTGGCCGTGGGCTTGCCGTCCGCGCCGAGGTGGGCCGCGGCGGTGTAGTTTCCGTTGGCGGCCAGGTTGACGCTGACGGGACCAATGGCGGGGGCGGACGCGTCGGCGGCGTCGGCTGCGGTGATGGCAATCTCATAGGTGCCGGCCGGAAGGGCCAGCGGACCGGCAAGGGTTCCCGGGGTGAAATCGTCAAGTGTGCGGTCGCCGTTGACCCAGACGTCCACGGTCAGGCCGGGGACCCCGTGCAGCACGGAAAGCTGGGCGTCCCCGTCTGCTGCGTTGGCGGGACCGGCCAGAGCGATTGCGGCTGCAATGGCTGCTGCACCGGCACCTGCGGTGAAGATTGTGTTGCGCATGTCCATCTCCTTGAACGGCCCGGTTGCCGGGCGTTTTTTGCTGACACCCCTACTACCGGCGGAGTCCGGGTTTTGGATGCAGATTCATGGAGATTCTTTAATCCGGGTTTTGCTGCAGTTCCAGGCTGCCCTTTTGCGGCCGCCCGGGGCCTTACGCGGAGGCCGGAGCGGCCGTGCTGGCGCGCAGGACGAGCTCCGGCGGAACCACGGTGGAGCTCACCGGGGCGCCCGACTCGATTTCCTCGAGCATAATGTCCATGCAGCGGCGGCCCAGCTCTTCGAAGTCCTGGCGGACGGTGGTCAGCGGGGGCGTGAAGTACCCCGCCTCCGGCTGGTCGTCGAAACCCACCACGGAGACGTCGTCGGGCACTTTCACCCCCGCCTCCGTGAAGGCACGCAGCAGGCCAAGGGCCATCTGGTCATTCCCCACGAAGATGGCCGTCGCGGTGCGCCCGGCCGCCAGCTTCCGTCCGATTGCGTAGCCGCTGCCGGCGCTCCAGTCCCCTTCCACCAGCAGGGACTCGTCCAGCCCGGCCTCCCGGAGCGCAGCCCGCCAGCCCTCCGCACGTTCGGCGCCGTCGGTCCAGTCCGGCGGGCCCGCTATGTGCCCGATTTGCCGGTGGCCTTCCCTGATGAGATGTTCGACGGCGAGCCTGGCCCCTGCGCGCTGGTCCACCATTGCCCCGCTCACCGAAGCACTGCCGGCGGAGCCCACAGCCACCACGGGCACGGGAAGATTCATCTGTTCCAGCACCGCGAGGGTGTCCGAATGCGGCACCAGCACCGCGATCCCGTCCACCGCCTGGTCCATGAAGTGGCCCACGGCGTCGGAGATGGCATCCCTGCTGACTTCCCGCAGGGCGGCGATGCTAACAAAATAGCCTGCGTTGCGGGCGGCATGTTCAACCCCCACCAGGGTGTTGGCCGGCCCGTACTGGGAGAGCTCGCTGGCCAGCACGCCGATGGTCTGCGAGCGCCGCGTGACCAGGCTCCGGGCCGCCGTGTTGCGGCGGTAGCCCAGTTCCGCGATGGCCGCCTCCACTTTTTCCCGCGTCGCCTTGCTGACGTTGGGGTGGTTGTTCACCACCCGGGAGACGGTCTGGTGGGAGACGCCGGCCACCTTGGCCACGTCTTCCAGGCGCGGCATCCGGCCCTTGCTGGTTTTTGCCATGTGCCTATTGTGCCTGTTGCGGCCCCTGCGTCCGCCTGTGTTTCGGCGGGCAAATTTTTGCTGTTCGATCGCGGATGGATGCTTGCGCGGCTCCGGCGCAGTGGGAAGGATGAGGGTGATCCGCGTCTGCACAGAAGGAGCCGGCCCAGTGACCAAGTACCTGATCTCGTTTCCCAGCGGCGTCATGGACATCCCTGACGGCGGCCTGCAGGAAGTTGCCGATGCGGCGCATGCCGTAGTCCAGGAGGCAAAGGACGCCGGCGTCTGGGTTTTCGGCGGCGGCATCGATGAGAGCGTCCCGCCGGTCATGGTGGATGGCGGCGGAACCGTCACGGAGGGAACCTACCCGCAGACGGCGCAGATCGAAGGCGGTTACACCGTGCTGGAGTTGCCCAGCTACGATGCGGCGCTGCACTGGGCCGCGAAAATCGCCGCGGCCTGCCGCTGCGCCCAGGAAGTGCGGGCTTTCCAGTACGACCCCGCCAGCTGAACACCGCACCCGGCCCGCGTGGTGGACCTGGAGTGACAGTGCAGCTGGAGTACCCGTTCACGGGCCCCTGGCTGGTTCAGAACTCGCCCGCAGACCGGGTTCCCAGCCACGGGACGCGGCTTTTTGGCAGCAGCTACGCGATCGACTTCACGCCGGTGGACGGAGACGGGCGGTCTGCCCGGATCACCCTGGCCGCACTGTTCCGGCCCGAGCCGCCGGAACACTTCGCGGGGTTCGGCAGGGCTGTCAGGGCGCCGGTGTCCGGGCTGGTCCAGGTCGCCCACGACGGCGAGACCGACCATGCGGCTTTCCGCGGCTTCCCGTCAATCGGCTATGCCGCCACCCAGGCCGGGCGGGCACGGGAAGGCTGGGTGGGCCTGGCCGGCAACCACGTGGTCATCGGGAGCGAAGGCGTGTTCGTCGCCCTGTGCCACCTCAAGCGCGGGAGCGTCAGCGTCCATCCGGGCCAGCTGGTACGCCCCGGCGATGTTGTAGGCCTGTGCGGCAACTCCGGCAACAGCACCGAACCGCATCTGCACATCCAGGCGATGGACTCCGCGGACCCCGAACGGGCTTCCGCCGTTCCCATCTCGTTCCCAGGCGGACTGCCGCGGAGCGGGACAGTTGTGACTGCCTGACAGGGCGCCCGCAAGCCCGTTGCAGGCGGGGCGCGGGAGGATTCCTGCGTTAAAGCGAAAGGCCCTCACGTCCTTGACTCGATCCGCGAGGGTCTTTCTTTAGCTGCTGCGCACTCTGGGGGAGGTGCGTTCGTGCTTCCCTAAAAGTAGTAGATAAGATGCTACTTTTCCAATCCGACACGCCCCGAAACGGCAGCAGGCCAGACGATACAAGCGTCTGACCTGCGAAAGGGTGGGCCCTGTGGGGCTCGAACCCACGACCCACGGATTAAAAGTCCGATGCTCTACCAACTGAGCTAAAGGCCCCTGCCGGCCAGTCGAACACGTTGTGTCCACCTGTCCGGCCCAATCCATTTCTGGACGTTAATACTCTAACCCATGGTTCCGGCGTCTTTGGCACGTGGTCCGGACGCCGCCGTCGGCCGCTTTCTCCATAGGGTGGGGACCGTTTCCGCCGGGCCGGGACGAACGCAAAGGCGCTCGATTTCCGCCGCGGCACAGGAGTAGCGTGGGGGCATGAGCGAGCAAGCAGGAACCAGTCCGTACGGCGGCAGCAACCGGCACCACAAGCCCAAGCCCTTCGCGCCGATGGATTTCGAGCCCTTCGCGGGCGGTGCGGATCCTGCCCGCGTGTCCGAGGCCGCGCACCTTGCCGCCCAGGCCCTGGTCCGCCACGGCCGTGACAGCGATGATCCTGTGATTACCGAACGCTTGGTGAAGCTCGCCGACGAACAGGGCCTGGACGCCATCGCCGAGATGTGGGCCGAGAGCCCGGCCCGCTCCCTTCCCGGGGCGCTGTGGCGCCTTTACGCCTTGCGCGCCGCCACCGTCCAGGACCCCGAACGCATCTCCGTCTACTTCCGCGCGGGCAGGGACACCGCCCAGGTCTCCAACGTGGTGGCCGGCGCGGCCGAGCCCCCGGGTGCTGATGAAATGCGCGCCATGGCGGACGCCATCCTCTCCGGCGCGTTCGACGGCGATTTCGACGTCGCGCTGGAACGGTCCGCCGCGTTCTGCCGCGTGGTGGCACTCGGCCAGGCCACCCTCGCCGACGGCGCGGAGCACGCCAACGAGGCACACGCCAGCAAGCTCACCCGCAACTCCCACCAGTTGGTCAAGACCGCCGAGGACCTTGAACACGCTGCAAATGCCTGGCGCCTGGGCGAGTTGGACTAACCCTCTTTTCGTTTGCCCACCCCGCTGGTCCCCCCGCTCTCCGGGGCAAAGCAAGTCCCTGCTGTCAAGATTGACTTGGGCCCGGGTAAGTAGAAGACTGAAACCGGTGCCGAGCCGCGAAACCCCCGGGCTTCAACAATTAGCCGCCTAGAGCGGCCTACCGCCGAGAGGCGTATCCGGTTCGGCACCATTTTTCTGCCCTCCTCCATGTGGCCGGTTCTGGGGGTGCAGTTACGGGCCGGTAGAGTAGTGGACAGTTGCCCGCCGGGGTCAAGTCACACGGCAGCAACCCCCGCCTTGATAACTCCCCGGAGACCGGTAAACACGTGAAGCTGCGCCTTTTTCCCCAGGAGCCCGCCGGGCTGAAGCTGCTCTCGCAGATGGCACAACAGATCGTCCAGGCCAGCGCCACCCTGGCCGAGATCCTCGGCGTACCTGCGGACGAGCACGGCAAGCTCGTTGAGGACATGCACAACATCGAGGCCAAGTCCGCCGAACTGCACTTCGCGCTGCTGACCCACATGCGCAGCAGCTTTGTGAACCCCCTCCCCCGGGAAGACATGTACGCACTGTCCCGGTACCTCAACGAGGCCATGGAGAAGATGGACGCCGCCGCGGAGCTGGTGGCCCTGTACAAGCTGGACCGTTTGCCCAAGCGTGCCGCCGACCAGCTGGAGATCATCAGCCGGCAGGCCGAGCTGACGGTGGATGCGATGCGCAGGCTCAATGACCTGGATGACCTCGAGGACTACTGGATCGAAATCCTGCGCCTCGCCAAACGGGCGGAGCGGACCCACCGCGTCTGGGTGGCGGACATGATCGCGGACATGAAGTGGGCGCAGTACTCCCGCAACCGGGACATCGCCAACCAGCTGGTGGAGGTCACCAAGGACATGCGGCGGGTGGCCACCCAGGTAGGCAGCATCATCGTCAAGGAGTCCTGAAGTGGCGGGTGTCATCTTCGGCGCGGTGGTTTTGCTGGCCGCGGCGTTTGCCTTCCTGAACGGGTTCCGGGACGCCTCCACCTCCGTGGCGCTGGCGGTGCGGAACCGTGCGCTTACCCCCAGCGTCGGCGTGCTCCTTGCCGCGTTCTTCAACTTTGTCGGCGCCCTCCTCAGCGCCCTGCTCGCCGTCGCCGTGAGCCGGACATGGATCAACCTTCCGGCGGGCACTGACGGACTCACCATCCTGGCGGCCGGGCTGGCCAGTGCCTGCGCCTGGGGGCTGCTGATGTGGTGGCGCGGCATTCCGGCGTCGTCCACCCACGCCCTGGTGGGCGGACTGGCCGGGGCGGGCCTTGCCAGCCTTGCCATCGGCGGCCCGGGTGTTGCCGGTGTGGACCAGTCGCTGCTGTTCCAGGTGGTCCTGCCGCTGGTGCTGTCACCGCTGGTGGCCTACAGCGGCTCCTTCCTCCTGGTGTATCCGGCCACCTGGGTGGCCCGCTACACGCAGCCCAACGTGGTGAACCAGCGCTTCCGCCGGGGCCAGGCCGTCGCCGCGGGTGCGGTGGCGTTCGGCCACGGCCTGCAGGACGGGCAGCGCGTCAGCGCCGTGCTCCTGCTGGCCCTCCTGGCGGGAGGCTATTCCGACGGCGGGATCCCCACCTGGGTGGCAGCGCTCTCCGCCGTCATGATGACTGCCGGTACGCTCTTTGGCGGGTGGCGGGTCTCGCACACCATCGGCTACAAGATCACCAGGATCGATCCCCTGCGCGGCTCCGTGGCGCAGACCTTCAGCGCGCTGATGCTCTTTGTGGGCGCCATCGGGCTGCACTGGCCGCTGTCCACCACCCACACGGTGACGGCCGGGGCGCTGGGAGCCGGGGAAAACCAGCACTTTTCCGTGACGAACCGGAAGCTGGTCATCCGGATCCTGTGGTTCTGGGCCCTGACCCCCCTTGCCACCTGCGCCCTGGCCTTCGTGCTCGCGCTCGCACTCTCGCCCATTTCCGTTTAGGCGGGCTCAGCTCCCCTGTACAGGGATTCCGCCGTGAAGTAAATTCGGAAGTGCGCCCCCGGTCAATGGTGCCGGGGACCGGCGTCCGCGCCGTGTGCAGGGTTGCGGATGAGCACCGCTGCAGCAACACGGCGGCCTGGATGCACCATGCGGAAATGAGCAGGCGTTATGTCTTTCTCGAATTCCCGGCGCCCCCTGCCACAGCCCCGGCAGCCCCAGTGCGAGTCCTGCGGAACCGAGCACCAGCTGACCATCCATGCCATTACGGCCATCGGCGCGGCGGGCGGGGACCTGGTCACGGTCTCCTACACCTGCGACGACTGCAACCTGTTCCAGGAACACACCGCCTACGCCACTGACGTCGCGGCTGCGCTGAACCAAGTCCGGTGGATGGCCAAGGTTGTCCTCTTCGGGGACGACTACATCCACTGCGGCTTTCCCATGGAGGAGGCCGAACTCGAGGTGGAACGGCTGTGCTACCGCAGCAGCAGGACTGGCAGCGGGCTCAATGCCGTTTCCCTGCCCACCCGGGTCCTGCGGTGCCACTGCGGGTTCCAGTTGGAGGTCCCGGAGTGACCGTAACTCCGCCGCATGGGCCGGCGGGCCACCCTGCTCAGTGACGGGCAACCTCGGTGCACAGGGACAGTCCGTGCACACCGAAGCCGGCCATCGGTGTGCACTGCGGCACGGGCAGCTCTGAAGTTGCCTAGAGCTGGAGGGCGGCGGGAGTGCCAGGGGCGGCCACCAGGACGGCTGTGAGTTCGTCCGGCGTCAGGTTCGCTGCCGTGCGGAGCTCATTGTGCCCCGATTCCGGCGGCGGAGGCGTTGCGGACAGCCTGCCGCAGGGCTTCCTGGGCGTTGTCCAGTTCCCACTGCATGCTTTCGGCGTGCGAGCTGGTGCGCCAGACCTCTGAGAGGACATCGCCTTCTTCCAGGCCCGCAGCCGCCGCGAGTCCGAGGGCCGGGCCAAGTTCCGGAGCCAGGGGGCCTCCGCCGAGCGGATCTGCCGCGAGGGGTCCCGCACCGGCTTACCCGAAGCGTCCGGAGACGTAGTCCTCGGTGGCCTTCTGCACCGGGTTGCTGAAGATGGTGTGGGTGTCGCCGTACTCAATCAGCTTGCCGGGCTTGCCGGTGCCCGCGATGTTGAAGAAGGCGGTCTTGTCCGAGACGCGCGCCGCCTGCTGCATGTTGTGGGTCACGATCACCACGGTGTACTGGTCCTTGAGCTCGTTGATGAGGTCCTCGATGGCCAGGGTGGAGATGGGGTCCAGGGCGGAGCAGGGCTCGTCCATAAGGATCACCTGCGGCTCCACGGCGATGGCGCGGGCAATGCACAGCCGCTGCTGCTGGCCGCCGGAGAGGCCGGAGCCGGGCTTCTCCAGCCGGTCCTTGACCTCGTTCCACAGGTTGGCGCCCTTGAGCGAGCGCTCCACCAGGACGTCGGCCTCGCCCTTGGAAATCTTCTTGTTGTTCAGCTTCACGCCCGCCAGAACGTTGTCCCGGATGGACATGGTGGGGAACGGGTTGGGCCGCTGGAAGACCATGCCGATCTGCGAGCGCACGGTCACGGGGTCCACGCCGGGGCCGTACAGGTTGTCGCCGTCGAGCAGGACCTCACCCTCGACGCGGGCGCCGGGAATCACTTCGTGCATGCGGTTCAGGGTGCGGAGGAAGGTCGACTTTCCGCAGCCGGAGGGGCCGATGAACGCGGTGACGGACTTGGCCTCGATGTTGATGCTGACGTCCTCCACGGCGAGGAAGTCGCCGTAGTACACGTTCAGGTCCTTGACGTCGATGCGCTTAGACATGGTGTTCCTTCACTTGCTGGGTTTGGGTTGAAGTCTAGGATCCGCCGTGGAGGGGCGGAAGGCGGGGCCGGACAGGCTGCCGGCCCCCCGGTTACCGGCCTGCTTTGGGGGCGAAGATCCTGGCGATCAGGCGTGCCGCCAGGTTCAGGACCATCACCAGGATGATCAGCACCAGCGCCGCACCCCACGCCCGCTGCGAGGACGGGTCCGGGTTGGAGGGCGAGGTGGGGTTGAGGATCTGGGTGTAGATGAACGTGGGCAGCGAGGCCATCCAGCCGCCGAACACGTTGGAGTTGATGCTGGTGGCAAAGCCGGCGGTGACCAGGATGGGTGCCGTCTCACCGATGACCCGGGCGATCGCCAAGGTGACGCCGGACGCGATGCCGGAGATCGCCGTCGGAATAACCACCTTGAGGATGGTCCGCCACTTGCGCACGCCCAGGGCGTACGCCGCCTCGCGGAGTTCGTTGGGGACGATCTTGAGCATTTCCTCGCTGGAGCGGACCACCACCGGGATCATCAGCACCGAAAGCGCGACGGCGGCCACCGCGCCGGTCTTGGTGCCCGGGCCCACCACCACGAAGAAGAACGCGGCGGCGAACAGGCCGGCCACGATGGAGGGGATTCCGGTCATGACGTCCACGAAGAACGTGATGGCCTTGGCGAGGCGGCCGTCGTTGCCGTATTCCACCAGGTAAATGGCGGTGAGCAGGCCCACGGGAACGGAGATGATGGTGGCCAGCAGGGTGATCTGCACGGTGCCCAGGAGGGCGTGGTAGATGCCGCCCACCACGGGGGCGCCTGTTTCCACGGCCTTGTTGTCGAAGGCGCCCGTGACGCCGTTCATGGAGGTGGTGAGGAACCCGGGGTCGATGAGCCCGGGGATGCCGTTGACCAGGACGGTCCAAATCACGGAAACCAGGGGCAGCAGCGCCACCAGGAAGGAGCCAACCACGAGGCAGGTAGCCAGCTTGTCCTTGGCCTTGCGTGCGCCTTCCACGGCAGCGCTCCACGAGACCAGGCCAATGGCGAACAGGACCGCGGAGACCAGGGCCCAGCCGAACGGGTTGAAGCCGATCAGGGCCAGGATGGCGGCGCCGACGATCAGGGCCCCACCCAGCACGGCATAGGGAGCGTACTTGGGCAGTTGGCCCTTGGTGAGCGCCGACCGCTTGCTGCGGACGGGGGTAAGCGTGGCGGTCATTTAGTTGGCTCCCGAGAATTCTTTGTGCCGGGTGATGACCCAGCGCGCGATCATGTTCACGGCCAGGGTGATGATGAACAGCACCAGGCCCGCAGCGATCAGGGTGCTGACCTTGATGCCGCTCGCTTCGGGGAAGTTCAGGGCGATCTCGGCAGCGATGGTCTGGTTTCCGGACTGGATCAGGCTGGCAGTCAGGGCGCCGGAGGAGAGCACCAGGGCAACGGCCATGGTCTCGCCCAGTGCGCGGCCCAGGCCCAGCATGACCGCGCTGATAATCCCCGGGCGGGCGAACGGCAGTACGGCCATCTTGATCATTTCCCAGCGGGTGGCGCCGAGGGCCAGCGCAGCCTCCTCATGCAGCTTGGGGGTCTGCAGGAAGATCTCGCGGGACAGCGAGGTGATGATCGGCAGGACCATGACCGACAGGACGATGCCCGCGGTGAGGATGGTCTTGCCGGTGGTGGAGGCAGGGCCCTGGAAGATGGGGAGCCAGCCCATGTTGGCCGCCAGCCAGCCGTAGGCCGGCGAGATCTCCTTGGCCAGGAAGGCCGCGCCCCAGGCACCGTAGACCACGGAGGGGATGGCGGCCAGCAGGTCCACCACGTAGCCGAGTCCGGAGGCCAGGCGGCGGGGCGCGAAGTGGGAAATGAACAGCGCCACCCCGATGGCGATGGGGGTGGCGATCACCAGCGCGATGGCGGCGGCGATGAGGGTGCCGATCACGATGGGCCAGATGTAGGCGAAGAAGCCCTGGCCGCCCTGGATCTTGTCCGCGGGGGCGGTCAACGCGGGGATTGCCTGGACTACCAGGAAGAGCGCGACGCCAAAAAGGACGGCGAGGATCAGGCACCCGGCTGCCAGCGTGGCGCCGGAAAAGACCTTGTCTCCGGCGCGCCCGGCGCCTTGGGTACTGGTCAGGGAGGTGGCGGTCATTCGACGGCCCTTCGATTCGTTGCTGGATTGAGGAAGCAGGATGCAAAGCCAAGTTCCCCGCACTGCCTTCCGGCAGGCGGGGAACCCCGTTTTGCAGCGTTGGCTAGGACTTGACCTTGATCGAGTCGATGGCCTTGGCGGCCTTGGCTGCGAGGTCCGAGGACAGCGGGGCCGACTTTGCCGACTCGGCTGCGGCCTTCTGGCCCTCTGCGGAAACTACGTAGTGCTCGAAGGCCTTGACCAGGTCAACGGTCTCCTGCTTGTCGTAGGTGGTGCAAAGGACGTGGAAGGACACCAGGACGATCGGGTAGGCGCCGGCGATGGTGGTCTTGCGGTCCAGCTTGATGGAGAGATCGTTGGCGGCGCGGCCTTCAACCGGCTTGCCTGCGTCAACGGCCTTGGCGGCAGCGTCGGCGGAAATCTTGGTGAAGGAGTCGCCCACCTTGATCTGGGCCACACCGAGCTTGCCGCTCACGGCGGAGTCGTCAGCGTAGGTCACGGCCCCAGGGGTGTCCGTGACGGTCTTGACCACGCCGGAAGTGCCCTTGGCGTTCTCACCCTGGAGGCTGGCGGGCCACACGCCGGCGGCCTTGTCGGTCCAGACCTCCGGTGCCGCGGCGGCCAGGTAATCGGTGAAGTTCTGCGTGGTTCCGGAGTCATCGGAACGGTTCACCGGGGTGACCTTCAGGTCGGGCAGCGAGACACCTTCGTTAAGAGCCGCGATGGCGGGATCATTCCACTTGGCGATCTGGCCGCGGAAGATCTTGGCCACGGTGGCGGCATCCAGCTTCAGGTCCGTGACGCCGGGAACGTTGAAGGCCACGGCGATCGGGGAGATGTAGACCGGGACGTTGATGGCGCCGTCGGGGCCGCAGACGGACTTGGAGGATGCGTATTCGTCATCCTTCAGGTAGGCGTCCGAGCCGGCGAACTGGGCGGAGCCGTCCAGGAGTGCCTTGCGGCCTGCGCCGGAGCCGTCCGGGGAGTACTGCACGCTCGCGCCTGAGTTGGCCGAAGCGAAGTTGGTCTTCCAGGCGTCCATTGCGGCGCCCTGCGCCGAGGAGCCGATGCCGGTCAGGGTGCCGGTGACCTTGGTTCCTCCGGCGGACTGGTTGCCGGCAGGAGCGGTGCCAGTGGCGTTGTCTGAACCGCAGGCGCTGAGCGCGAGTGCGCCGGCTGCGATAACAGCGATAGCCGCGTGGCGGCCGAAGCGGAGTGCCTTCACTAGATGTACCCCTTCCAGGGTTATTCAGGTGCGGGACAGGGACGGAGACCCTGCTGCGCGATGCGTACGTTGTGTACCTTCAAAAAAGTTATGGGCCGCAGGTAACGGGATGGGCTGTCCAAAGTGAACGGAGGATTAACGACGGCGGGATATTGGCTGACAACTGCCGGGTCACCATTGCGCGGATCACATGCGGGCTCCTAGTGCGCCGCAGGCAATCGGGCGGCGCACTAAATAGACTGGAGGGCATGGCTCCCGCAGCAGGACTCTCAGCAGGCAGGCGCTTCCTGCGCGGGCGCATCCGGACCGGCCTGATCCGGAGCCGGAATTCACTGGTTCCCGCCGTCCAAATGACCCTGTGCGCGGTCGGCGCCTATGCCTTCGCCGAGTACGTGCTGGGCCATACCGGGCCGCTGTTCGCCGCCACGTCTTCCCTGATCGCATTGGGTTTCTCACGGGAACCGCGCTTGCGGCGGGTGGTGGAGGTGGGGGTCGGCTGCACCCTCGGCATCGCCGTTGGCGATATGCTCCTGCACTGGCTGGGCAGCGGAATCTGGCAGGCCGGCGTCGTCCTTCTTTTCTCGATCCTGCTGGCCCGCTTCCTGGACAGCGGCGTCATCTTCACCACCCAGCTTGCGCTGCAGTCGGTGCTGGTGGTGCTGCTGCCGGCGCCGGCCGGCGGCCCGTTCACCCGCAGCATCGACGCCGTGGTGGGCGGCGTCTGCGCCCTGCTCGTGACTATTTTGATCCCCAAGGATCCCCGGCGGGAGCCGCGCAGGGACGTCCAGAAGCTGCTGCATGAACTGGCCGAGGTGCTGCGGGAATGTGCCGGCGCGATGATTAACAGCGATTCGAGCCAGGCGTGGCACGCCCTTATCCGGGGCCGGAACTGCCAGCCGCTTGTGGACGCCATGCGCCAATCGCTGCGGGCGTCCGGCGAGGTGGCAACCCTCGCGCCCGCTTACCGACGGCACCGGGACGAGCTGGAGCAGCTGAAACAGTCGCTCGACTTCATCGACCTGGCGCTGCGGAACAGCCGGGTTTTTGCGCGCCGGCTCACCAGTGCCATCAACAACGCGGCACTCTCCGACGAGGCGACGGACAGCATTGCGGAGGTGCTGCAGGAGACCGCTGCGGCGATTGACGAGCTGTCGCTGGGGTTGGCGGAGACGCACGACGGCGTCCGCCGCGCCCACCTGCGCACGGCCCGCAGGGACCTGAGCGAGGTGGCCCTCCGCCTGCATCCGAAGCTGCTTGAGGTGCAGCGGCTGGAAGGCGAAACCGTGGTGATGCTCTACCGGCCGCTGATGGTGGACCTGCTGGAAGCCACCGGGATGGACGCACGCGAAGCCAGGGACGTCCTGCCCGCGCTGTAGTGTCAGTGGCCGCCACTAGGGTTGAAGCCATGGCAACAAAGACTTCCCGCGCCTCCAAGGCGCCCGCATACAAGTGCGCCGAATGCGGCTGGACCACGGTGAAATGGGTGGGACGCTGCGGCGAGTGCCAGGCTTGGGGCACCGTTGAAGAAACCGGCACCGCGGTGGCACGGACCACCGCGGCCACAACAGTCGTGGAGCCGGCGCGGCGGATTGCGGACGTCGACGCCACCACGGCAGCGTTCCTGCCAACGGGGGTGGACGAGCTGGACCGGGTTCTGGGCGGCGGACTGGTTCCCGGCGCCGTCATCCTGCTGGCCGGCGAGCCGGGGGTGGGCAAGTCCACCCTGCTGCTGGACGTTGCCGCCAAGTTCGCACGGACTGCCCAGGACGTCCTCTACGTCACCGGGGAAGAATCGGCTGCGCAGGTGAAGCTGCGCGCGGAGCGGATCGACGCCGTCGCCGAATCGCTGTATCTGTCAGCAGAAACGGACCTCGGCCAGGCGCTGGGGCAGGTGGAGAAGATCGAGCCACGGCTGCTGATCGTGGACTCCGTGCAGACCCTCAGCAGCGCAGACGTGGACGGCAGCGCCGGAGGCGTGTCCCAGGTGCGCGAAGTGGCTGCGTCCATTATCGCGGCAGCCAAGCGGCGCAATATGACAACCCTGCTGGTGGGGCACGTGACCAAGGACGGTTCCATTGCCGGGCCGCGGCTGCTGGAGCACCTGGTGGACGTCGTGTGCCAGTTTGAGGGCGAGCGGCATTCACGGCTGCGGCTGCTTCGGGCAGTAAAGAACCGGTACGGGCCCACCGATGACGTGGGCTGCTTCGACCTCAATGAGAACGGCATCGAGGGCCTGGCCGATCCCAGCGGACTTTTTGTCAGCCGGACCAAGGATCCGGTCTCCGGTACCTGCATCACTGTCACCATGGAGGGACGCCGCCCCCTCCTGGCAGAGGTGCAGTCGCTGCTTGCCGAGAGCCCCAACTCGCAGCCCCGCCGGGCCACCAGCGGTCTGGACAGTTCACGGGTGTCCATGCTCCTGGCCGTGCTGCAGCAGCGCGCCGGAACGTTGCTGCACAAGGACGACTCGTACGTCGCCACCGTTGGCGGCGTGAAGCTCAGCGAGCCCGCAACAGACCTCGCTGTTGCCCTTGCAGTGGCTTCGGCCAAGGCCCGCAAGCCCCTGCCCATCCGGCTTATCGCCTTCGGCGAGGTGGGCCTGGCCGGTGAGGTCCGGCCTGTACCGGGCATCAACCAGCGCATCCAGGAGGCTCACCGGCTGGGGTTCACCCACGCCGTGGTTCCTGCCAGCCACACCGGGCCTGGCCCTGTACCCCCGGGATTCTCGGTGCGTGAAGTGGAACACCTGACGGAGGCACTCAGCCTTTTGATTGGCTGACGGCCAGCACTATCGTGGGGCCGCCGTCGCCCGGGCCTGGCCGGAGCCGAGACCCCTGGCGGGTACTGTGGTTTGCGGAACCTTCTCGCAGACGGAGGTTGGTATTTTTTCGCTGGGGGAAGCTTGGTAATCCGGGAACGGCAGGGAATCGCCGAGGACACAGCCCGTGCACGCAAGGCGCCGGTGCATCCGGTCGTGTCCGACCGGCTCGACGGGCTGTTCGGAGGGCTCAGCGCGCGCAAGCGTGTTGCTGCAAGCCAGCTGCCGGTCACGCTGACCATCTTGCTCGTCGTCATTGCCGCGGCCATCTTCAGCCCGGAAACACTGGCCAGCAACCTGTTCCAGGCCGCGCTGCTGTTTCACCTCGCCATCGCCGCCGCTTCCGCAGCCATACCGTGGGCCCGCCTCCCGGCGGCGGCGTTCGCAGTGATCCCGATGCTGGACTGCGTCGCCATCGGGTTCACCCGCGAGGCCGGAGGCCCATCCTTCAATGTCCTGAGCATGATGCTGGTGTTCCCTGTCATCTGGCTTTCGGCGCAGGTGCGTCCGTACATGCCCGTCCTGGCCATTGCAGGAACCATCCTCAGCGCCGTGGTTCCTTCCGCCGTTCAGGGATCGCCCCCTGCAGGAGGGTCGATGATCCGTACGCTCATCCTCCCCCTGGTCATGTCCGTTATTGCGGTGACGTCACACGTGGTTGCCACCACCATCCGCCTGCACCGCACCAGGCTGGTAGAAAATGAACACGACCTTGCCCGCACCCTGGGCGAGAGCCTGCGCCGGCAGAGCCTCCTCGACGCTGTACTCAAGGCCGTGGGGGTGGGTGTTTGGGTGGTGGACGCCAAAGGGAACACCGTGCTGGCAAACAGGGCCATGCAGGCGGACCCCATCCTCTGGCCCGTCATCCAGCCAGCGAATGTGAGCGATCCTGCCGGCGGCCCGGGGCTGCTAACGGCGGCGGACCGCTCCACCCCTGTGGCACAAGGCCAGCTTCCTGCAGCCCGCGCCGCCGCAGGAGAAGCGTTCACGGATGAGCTGTACTGGGCAGGTCCTGCTGACCGCCAGCGTGCCTACTCCGTAAGTTCGCACTCGTTCCCTCCCGCCGGCGGGCAGGAGGGCGGTGCCGTCATCACATTTGTGGACGTAACCAGCCTGATCGGTGCCCTTGCCGCCAAAGACAACTTTGTAGCCACCGTCTCGCACGAACTGCGGACCCCGCTCACATCCATCCTCGGCTACCTGGAGCTGGTCCTGGACGAACCCGGGCACGAGGAGATCAAGGAAGAGCTCCTGGTGGTGCGCCGGAATGCAGAGCACCTCCTGAACCTGGTCAACGACCTCATCGCCGTGGCCTCCGAGCGGGTGGAGCTCTCGCGGGAGGAGACGGACCTGGCCCGGCTGCTCGCCGTCGAGGTTGACGCGGCCTTACCCAAGGCGGCCGGCAACGGGCTGCAACTGGTCCTCGAGGCGGAGCAGCCGCTGCCGGCCAAAATGGACCCGAAGCGGATCAGGCAGGTGATCCAGAACCTGCTCTCGAACGCCATCAAGTACTCCCCCCAAGGTGGCCTGATCACCGCCAAGGCCTACAGGACCGAAGAGGGCCTGGTTTGCTCCATCACCGACACCGGGCTGGGGATGACGGAGGAAGAACAGGAACAGGCCTTCACCAAATTCTTCCGCTCAGCGCGGTCGCGCGAAACGGCCATCCCCGGTGCAGGCCTGGGACTGCCCGTCAGCAAGACCATCATCGAGGGCCACGGAGGAACAATCAGCCTGGACAGTGAGCCCGGAGCAGGCACCACCGCAACCTTCATCCTGCCGGAATCCTAAGCAGGAGGGGCATTCCGGAACGATGCCTGTCCGGGTGGACGCAAGGGGGTTTGCGGCTGGTTCACTCAGGAAGCGGCGCCGACCAGCCACCTGGCAACATCGCTGCGAAGCACCAGCAGGGGGCCGCCGGTGACGCTCACGTTGCCGTTCGCCACGTAGTACCCGCGGCCGGAGCCGGCTCCCCCGGCGGCGCGGTCCAGGGCATCCACAAGGTGCCGCGGCAGGTGGCCCTGCGGGCCAAGGTTGCGCAACTCATCCACTTCTTCCGGCGTCAGCCGTCCCAAAACCTCAGCAATGTTGGCCATGAGTGCTCCTTCCGAGCGGAATGCCTGGCAGAGTGCCTGAGGGAATAACCTAGAGCAGCGCCGTGAACTCCACGTTAACGGCGGACGGCAACTGCACTTCCTGACGATCCGGAGATTCAATGCCCATTCGAAGCGCAGGCATCCTGCTGTACCGGCAGGACCCGGCCACCTCCGCGGACGCCCGTGATGGGCTGCAGGTCTGGATCGCACACATGGGCGGCCCCTTCTGGGCGCGCAAGGACGCCCATGCGTGGTCCATTCCAAAGGGAGAGTATGCCGACGGGGAAGACCCCTTGGCCGCCGCCCTCCGAGAGTTCGCTGAGGAGATGGGGACTGCTGCCCCGGAGGCTGACTACCGGCTGCTTGGCGAGTTCCGGCAATCCTCCGGAAAGCTCATCACGGTCTACGCTGCGCAGGCGGATTTTGCCCCTTCGGTCATCAGCAGCAACACGTTTCCGCTTGAATGGCCCAAGGGGTCCGGCAGGATCCAGCACTATCCCGAAATTGACGATGCCCGCTGGTTCCCGGAGGACGAAGCGCGGCTCAAGCTCGTCAAGGGCCAGTTGCCCATCCTCGACGCGCTGGTTGAGGACATGGCCGCCACCTAGACCACCCGCTTAAACGCTCCGCTGCATCGGGATCGCCGGAACGGTGCGGAAACGCCGATGAGTTCCGGCGTTTCCGCACCGTTCCGGCGTTCCCGGCGTTTGGCTAGGCGCCGGTGATCACCAGGGCGACGCTGTGGCCGCCGAATCCGAAGGCATTCACGAGCCCGGCCGGAGCATAACCGGGCGGAAGCTGGTGGGCGCTTTCGGTGATGACGTTGAGGTCCACTTCCGGGTCCAGCGCCTCCACGTTCAGCGTCCCCGGCAGCTGGCCGGTGCGCAGGGCTTCGAGGACAACGACGGCGGCCAGCGCTCCGGCGCCGCCCAGCAGGTGGCCGGTGTGGCCTTTCGTGGAGGTGACGGGAACGTCCGCGCCGAAGACGGCATTGATCGCCTGGCCCTCCAGCCGGTCGCCTACAGGGGTGGAAGTGGCGTGGGCGTGGACGAAGCCGATGTCCGCCGGTTCCATCCCGGCCGAGTCCAGCGCTTTCTGCATGACGCGGCGCTGCATCGCAGGATCTGCGGCCACGATGTCGTTGGCATCGGAGGTCACCGCTCCCCCGGCCACGGCACCAAGGATTGCGGCACCACGGGCACGGGCGTGCCCTTCGCTCTCCAGCACCACCACGCCGGCGCCCTCAGCGAGCACAAAGCCGTCCCGGCCGCCGTCGAACGGACGCGCGGCCCGCTGCGGGTCGTCGGAACGGGTGGAGAGGGCACGGATCTGGGAGAAACCGCTGATCACCAAGTCATTGACGGAGGCATCGACACCACCGGCAATCACGACGTCGGCGGCACCGGAGCGGATCATCTCGGCTGCCTGGACAATCGCCTCAGCCCCGGAGGCACAGGCGCTGACAGGCGTCCGGGCGCCGCCGCGGGCACCCAGGTCGATGGACACCCAGGCAGCGGGACCGTTCACCATGAGCCGGGTGAGGGTGTGCGGCGACACCTTGCGCGGTCCGGATTCCGACAGCACGCGGTCCTGCTCAATGGTGGACCCCAGCCCTCCATAGGCTGAGCCGATCACCACCGCGAACCGCTCGGGGTCAACCTCGGGGCTGCCGGCCTGCGTCCATGCTTCGCGTGCAGCGATGAGGGCCAGCTGCCCGCACCGGTCCATGCGCTTCAGCTCACGGGTGCTGAGATGCTCCGAAAGGTCAGCAGTGATTTGCCCGGCGATTTTGACCGGCAGTTGCTCCGCCCAGTCCTGGTCAAGCGCTGTGATCCCGGAGCGGCCGTCCAGCAGGGCCTCCCAGGTTTCCTTGACGTTGGCGCCGAGCGGGTTGATGGTGCCGAGGCCGGTGACAACGGCGCGGGGTGCAGGAGTGTTCACGAATGCCTTACTTCGCCGGGTTGTGCGTGCCGATGGGCACGAGTGTCAGGTCCGAATGGTTCTTTTCGATCCGCCGCAGCGCCCAGACGTCGTTGAACCAAGGCGAGGTACTCGCCGTCGGACCGCAAAAGAACCTCAGCGCCCGGCACGTTGGCCAGCGCGGGCATGGCGTCCGCCGTCGTAATCCTTGCCAGGGAGTAAGGCAGGCGTTCCAGGCGCATGGGGGCGCTGAAGTCGTGCGCCATGCGATCCTCCACCACCTCGAACTGCATGGGCCCGACAGCGGCGAGCACCGGCGCCTGGTCCCCGCGGAGGTCGGAGCGGAGCAGCTGGATGACGCCCTCGTGTTCCAGCTGTTCGATGCCGCGGCGGAACTGCTTGAACTTGCTGGGGTCCTTGGACCGGGCCACCTGGAAGTGCTCCGGGGCGAACAGCGGGATGGCCGGGTATTCCACGGCTTCCTCGAGGAAGAGGCTGTCGCCCACCCGCAGCGAGGACGCGTTGACCAGGCCCACCACGTCCCCCGGATAAGCCTCGTCGATGACCTCGCGTTCCCGGCCGAACACCTGCTGGGCGTACTTGGTGGCAAAGGACTTGCCGGTGCGGGTCTGGGTGACCACCATGCCGCGCTCGAAGACGCCGGAACAGACGCGGATGAAGGCCACGTGGTCGCGGTGGGCCTTGTTCATGCCGGCCTGGACCTTGAAGACGAAGCCGGAGAACGGGGACTCGACAGGACGTGCGTTGCCGTCGATGTCGGGCCGGGGCGCCGCGGGCGGCGCGAAGTCCACCAGCGCGTCCAGCAGTTCCTTGACGCCGAAGTTCAGTGCTGCGGAGCTGAACAGGATGGGGGTGGCCTTGCCGGCGTGGAAGGCTTCGACGTCGAACTCGAGGTTGGATTCGACCACCAGGCCGGCCTCATCCACGGCATCCGTCCAGTTGCTGCCCTGGCTTTCGGCGGCCTCTTGGGGAGTGAAGTATTCGGTGATGGCGATCTGGGCGCCGGCGTTATTGCGCTGGAACCGGGCAAAGCGGTCGTTGCGCAGGTCCCAGACACCGCGGAAGTCACCGGAGATGCCCACGGCCCAGGTCAGCGGCATGGGCTGCAGGCCGGTGCGTTCGGTGATTTCATCCATCAGCGCCAGGGCGTCCAGGCCCGGCCGGTCCCACTTGTTGATGACGGTGATGATGGGAAGGTTCCGCTGCTTGCAGACCTCGAAGAGTTTCATGGTCTGGGTTTCCAGCCCCTTGGCGGCGTCCACCAGCATCACGGCGCAGTCGACGGCGGCCAGCACGCGGTAGGTGTCCTCGGAGAAGTCAGCGTGGCCGGGGGTGTCCAGGAGGTTGATGACGGTATCGCGGTAGGAGAACTGCAGGGCCGCGGAACTGATGGAGATGCCGCGGTCCTTTTCCATCTGCATCCAGTCGGAGACCGTTTCCTTGCGGTTGGCCTTGCCGCTGGAGGCACCGGCGGTACCGATCACTTTTGCGTGCAGGGCCAGCGCTTCGGTGAGCGTGGACTTGCCGGCGTCGGGGTGGGAAATGACAGCAAAGGTCCTGCGTCGGCCCGCCTCTTTGTGAATCTCGGAGATCCGGGCGGGGGTGAGGACATCTTGGGACACGGTGCTACTTTCGCTGCGGTTGTGGCTGCCCAGGGCCTTTCGGGTACTGCACTGCGGCACGAGGGCGGGGTGTGGTTGGCGAACGGCCAAAGTACAAGTTTATCGCAGGCCTGCAAACGGCTCCGGTTCCGCTTAACGCAGGCGAAACCGGGCATTCAAAGCCGTGAAATGCGGGGCCATTAGCGTAGGCGCATGATGCATGGCGCTACTTTCTCCGGCAACCTGTTCTTCGACCCCCTGGCCACCAGCCTTGCCAATGCCTCCGGCCCTGCGGGGGCCCCGGATTCCGGCAGATCCTCCAGCGCGGAGAGAAAGCGCGGGATCCAGACGGCGGCAGAACACAAGGCACTTCGGGCCGCGTCCCTTACAAAAGTCAGCAGGGATCTGGAGCGGATGCTCCGGGAACGGAAACGCTGAGGCCCGACGGCGGCGCGGCGGCACCAGCCAAGTGACACGCAGGTGCCGCCCAAGTTTCCCGCGCACCCGGTAACGGCATGATGGGTTAATGCGCAGCATCGAGTTGGTCTTTGACGACTCCACCGATTCCTTGATCAGGGCTGACTGGGCCCAGCTGCAGGCCGCCGGGCTTCCGAGCCTTGCCGCGCACACCTCCCCCAGCAACAGTCCCCACATCACGCTCGCCGCCGGGCCGGATCTGCAATCCGACGCGGAAGGACCATGGGACGCGCTGCCCGTGGACATCACGTTCTCCGGCGCCATCGTTTTTCCGGCGGGTGCGGGCAAGTATGTGTTGGCCAGGGCAGTCCTGCTGACCGCTCCCCTGCTGGACCTGCACCGGCGTCTCCACCTCGACCTTTCCGGGGCGCTGCCGCTGACGCTGCCGGGGGCCTGGACGCCGCACGTCACCATTTCCCGCCGCATCCCGGGGCAGCAACTCGGACCAGCGCTGGAGCTGATGGACCTGCGGGTAGAAGGACAATGCACGGGTGCGCGGCTCTGGGACAGCAGCACCCAGACTGTCACGCCGCTGGGATGACGTCCTGGGCAACGGAATTCGGGCACAAAGGTGGGGCTATGCGCGGTGGAAAGCTGCACTGATCCTTGCCAAGTCCTTGGCTTTTCCTGCCCCATTTACGCGTCACCGTCGGTGTAGGCCCTCATAGGCTGGTTGGAGCCAGACAAATACGATGCTCCGCAGTGATTGCGGCCCTTCCCCCCAAGGTCTCTACCCATGTCCTCCGCCTACAAGGCAGCCGTTGTTAGACCCGATGGCCCACCATCGCCCGCCAACCACCAAAGGGGAATCGGAAGGCTCCGGCTCCATTCCTTGACTGGGCTAAGGTTCTTCGCCGCACTTGCCGTGGCCTTGATGCACGGCTTTGCTAACTATGAACTGCCCGTGGTTGACCTCGGTTTTGTCGGCGTAAGCTTCTTCTTTGTCCTCTCCGGTTTCGTACTGACCTGGGCCAACGCGGCAGAAAGCGGTGCAGGCGTCTTTCTGAGGAACCGTTTCGCCAAATTATTTCCGCTGAGCGCAGCCTCTTTGGCCATTGCAGCGCTGGTGCCCGTAGCGCAGAATTCCAGTGCCCTCTTTTTCCTGCAAAGCCTGACTTTGACTCAGGCGTGGTTGCCTTGGTCTGCTTCCTCCTTCAACCCCGTAGCTTGGTCACTGTCCGCAGAGGCCTTCTTCTATCTCCTGTTGCCCCCGATTGTGGCGGTGATGAGCCGTTTCCGCACGAAGGAACTTACTGGAACGGTGGTATTCCTCGCAATCCTGCAACCTGTCCTGGGCGTCGCCTGCCAACTTACTTTGGGAGCGCAGGTGAGCCATTTCATCACCTACAACCTTCCGCTGTACCGGTTGCCCGAGTTCGTCGTCGGCGTCGCTCTGGCGCTTCTGCTCAAGGCCGGCTACGTGCCAGCACACACGACTCAATTGTCGGCAGCCGCTTTCGCCACGGCCGGCGTTACGCTAACCCTTGTGGCCGACTTTCGGCATTTCGCCCCTTGGTGGATCAGCCAGACGCTCATGCTGCCCGCGATCATCATCGTCATCTGGACAGCTGCTCGCAGGGAACTCGCGGGGACCAGCAGGTTGCTCACCAAACCCGTTTTCGTGAGGCTGGGCGAACTTTCATTCGCTTTCTACATGGTCCACTACCTTGTGCTGGGTGCTTTCGGCATACTGGTTGGCCGGTGGGCCCAAGGACTTCCCTGGTGGCTCGTCCCGCCTGCCCTGCTATGCGCGGCAGCCTTGGCATGGGTCGCAAACCAATTTGTGGAGAAACCCTGCGAACGGGCGCTACGCGACGTGTTCCGCACTCGGTCAGGATCGCAACACAAGGCAGCGCAAAATGCGCTGCCGGCACCCGGCGTCGAGCGCATTTCGGAGCACTTGCATGCCACCCCCTAATGGGGCACTTTGGGGCTTGCCCGTGCGGAACTTGGGTTTCTTGCCCCTATCATTGAGCTTGCGGGAATCGGAGCATTTTTCGATCCTGCCGGCCAACTGCGGATGCCGGCATTCCTGCGGGCGGCGGTCCGCACCTTTGAAGGGAAACACCAATGGCGCGGAGCCCCGAAGAAACGCTGAGGGCCACTCTGGGCAGGGTTGCACCCGGAACTCCCCTTCGCGACGGCCTGGAACGGATCCTCCGGGGGCGCACCGGTGCGCTGATCGTGCTTGGGTCAGACCGCACCATCGATTCCATCTGCTCCGGCGGGTTCGATATCGGCATCGAGTTCTCGCCCACCCGCCTGCGGGAACTCGCCAAGATGGACGGCGCGATCATCTGCGACAAGGACGCGGGCAACATCCTGCGCGCCGCGGTCCAGCTGGTCCCGGACTCGAGCATTGAAACCCAGGAGTCCGGTACCCGCCACCGCACGGCGGAACGGGTAGCCAAGCAGACGGGTGTTCCGGTCATTTCCGTCAGCCAGTCCATGCAAATCATCGCCCTCTACGTCAACGGGCTGCGGCACGTCCTGGAGGGCTCCGAGAACGTCCTGGCCCGCGCCAACCAGGCCCTTGCCACCCTGGAACGCTACCGTGCCCGGCTGGACCAGGTCACCAGTTCGCTCTCAGCCCTTGAGATCGAGGCCATGGTGACGGTACGCGATGTGGCCGTCACCCTCCAGCGGCAGGAGATGGTGCGCCGAATCTCGGAGGAAATCTCGCAGTACGTCCTGGAACTGGGCGAGGACGGCCGGCTCCTCTCCCTCCAACTCGACGAACTGACGGTGGGACGGGGCCCGGGCAGCGACGTGATCATCCGCGACTACGCCAGCCCCAATGCCTCCGCCGATGACATCGACAAAGCGGTCAATGAACTGGTCAGCCTGGGCCCAACCGAACTGATTGACCTGGGCAAGATCTCGGCAATTGTTGGGTTCGCCGGGGGCGAAGCAAACCTGGATGCGGTGGTCCAGCCCCGCGGCTACCGGCTGCTGTCCGGACTCAAGGCAGTGCCCAAGGCCGTCGCGGACCGGCTGGTGGAACATTTCGGGGGCCTGCAGTTCCTGATGGCCGCAACCATTGACGATCTCATGACCGTTGACGGCATCGGCGACCAGCGCGCCCGGACCGTGCGCGAAGGCTTGAGCCGGATGGCCGAAGCCAGCCTCCTGGACCGCTTCCTCTAGACAACCAGACCCCGGGCGCAGCCGATCCAATTCCCGGTAAGTCGCTGGGTCACTCTCATCGATTGCTGCGTAGCTGCCGTTTTGGACGCTGAAAACGGCATCTACGGAGCAATCGATGGGTGTGGGGTGTCAGTTCAGCTGGAAGACTGCCTTGGGGCTGGCCCGTGAGCCCAGCTTCGCGGTGAAGATGTAGTACGCCCCGCCGCCGCCTGGAGCCGCGGCCACGGCCTTGCAGCCGTCGGCGCTGCGGTTCCGGCTCCACGGGAAGTTCGCGGTTTCGCTGGCACCGGGCGCAATGACCTTCACCAGGTCCTCGCTGGACGCCTGGCAGTCCTTGGAGGAGAAGATCCGGTCCGAGCCGCTGGTCACCAGGAATTCCATCTGCGAGGTTCCAATGTTGACCTCACAAGGGACCTTGCCGCCGTTGGTTACCTTCAGGGTGAGCATGGGGTTTTCCCCGGGGCCGTAGGCGGGCTTGTCCGTGGAAGCCGTGACCGTGACCCGGTTCTGGTCGCAGGTTGGGGTTGCGGAGGCCGTGGGCGACGGCGTGGCGGAAGCAGTTGCCGCAGCGGCGGCAGAAGAGGTGGCCGAGGCGGCCGGGGTCGCTGAAGCAGGGTCGGTGGAAGAAGGCTGGGTGGAGGAGGCCTGCTGCGAACCGCCCCTGAAGGCACCGGCGAGCGCGAAACCGCTGACCACCAGGATCACCAGCAACAGGGCACCGCCAACAACAAGCCGGCGGCGGCGGTACACAGCGGCGCTCGGCTTCCGGACGCTGCTGGAACCCGACGTGCCGCGTGCTGATGAATTGCCTTGCCTGCCCATCCTTCTAGGCTAGGGAACGCCTCCGGTTCTGCCCCGCCACCACGCCGCCGCGGCTCCATTGCTCTGGTCACACCCGGTTTGCAGCCCGCCCGAACCCATCCACTACAGTGTTGGCATCGACACTCAAACCTCTCCCAGCACGGACACGCCGGTGTCCCCCGCAGAGCTGGACCTGCTCCACCGGCGGATCAACGGCTGGTTCGCCGGCATTGCCCGGGACCTGCCGTGGCGCAAGCCCGACTGCTCCCCCTGGGGTGTGCTGGTCAGCGAAATCATGCTCCAGCAGACCCCTGTGGTCCGGGTGCTGCCGGTCTGGCACGAGTGGCTGAAGCGCTGGCCCACGCCCGCGGGGCTGGCAGGCGAACCGGCGGGTGAGGCCGTCCGTTCCTGGGGCCGGTTGGGCTACCCGCGGCGGGCTCTTCGGCTGCACGCCGCGGCCACCGCCATTGTGCAGGAGCACGGCGGCAAGGTCCCTGACACCTACCCGGAGCTGCTGGCCCTTCCCGGGGTGGGGAGTTACACGGCCGCTGCCGTGGCGGCTTTCGCCTATGGCCGCCGCGAAACGGTGGTGGACACCAACATCCGCAGGGTGCACGCCCGGCTGATCTCCGGGACAGCACTTCCGGCTCCGGCCCTGACCGCGGCGGAGATGCGCCTGGCCGCCGCCCTGCTGCCGGACGACGACGGTACATCCGTGCGCTGGAACGCCGCGGTCATGGAACTTGGGGCTCTGGTGTGCACGGCCCGGGCACCCAAGTGCGCCGATTGCCCGGTAAAAGACTCCTGTGCGTGGCTCGCGGCAGGCGAGCCCCCGCCGTCGTACGTTCCCAAGGGCCAGGCGTGGCACGGCACTGACCGCCAGGTCCGCGGCGCCGTGCTGGCCGTGCTCCGCCTGGCTGATGCACCGGTGCCCCCGGACATGTTCCACCGCGAACCCGCCGATCTGGGCTTTGAGCCGGAGGGGATCGGCGTGCCCCTGGCCGCGCTGCACCGGCTTAGCTCCGCCCCGGAGCAACTGGAACGGGCAATGGCAGGGCTGCTGGCTGACGGGCTGGCGGAGATGCACGACGGCGGCTACCGGCTGCCGGCCTGACGCGCCGCCGGCGCGGGCCGGGATGGCATACTTCTTGGTGACCGGAACCGGGGGAAGCCGTGAAAATCATTCTGTACATCGTGTGGGTGCTGTTTGTTGCCGCCGCGATATTCTCGCTGGTCTATACGGCCCGCAGGACCAGGCGCCAGGGACAGCAGATGGCGGCCTGGCCCAAAGCCCGGGCAACTGTCACCGGCAGCACCACCGGATGGACCAGCGGTGCGGGCGGTTCCAGCCGGAACCTGCGCTACTTCCCCACCTATCAGTTCACCGATCCGCAGGGCACCCTCTTCATGGGCAAGTCAGAGATCTCAGGGGTGGAGCAGCCGGCGCCGGGCTCGCTGATCGAGGTGGCCTACAACCCGGCCAATCCCAATGAATCGCTGCAGGTCTCTTCAGAGCCGCGTACGGTAATGGGCTGCCTGATCGCGTTTTTCGCGGTTTTTGCGGTTGTTTCGTTCTGGTTTATCGGCGTTTTCCCAATGGGTTAGGGCGGCAGGCATAACAATGCCGCCACCAATTGGATCGGGCTCAACTGCTGTGCCTCCACCGGACGTAGCCTGAAGGCATGCGGAGGCCCGCGCTGCTCCTGGTGTTGATGACGACGATGTCGCTCGTCCCCGCCTGCCAGCCGGCCGGCAGCGCCTGTCCGGCCATCGCCCAGGCGACCGCCGTCGCCGTAACTGTCACCGCGGGCTATTCGCCGCGGGTGGCGAGCCTGCACCTCCGGGCCTGCCAGGACGGCACCTGCAAGGAGGCCGACGTCGAACTCCGCCCCGGCACCTCCACCATTGACCAGGGCTGCATCGAAGGCGGGGCATGTTCGGCTACAGCCTCTCCTGACGGCACCAAGGTGGCCACCCTGATGTTGGACACCCTGACCGAATCACCCATGACGGTCACGGCTTCGGGTACGGCCCCGGACCGGACCGCCCTGCAGGTCCGCGCGCTGGAGTTCCAGCCGAAGGTGCTTTATCCGTTCGGGAAGCAGTGCGGGAAGGTCCTGTCGGCAGCAGTCCTGCTGGACGATGCCGGGCTGCACCTACAGCCGGCGTCCCCGTGAGCGCCGGGGAAAGCAGCCGCTAGAACAGCGCGGGCTGGGTAAACGTGTCGCCCTCGGAAGTGCCGGGCGCGGGACCGCCGCCCACGGGTTCTGCAGTCCAATTGAAGCCGAGTTCGGCGAGCAGTTCCTCCACCGAGATCTGGCCGTCCAGCACTTCGATTTCCTGGGAGTTGTCTGTGAGCGGCCGTTCCATGCCATCGAGCTTATGGCCAGGAATGGCCGGGGCGCTTATGGCTCGCCGAAGCCGGCTTCCACCAGGCCGCCCACGTATTCGACAGCCCGTTCCGCATCCGCGCCCCATGCTTCCACGTGCAGCACTGCGCCTTTGCCGGCGCCCAGGGTCATCAACCCGGTCATGGAGGCGCCATCCACTCCGTTGATGGTGACTTCGGCATCGAGGGAGGCGAGTCCCCCTGCCACTTTCGCGGCGGGCCGGGCGTGCATGCCTGCCTGGTTCACCAGTTCGAAGTCCCCAGTGCAGTCGGGTGGGGCGCTGGTGACGGGCTCCAGCTCCTCCTCCCCGGAAGACGCTGGCTCCGCCTGTTGCACAATGCGTCCTGCTGCTTCGGCGGCCTTCCGGACCGCCTGCACGTCAGCTCCGCCCTGGGCCGCGACGGCAGCTGCCACCAGGCCTTCCACCAGCGGGGCGTCGGCAAGCAGCACGCCGGCCGGATCCTCCAGGAATTCAAGGGCTGATTCCGCGGTCATTACGGCCGATCCCAGGTCCGTAATGACCACGGTGCCATCAGCCACCGCGCCGTCCCCGCTCCCCTGTTCACTGCCCCTTTCCAGAGCGGCGAGGACCTTCTCCAGGCTGGTACCGATCCTGCCGTCGTCGGTGCCGCCGGCGGGGATGATCTTCACGTCCGGCGCCATTTGGGCGGCAAGTTCCACGGCGCCGTCGGCAATCTTTTCGCTGTGGGACACCACCACGATGCTGACGGTCACGCAGCCGCCCCAACCGCCGCGCGCAGGATCAGCGCGCTGGACACTGCTCCCGGGTCCCGGTGGCCTGCACTGCGTTCGCCAAGATAGCTGGCGCGGCCTTTCCGCGCCACCATCGGGTCGGTGGCCACCGCCCCTGCCTCGGCAGCCTCAGCTGCGGCCACCAGGACACTGAGAACGTCCGTACTGCCGCCGTCGGCTGCCGCACGGGCAGCATCAACTGCCGGGGTCCACGCATCCACCATGGTCTTGTCCCCGGACTCCGCCTTGCCGCGCGCCACGATCCCGTCCCGGGCCGCCTCCAACGCGCCGGCCCACGCAGCCGGATCGATCTCAGCGGAATCGCCCAGCGCGGTGGCGGCGCGAAGGAACGCGGTCCCGTAGAGGGGGCCGGCAGCGCCGCCCACCTTGGACATCAGGGTCATGGCGGTCATCTTCAACGCCGCGCCCGGCGTCTCAGGGGTGGATTCGCCGAGCTTGACAAGGACCGCCTGGAAGCCGCGGTCCATGTTCTCGCCGTGGTCCGAGTCCCCGATGGCGCGGTCCAGCTCGATAAGTTCAACCCGGTGTTCGGCCATGGCCTGCGCACACAGGGTCAGCCACTTTACGGCCCAGTTGGCATCCAGCACCACGGCTACACGCCCCAGCGCAGCGCGGGGGTATGCACGGGGGCGTCCCAGAGTTCCGTGAGCTCGTCGTCGAGCCGGAGGACCGAGATGGAACAGCCCTGCATCTCCAGCGCGGTGATGTAGTTGCCCACGAGCGACCGTTCCACTGTGGCCCCGGCATCGCCCAGTACCTGCACGGCCCGCCGGTACACGATGTAGAGCTCGCTCAGCGGCGTGCCGCCCATGCCGTTGACGAAAAGCAGCACCTTGTCGCCGGAGCTGATCTTCAGGTCGGCAAGGACGGGTTCCAGCAGGCGGTTGGTGATGCTGTCCGCATTTTCCATGGGGATCCGGTGCCTGCCGGGTTCGCCGTGGATGCCAATACCGATCTCGATCTCATCCTCGGCGAGATCGAAACTTGGCGTGCCTGCGTGCGGCACCGTGCAGGCTGACAGCGCAACACCCATGGTCCTGACGTTGGCGTTGACCCGTTCGCCGATGGCGGCCACGGCATCGAGGCTGTCACCACGCTCGGCAGCGGCACCGGCGATCTTCTCCACCAGCACGGTGCCGCCCACGCCGCGGCGGCCTGCGGTGTACAGCGAGTCCTCCACCGCCACGTCGTCATTGACCAGCACGGTGCGGACGCTGACGCCTTCAGCCTCAGCCAGTTCGGCCGCCGTCTCGAAGTTCAGGACGTCGCCGGTGTAGTTCTTGACGATATGTACGACGCCGGCGCCGGAGTTCACTGCCAGGGTGGCGGGAAGGATCTGGTCCGGCGTTGGTGAGGTGAACACCGCCCCCGGCACCGCGGCGTCGAGCATTCCCTGCCCAACATAACCGGCATGCAGCGGCTCGTGTCCGCTTCCGCCGCCGGAAACCAGCCCCACCTTGCCTGCCACGGGCGCGTCCTTGCGCGTGACGTAGATGGGGTCTTCGCTGATGGTGACCAGGCCGGCGTGTGCCAGGCCAAAGCCCTGGACAGCTTCCTGGACAACGGATTTTGGATCGTTGATGAGTTTCTTCATGGCGTTGCTCCTGGCTGTGCTCCTGAAGGATGTGTCTCGTACCCTACTACCGGCATTGCGGCTGGCGGTAGATTCGTTCTTCCCGGAATTTCGGACCCCGATGCCGGGCAGTTGATTCCGGATGCAGCAAAGGGACAGCCCCCAATGACTGTCCCTTTCCTGAGGCCCCCACATACCGGCCTTCAAAAGTTTATCCATCAAATCGAGTAAAACCAAGAGGGCTTCGCGGAGTGCAGTCTCCAATCCCGTCAGAGGGTGCGGATCATCCGGGTGTTACCCAAGGTATTCGGCTTGACGCGGGCCAGGTCCAGGAACTCCGCCACGCCTTCGTCGTGGGAGCGGAGGAGCTCCGAGTAGACCTCCGGATCCACAGCTGACTGGTCCGCCATCACCTCGAAGCCGTGGCGCTTGAAGAAGTCCACCTCGAAGGTGAGGCAGAAGACCCGGGCCACCCCCAGCGCCCGGGCCTCCTCCAGCAGGCTTTCCACCAGGACGTGCCCCACCCCTCTGCCGCGCCACTCCCCCGAAGCCGCCAAGGTGCGGATTTCGGCCAGGTCCTCCCACATGACGTGCAGTGCTCCACAGCCGATCATTTCGCCGTCGCTGGACTCGGCAATACGGAACTCCTGGAGGCTCTCGTAATACGCCACCGTCTCCTTCGCCATCAAAATGCGCTCCTCGGCCAGGGGCGCCACCAGCCTCTTGATGGCAGGGACGTCGCTGGTGCGTGCTGGGCGGATGTGGAAGGAGTTGGTCACAAAGCCATCCTACGAGGCGTGACGGCTGCTAATGGTTGCGGATGGGCTGGGGCGTTCGGGTACCGGCGCCATTTGTGTAGGCGCCGTCAAAGCGAGGAACGAGCAGGCGCGGGCAAATACCTCGGCCGACGGCGCGAAGCCCGCGAACTTACAGGCCTAGTTCGCCCGGCAGTTCGGTGTCCTGGCCCAGGACGTTCTTTGCCAGGAACCACTCCACCACCTGGTACCAGACCTTGGCGTGCTGTGGCTGGAGGACCCAGTGGTTCTCGTCCGGGAAGTACAGGAACCGGTGCGGCGTCTGTCCGTCCTGGTCCGCCGAGAGCCGGGACTTGGACAGCAGTTCGTACCAGAGCCGCAGGCCTTCGCCGATGGGCACCCTGTAGTCCTTGTCGCCATGGATTACCAGCATGGGGGTGCTGATGTTCTCCGCATGGAGGTGGGGCGAGTTCTCCAGCGCCATCTCCTCCGTCATCTCCTTCAGCCAGTACTGCGAGGCGTCGGTGGTGGGCCCGAACTGGTCCAGGGCCCAGAGGCTGGCATGGGTAACCACTGCCTTGAACCGGTCCGTATTGCCGGCCACCCAGTTGGCCATGTAGCCGCCGAAGGAGCCGCCCATCGCCGCAGTCCGGGTCTCATCAATGTCGGGGCGTTCCACCGCCGCATCGGTCACGGCCATGAGGTCCGTAAAGGGCGCCTTCCCCCACGACCCCCAACCGCGCTGGATGTACGACTGCCCGTAGCCTGTGGAGAGCGCGGGGTCCGGCAACAGCACTGCGTACCCTTTCGCAGTGAGGAGCCAGGGGTTCCAGCGCCACGTCCAGGCGTTCCAGGACCCAAGCGGACCGCCATGGATCCACAGGAGCAGCGGCGCCGGATGGTCCGCTGAGGCACCGTCGGGGAGGGCAAGGTAGGCGGGCACGCGCCAGCCGTCCACGGCGGTGGCGGCAACGCGTTCCAACCGGCCGGGGAAGGACGGACGATCAGCCGGGGCAGGCAGGCGGGTGGTTTCGCCCGTGGCCAGGTCGATCCGCACGGCCTCCGGAGGGAACCCGTACGAACTGCGCAGGGCATAGGCGGTGCGCCCCTCCGGCGAAACCACGACGTCGGAGTAGGCCGCAGCGTCCTGCGTCACCCGGGTGACGCCAACCTCAGCGGCAGCCGCCGGAACGCTGACCCGGAAAACCGGCGATGCGCCGTCGTCGTCCGCTGTGACCAGGATGGCGGAGCCGTCCGGAAGCCAGGCTGCGGGCCTGGGCCAGCGGTCCCAGTCGTGGGCAAGGGGCTGCAGCCCGGCGTCCTCGGCGGTCCCGCCGGAGACGTCCAGCAGGTTCATCCTGACCTCAGGGGCCTGCTGCGGGGTGGAGTCGCTCTCGCTGACCACCACGAGCGTACGCCCGTCGGGGCTGACGGGACCCGGGAAGAAGCTCATGCCTTCCTGGTCCAGCAGCACCTTGAGGCCCCCGGATGCCACATCCACTGCCACCAGGATTGACCGGCTGTCCGCCTTGGCAAGGGGCTTGGTGTAGCTGCTGTAGACGGTCTTCCCGTCGGGGCTGGCCACAGTCGCGGCCTCCCTGAGCCGCGGGCCGGCGTCGGGCGTCAGGTTGCGCAGGACCAAAGGGGCAGTCGCGTCAACTGTTGTTGGCCTGCCGGGTCCCTTGTCCTCCCCCGCTTCAACCGCGAAGATCCGCGGCTGGCCGGGCCCGAGGTCGGCGTCCCAGTACCGGACCGGATATTCGCTGTGCAGGATGGCCGAGACCTTCTTGTCCTTGCGGGACTTGCGCCGTTCGGCGTCATCCTCCTCATCCGCCGACCCAGCCAGGACCTCCGCGGTCAGGAACGCCGCATCAGCATCACTGGCCGTCATCACCCTGCCCGCACCACCCGGCCGGCTGAGGACTACCCGCGCCTCACCGCCGTCGGCCGGAAGGAGCCACAGCGCGCTGACCGGTTCTTCGTCAGGGCTGTCCGGATCGGGCCGGGCAGACGTGAAGTAGACGTCGCCGTTGGCTGCGAAGGCGGCGCCGGCCTCGCCCTTGGCGCTGCGGGTGATCCGCCGGGCGTGCTTCTGCCCGGCCGGGTCCAGCTCCCACAGGGCACTGGCGAATTCGGTGCCCTTGCCGTTCAAGGTACTCACCGTGGTCACCAGCCGCGAACCGTCGGGGCTCAGGGCCAGCCCGCTTACCCGGGGGATGGACAGGTAGTGGTCGAGGTCATGGAAAGGGGTCAAAGGTTGCTCATCCGGGATCGCCGGATTCTGATTAGCCATGCCCCGATTCAACACGGCTTGTGCTCCCCGTCACAAACTGGGGGGGCCGACACGCTGATGGGTTGACTGGGGTTGGCTGGGGCGCGCCGCCACCGGCGCCATTTGCCGCTTGCTGCTCGTTCCTCGCTTTGACGCAAGCTACACAAATGACCCCGGCGGCCGCGCTTCGCCTGAAGTCCACCAGTGCACGAGGTGGCGGACATCAGGGATTTACGTAGGCGGCGTCAAAGCGAGGAACGAGCAGGCGCCGGGAAATCTCTGATGGCCGTCACCGGACCCAACCACGGTGTCGTTAAAGAGCCAAAGCCCCGCCGCTCCTTTGCGGAGTGGCGGGGCTTTGGCTGTGGAGACTAGACGCTCGGGGCGATCTCCGGGATGCGCGGCTTGGCGTTGCCTGCGAAGGTGAACTTCGCGTCGTCGCCTTCGCCTTCGACATCCACTACGACGATGTCGCCGGGGTGGATCTCGCCGAAGAGGATCTTCTCGGACAGCTGGTCCTCGATCTCCCGCTGGATGGTGCGGCGCAGCGGCCGGGCACCCATGGCGGGATCGTAGCCGCGGGTTGCCAGAAGCACCTTGGCGGCCTTGGTGAGCTCGATGCCCATGTCCTTGTCCTTGAGCCGCTTCTCGAGGCGGGTCACGAACAGGTCCACGATCTCGATGATCTCGTCCTGGGTGAGCTGCGGGAACACCACGACGTCGTCAACACGGTTCAGGAACTCGGGGCGGAAGTGCTGCTTGAGTTCCTCCGTGACACGGGCACGCATGCGGTTGTAGCCGGTCTGCGTGTCGGTGCCGGACTGGAAGCCGGTGGCGACGCTCTTGGAGATGTCCCGGGTACCCAGGTTGGTGGTCATGATGATCACGGTGTTCTTGAAGTCCACCACGCGGCCCTGGGAGTCGGTCAGGCGGCCGTCTTCCAGGATCTGCAGCAGCGAGTTGAAGAGGTCCGCGTGGGCCTTTTCCACTTCGTCGAACAGCACCACGGAGAACGGACGGCGGCGGACCTTCTCGGTCAGCTGGCCACCCTCTTCGTAGCCCACGTAGCCCGGAGGGGCACCGAAGAGCCGCGAAACGGTGTGCTTCTCGGAGTACTCGGACATGTCCAGGGTGATGAGGGCGTCCTCTTCGCCGAACAGGAACTCCGCGAGGGCCTTGGCCAACTCGGTCTTTCCGACGCCGGTGGGGCCGGCGAAGATGAACGAGCCACCGGGACGCTTGGGGTCCTTGAGCCCTGCACGGGTGCGGCGGATGGCCTGGGACAGTGCCTTGATGGCCTCGTCCTGGCCGACGACGCGCTTGTGCAGTTCGTCTTCCATCTTGAGCAGGCGCGAGGACTCTTCCTCGGTCAGCTTGAAGACGGGGATGCCGGTGGAGTTGGCCAGCACCTCGGCGATGAGATCCTCATCCACCTCGGAGATGTCGTCCATGCCGCCGGACTTCCAGTGGCGTTCCTTCTCCGACCGCTCGGAGATCATCTTCTGCTCCTTGTCGCGGAGCGCGGCAGCGCCTTCGAAGTCCTGCGCGTCGATGGCGGATTCCTTCTCCATCTTCAGCTTGGCGATGCGCTCGTCCATGGCCTTGAGCTCCGGCGGAGCGGTCATGCGGCGGATGCGCAACCGGGCGCCGGCCTCGTCGATCAGGTCGATCGCCTTGTCCGGCAGGAAGCGGTCCGAGATGTAGCGTTCGGCCAGGCTGGCAGCGGAGGCCAGGGCGCCATCGGTGATGGTGACGCGGTGGTGTGCCTCGTACCGGTCGCGCAGGCCCTTGAGGATCTCAATGGCGTGTGCCACGGAGGGTTCCTTGACCTGGATCGGCTGGAAGCGGCGCTCCAGGGCGGCATCCTTCTCGATGTGCTTGCGGTACTCGTCCAGCGTGGTGGCGCCAATGGTCTGCAGCTCACCGCGGGCAAGCATGGGCTTCAGGATCGAGGCCGCATCGATGGCGCCTTCGGCGGCGCCCGCACCCACCAGGGTGTGGATCTCGTCGATGAACAGGATGATGTCGCCGCGGGTGCGAATCTCCTTGAGGACCTTCTTCAGGCGCTCCTCGAAGTCACCGCGGTAGCGGGAGCCTGCCACCAGGGAACCGAGGTCCAGGGTGTACAGCTGCTTGTCACGGATGGTCTCCGGGACATCACCGCGCACGATCGCCTGGGCAAGGCCTTCGACGACGGCAGTCTTGCCGACGCCCGGCTCGCCGATGAGGACCGGGTTGTTCTTGGTGCGGCGGGAAAGGACCTGCATGACGCGTTCCATTTCCTGCTCGCGGCCGATGACCGGGTCCAGCTTGTTCTCGCGCGCAGCCTGGGTCAGGTTACGGCCGAACTGGTCCAGGACCACGGAACCGGCGGGTGCGCCTTCTGGCTGTCCGCCGCCGACGCCTGCGCCGGTGGTTTCCTTGCCCTGGTACCCGGAGAGGAGCTGGATGACCTGCTGGCGGACCCGGTTGAGGTCGGCGCCGAGCTTGACCAGAACCTGGGCAGCGACACCTTCACCTTCCCGGATCAGGCCGAGCAGGATGTGCTCCGTGCCGATGTAATTGTGGCCCAGCTGGAGGGCTTCGCGCAGCGAGAGCTCCAGTACCTTCTTGGCACGGGGGGTGAAGGGGATGTGACCGGAGGGAGCCTGCTGGCCCTGCCCAATGATCTCCTGCACCTGCTCGCGAACGCCGTCGAGCGAAATGCTCAAGGACTCAAGAGCTTTGGCGGCAACGCCCTCACCCTCATGGATCAAACCCAAGAGGATGTGTTCGGTACCGATGTAATTGTGGTTCAGCATGCGTGCCTCTTCTTGGGCAAGCACAACTACGCGACGGGCACGGTCCGTAAATCGCTCAAACATTTCGCCACACTCCTAGCTACGACGTACTTTGATGCTACGTGGCCCGTCCGGTGATGTGGAGCATGTTCGCCACAGGGGAAACCCGGCCGCTTGCGGGAATAGGCGCAGCAGTGAGCTGCAGCGCTACAGAACGGGCCCCAAGGGCAGGGGAAGCTGACACAGCAAACCGGTTCCGGCCGTGCCGCGGGGTCCTCAGACCCATAGGCCCACCAAATAGACCGGCCATCCAGCGGACCGGCCGCCCCCCCCCCGGAATTGGGCCAATTGAGCGGACCCTGCCCGTAGCAGCATTATCGGAAAATTGAAAAACCCCGCCCCGCCGTGCGGCGGTAAGCGGGGTTTCGGTGGAGCTAAAGGCGGTGCTAGGAATTTGCCTTTTGGTAGGCTTCCTGGATTTCGGCCTGAATTCGGCCGCGGCTGTTAACCGTGTAGCCGTTATCCCGTGCCCATTGCCGGATTTGTGCTGAGTCGTGGCTGCGTCCCCCGGTTGGCGCCTTGGTCCGCTGCGCGCGGCCCCCGGACGCCTTGCGCGCGGCGTTGATGAACCTCTCTAATGAAGACCGAAGTTCAGCGGCATTGCCTGCCGACAGGTCAATCTCGTAGTTGACCCCGTCGAGGCCAAACTTCACATTCTCGTCAGCGGATCCCCCATCCAGATCATCAACGAGGATGATGTTTACTTTCTGTGCCATTAAAGGTCTTCCTCTTGGGTTTTCAGAAAAGCAGGATGTTTCCCAAAAAAATTATGACTCTTATCTTGGCAACGCGTCAAAGCGCCTAATGGTTCCTTGGGGATAAACCCCGAAAGTTGGGGGTTTTATCTATTCGGACTCGGAACCCGGCCGGTCCGTCGGGTGAACGGCGGAATCGGCTTCGGCCTGGGCGCGGGCCTCCGCCTGCCGCTCAGCCTTATCGGCGTTAAAGATCGCCTTCATGGCGAACCAGAACAGCAGGCCCACCACCAGGGAGGGAAGGAGAACTGCTACGTATTCCATGATCAGTGCCCTTCGGGCTTCAGCAGGGGGAACAGGATGGTTTCCCGGATACCGGCGCCGGTGAAGAGCATCACCAGGCGGTCGATGCCCAGGCCGATGCCGCCCATGGGCGGAGCACCGTATTCAAGGGCGCGCAGGAAGTCCTCGTCAAGCTGCATGGCCTCGACGTCACCGGCAGCTGCGTGCATGGACTGTTCCGTGAGCCGCTCGCGCTGGATGACGGGGTCGATCAGCTCGGAGAAGGCGGTGCCGCGCTCCATGCCGCCGATGATCAGGTCCCAGGCCTCGATCAGCCGGCCGTCCTCGCGGTGCGGGCGGGCCAGCGGCTGCGCGGACGGCGGGTAGTCGTACACGAAGGTGGGGTTCAGCAGGGTGGGCTCCACGATTTCGCCAAAAAGCTCCACCACCAGTTTTTCGGCGTCCCACTTGGGATCCACCTTGACGTCGTGCTTTGCCGCAATCTCCCGAAGCACCTCAACGGAAGTGTCCGGCGTGATCTCCTGCCCAACGGCGTCGGACAGTCCGGGGTAGACGGGCAACCAGGCCCACTCGCCGTCGAGGTTGATTTCCCCGGCGTCGGTCTGCAGGACGCGGCCGGCACCCACGGCGTCGGCGGCGTCGAGGATGATCTCCTTGATCCGCTGCGCCATGATGAACTGGTCCGCCCAGGCCTCGTAGCACTCGAGGGTGGTGAATTCGGGGCTGTGGGTGGAGTCGACGCCTTCGTTGCGGAAAACGCGGCCCATGTCGTAGACGCGGTCGATCCCGCCCACCACTGCCCGCTTGAGGTACAGCTCGGTGGCGATGCGCAGGGTCATCCTCTGGTCGAAGGCGTTCATGTGGGTCTCGAACGGCCGCGCCAGCGCGCCGCCGTGGACCAGCTGCAGGATGGGCGTTTCCACTTCCACGTAGCGGTGCCGGAACAGCGTTTCGCGGATGGACCGGGTAATGGCGGCGCGGGTGTAGACCATCTCGCGGGCCTCGTCGCGGACCATCAGGTCCACGTAGCGCTGGCGGACGCGGGTTTCCTCGTTCAGGTCGGCGTGCAGCACCGGCAGCGGGCGCAGCGCCTTGGACGCCATGGACCAGGAGTCGGCCATGATGGACAGCTCGCCGCGGCGGGAGGAGATGACCTCGCCCTTGATGAACACGTGGTCGCCCAGGTCAACCAGGGCCTTCCAGTCGGCGAGCGCTTCCTCGCCGATGTTGGCCAGGCTCAGCATCGCCTGCAGACGCGTTCCCTTGCCGTCTGTTCCGCCTTCCTGCAGCGTTGCGAAGCACAGCTTGCCGGTGTTGCGGACGAAGACCACACGGCCCGTGACGCCCACGACGTCGCCGGTGGTGTCGTCCGCTTCAAGGTGGGCGTACTTTTCCCGGATCTCGGCAAGCGAGTGCGTGCGCTCCACACCCACGGGGTACGCCTCCGTGCCGCGCTCAAGGAGTTTGGCGCGCTTTTCCATGCGGATCCGCATTTGCTCACTGGCATCGACGGGCTCTGGGGCATTCTTGGGCGCGGGGGTGTTTTGGGAAGTCACAATCATCAAGTTTACCGGGCGTTGCCAGGCCGGGCTCCCAGTTGCTGCGCAGGCTTGCTGCCTAGGATGGGCTGGTGAAAGAACGGGTACTTCCAACGCACGACGGCGGGAGGCTGGCTTTGTACAGCTACGGCGCCGAGGATGCGCCGGGCGAAAAGCGGGTGCTGTTGATCGGGGGCGCGTTCCTCACGGCCCTGATCTACCGCCCGTTCTCAGTTGCACTGGCCAAGGGCCTGGGCGACGGGTGGGCGGTGGACGTCTACGACCGCCGGGGCCGCGGCAACTCGTCCGAGCAGCCGGCAGATTACAGTATGGCCACCGAGATCGAGGATGTCCGCACGGTCCTCACCGCCACCGGCGCCCGGAACATCCTGGGCCACAGCCTGGGCGGATCGGTGGCCCTGAACGCCGTCCAGGAATTCACGGGGACCCCGTTCGTCCCGGACAGGCTGGCCGTGTATGACGCTGCGGTGAATATCGACGGCAGCATTGACACCAGATGGCTGGACGGGTTTGAGGATGCGGTCAACAACGGCAAGGTGGGCCACGCGCTGGCGCATATGAAGAAGGCCACCAGCCCGGGCTCGGCTATGGCCAGGATCCCGGAACCTGTCCTCGCGGGCCTGATGGCGGTCCTCTTCCGGACCAAGGTGAACAAAATCTTCCGGCAGGTGATGCCCAGCGGCGTGGGCGAACTGCGCGCCGCCTACGACGAAAAGGACCATGCCCGGGATTTCAGCGTGCTCCCTACCGGCACTCTCTTCATGGCAGGGGGCAAGAGCCCCAGCTATTACAGAGTGACGGCGGAGCGGCTCCACGCCGCGGTGCCGGGGAGCACCTACCAACTGTCCCCCAAGTGCTTCCACGGGTCCGTCCCGGCAGCGGTGAAGGATCTCGTGGACGCCATCGGGGCGTACTTCAAGGATGACCGCCCGGACGGGGACTCCCGTACGGACGCCGCCGGCGCTGTCCCCGTTCCCCGCGGCTGAACGTGCCGCTGAGACGCATCCGTTATGCCCCCGCCCAGCTTGCTCGGCTAGGCTCGGAACATGACGCGAGAGAACATCAGGACCCCCGACGGCGGCACTGTGGAACTCTTTTCCACCGGAGTGGACCTGGCTTCGGCAGGTTCGGGTGTGGTGGTGGTGCCGCCCTCCATGGTGACGGCCGCGGACTACACCAGGTTCGCGCAGAAACTGAGCGCGTCCCTGGGGCGGCCGGTGCATACTTTCAACCGGCGCGGCCGCGGTTCGTCGTCGCCACAACCTGAGGACTACACGCTGGACGTGGACATTCGGGACCTCGCTGCCGTGATGAAGCACACCGCCAGCACGGACGTCTTTGGCCACAGCTTCGGCGGCGCCGTGGCCCTGCACGCCGCGCGGACCCTCCCGGTGGAACGGCTCGCCGTCTACGATCCCGCGGTGTCCGTGAACGGCAGCGTCAGCGCCGACTGGATTGGGGAGTACGAGCGCGCCATCGCCGCCGGAGACGATGACCGCGCCCTCGCCGTGATCCAGCGGGGGCTGGAAGCCGGCGGCGCATTCTCCTCACGGATGCCGCTGTCCATGCTCACCCTGGCCAACAAGCTGACCGCGGGCACCACTGAAGGCAAGCAGCAGCGCGAACTGATGCGCACGGGCGTCCGCGAGATCAAGGCCATCATCGCCGCGGACATGCCCGCCGAGCCGTTCCTCGATTTGCCCCTGGAGACGCTGATTGTGGTGGGCGAAAAGAGCCCGGCCTACTTCGGCATTGCCTGCGGCCAGATCCACGACGTGCTCTCCGGCTCCAGCTACACCATCCTGCCCGGTTTTGGTCACGACGGCGCCATCAAGGCACCGGAAAAGCTGATCAAGGAACTGAGCGACTTCTACGCCGGCTGACCCAACTGGCTTCAGTGGGCAGGACCGTGGCCCGGGCCGGCACCTTCGGTCTTGCGCATCATGGCAGAGAGCACGACGGCGGCAAGGGAGATGGCGGTTGCCGTCATGAAGGCGGCGCTCATCCCTGCGACGAGCCCGGAGGCGGCACTCACCACGGCGAAGATGGACACCAGCAGTGCTGTACCCGCAGCGCCGGCCACCTGCTGCGTGGTGCTCATGATCGCCGAGCCGTGCGAGTACAGGTGCGGCGGCAGCGGGTTCAGGCCGGTGGTGAAGGCGGGGGTGAACAGCAGCGCGAGGCCGAAACTCAGCCCGACATGCAGGGTGACGATCCACCAAACCGGCGTGCCGGCGTCGAGCATGGAGAACTGCCAAAGGGCCGCCACCATGAGGATGGACCCGGTGACCGTGAGCGGAAGCGGGCCCACCTTGTCGAATGCACGGCCAATGACTGGACCCAGCAGGCCCATGGCCAGGCCGCCGGGAAGCAGCGCCAGGCCGGTTTCCAGCGAGCCGAGGCCGCGGACCTCCTGGAGGTACAGCGGCAGCAGGATGACCCCGCCGAACAGGGCCATCATGGCCACCACCATCAGCAGGACCGAGACGGTGAACATGCGGAAGTGGAACGCCCGCAGGTCCAGCAGGGGCGCAGCGGCCTTCTGCAACCGCACCTGGCGGAGCACGAAAACCGTGAGTGCAGCCACACCGATCACCAGCGCCGCAATGGCGCCGGCGCTCGGACCGGCCTGGCCGCCGTGGCCGCCGCCGATCTGGCTAAGCCCGTAAACCAGGCCGCCAAAGGCGGGAACGGTGAGGACTACGGACAGGAAATCGAGCTTTCCCTTCTCCACCTCGCCCACGTTGGTGAGGTACTTCGCACCGATGGCCAGCGCGGCGAGGGCCACAGGCAGGACGAAAACGAACATGAAGCGCCAGGTGAAGTGCTCCAGGATCAGGCCGGAAACGGTAGGGCCCATGGCGGGCGCAACCGAGATGGCGATGCTCACGTTCCCCATAACGGCGCCGCGCTTGGCCAACGGGACCAGGGTGAGGATGGTGGTCATCAGCAGCGGCAGCATGATGGCGGTGCCGCCGGCCTGGACGATGCGGGCCAGCAGCAGGACCTCGAAGCCGGGGGAAACTGCGGCGAGCGCCGTCCCGCCGGCGAACAGTCCCATGGCGAGCATGAAGACGGCGCGCGTTGAGAGGCGCTGGAGGATGAAGCCGGTGGTGGGGATGACCACGGCCATGGTGAGCATGAATCCGGTGGACAGCCACTGGACGGTGGGTGCGTCAACGCGGAGATCGACCATCAGCCGCTGCAGCGCGACGTTCATGATGGTCTCGTTGAGGATCACCACAAACGTCGCCACCAGCAGCGTGCTGATGATGGTCACGGATTCCCGGGACATCTTTTCCGGTGCAGCGGCCTGGGTTCCTTGGCGGACTCCACCGCGGATTTCGTCGCGGGTTCCTTCGCCTTGGACGGACTGGCCGCCGGCGTTCGGAGAGACTTCGGTAGACATGGGTGTTCCCTCAGGGGTGTTTTTGAAAGTGATGCGCGGTCGGCGCCGCTGCAGATTGCAACACTCTACCCGCTGGAGTAATTCCTCCATACGGGTTTAAAAACCCTGAGGGAACTTTAGGGGTCAGGCGGTCTGGCCTGCGTGCTGGCCTTCGGAGATCTCCTCCACCAGCTTGTTGTTGAAGGCCGGGAGGTCATCCGGGTTACGGCTGGTCACCAGGCCCTGGTCCACCACCACCTCCTGGTCCGTCCAGTTGGCGCCCGCGTTCTTCAGGTCCGTTTCCAGGGTGAAATAGGACGTGACGTTGCGGCCCCTGATGACGCCGGCCTCGATCAGCAGCCACGGACCGTGGCAGATCGATGCCACGGGCTTGTGCTGTTCGAAGAAGCTGCGGGTGAAGCTCTGCGCGTCCTTGTCGACGCGCAGGTGGTCTGCGTTGACGACGCCGCCGGGGAGTACCAGGGCGTCGAAGTCGGAGGCGCTTGCTTCGGCGACCGTAAGGTCGACGTCGAAGGTGTCACCCTTCTCCGTGCCGTTGTAGCCCTGCAGCTTGCCGCCCTTGGGAGCGACCAGGGTGGGTTCTCCGCCGGCGTCCTTCACGGCCTGCCAGGGGCTGGTGAGCTCTACCTGCTCCACGCCGTCAGTCAGCAGGAATGCTACCTTCTTGCCTGCGATGCTGTGCTCTGACATTGTTCCTCCTCGCCTGAGGCGGTCCGCGGCCTTCACGCGCGCGGCAACCGCCCGAGAGTTGATTGCCTGACATGTTCCAGCCTAGGAAAGCTGAAAGTAATAAGCAAGCTGACTATTGGCCGTTCGCCCCATCGAACACAGGCACCGAAGACCGGAGTCAGGAACTCAGCGGAACATTGTCTATCAGCCGCACCGGGCCCACCTTGGCCGCGATGAGCGCCAGCGCCTCCCCGCGGAAGGGAGTTTCCCGGCAGTTCTCCGCGAGCGGCTCGAGGGTGTCCGGATCCACCACGTCGAAGTAGTCCAGCTGCACCAGGGGCTGGGACTCAACCATCGCCAGTGCCGTATCAAGGTCCAGCGGCTCGTGGGCGTTTGCCCGCTCCTCGAGCAGCCGCAGTGCCCTGGACAGGACCAGCGCGGCGTCCCGCTCGTCGTCGGACAGGAACCGGTTCCGGCTGGACAACGCAAGGCCGTCGTCGGCCCGGACCGTTGGCACGCCCACGATCTCCACCGGGAAGTTGAGGTCGTGCGCCATCCGCCGGACCAGAGCCAGCTGCTGCGCGTCTTTCTGCCCAAAGTAGGCGCGGTACGCCGGCAGGCTTCCGCCGGCAGAACCAGCGGACCCGGCCCGAAGACCAGCCGCCGGCATCCCGTAGTGCAGCAGCTTGGCAACAACAGTCAGGGCGCCGTCGAAGTGTCCGGGCCGGGAGGCGCCCTCCCACTTCTCCCCCAGGCGTCCTGAGGTGATCCGCACCAGGGGCTCCCCGCCGGGGTAGACCTCCTCCGCGGAGGGCGCGAAGGCCAGGTCCACGCCCTGTGCCTCCAACAACTCAAGGTCCGCGTCAAGAGTCCGGGGGTAGCGGTCCAGGTCCACGGCGTCGCCGAACTGCAGTGGGTTGACGAAGATGCTGGCCACCACTACATCGTTGTCCTCGACGGCGGTGCGGGCCAGCGCCGCATGCCCTTCGTGGAGTGCGCCCATGGTGGGCACCAACCCCTGTGACCTGCCCTGCGTGGCGTTGAGGAGCCGGGCACTTTCGGCGTGCAGGCCGGCCACGGTGGTCACGAGTTGCATGGACATTCAGTCCTCCTTCGGATCGAGGGCCTGGTGCAGCCCCTTCAGCTGGTCAGGTTTCAGCAGGCCGCGCGCTTCGGCGCGCAGGGCTGTGGCGCGTGCCATCGCAAGGTAGGCCTCCAGCACGTCGCCGTGCCCGCCGGCGTCGAACTCCCGCAGCGCCTCGGCATGCGCACGGACCGTTCCCACGTCCCCGCGGGCCACCGGGCCTGTCAGCGCAGACTCGCCCGAGGCCAAGGCGTTCTCCAAAGTGGCCCTCAGCAGCGGCCCCAGCATGCGCTCGGGTGATTCCACACCCACCTCACGCAGCAGCTGCGACGCCTGCGCCACCAGGGTGACGAGGTGGTTGGACCCGTGGGCCAGGGCAGCGTGATAGAGCGTCCTGTCCGCCTCGGCGATGGCCACGGGCTCGGCCCCCATCTCCACTACCAGCGCCTGGGCGATGGGCAGCATGGGTGCATCGGCCGTCACGCCGAAAGTGCAGTCCAGCAGCCGGGTGAGGTCCAGGCTCATGCCGGTAAAGGTCATGGCCGGGTGCAGCGCCAGGGGAACAGCGCCGGCGGCCCGCACCGGGTGCAGCACCCCGACTCCGAACCGGCCGGACGTGTGCGCCACCAACTGGCCCGGCTGCCAGGCTCCGAGCTTCGCCAGTCCTTCCACCAAATCCGGTAGAGCGTCGTCCGGCACCGCCAGCAGCACCAGCTCCGCGCGTTCAACGATGTCCTGCACTTCCAGGATGGGCACCCCGGGCAGCAGGGCGTCGGCCCGTTCCCGGCTGGCATCGGAGACCGCCGACACCCCGACGACGGCGTGCTCTGCCGCGCGCAGGGCGGCGCCAAGCACCGCCCCCACTTTGCCGGCGCCGATGATTCCGACACCGAGGCGTCCGGGCTTAGCCATGCTGCTGGCCTTCCTGTTGGTAAGGGGTTCGGGCTTCCCTGGGCGCCGCGTCGGGCACTGGAGTGCCAGGCAAGGCAGTTCCGGGCAAGAGGGTTTCAGCCTGCGGTACAGCAGGCACGGGTGCACCGGGTAACGCCGTGGGTGCCCCTGCCGGAACAACCTGCCGCAACCATTGTTCGGTGGTTTGCCGCTTCCGGGCCAACCGGGCGCGTTCCGCCTGCTCGTCGAAGAGTTGCCGGGCCTCGTCCAGCCCCGCCTGGGTCAGCCGCGGGGCGACCGGCCCGGCGGTGGTGTGCAGCACCAGGTCCGCCACCCGGAACCGGCGCGCTACCGGCCCCTGGTGAAGCGCCATCGACTGCGTCCGCTGGTGCGGAACGACAACAAGCTCCCGCCACCAGCGCCCGGAGCGGATCAACAGGGCCGTGTCCGTGGCGGCAAAACCGTTCCGCCGCCACGCCAGGGGCGCCAGCAACCGTGCGCGCCTCGGTGTGGTGACAAAGCCGCCGTCGGAATCCCTGCCCCCAAGCCCGGCAGCAAACACCGCCTCCGGTTGGTGGGTTCCGGGGTCCGGCAGGACCAGCGAGAGCATGGCCAGGACGTCGGCGAACTTGCCCACCGGCAGGAGGATGGTCCTGGTGTTGCCTTCGGCCGCGTTGCCTGATGTCCCGTAGCCCGCCACGTTCACCTGCATCCGGTACCAGCCGAAAGGACGCCAGAGCGGCGGCTGGGCGATCTTCACTGCCTGGATCCGTCCCGGCGGCAGTGTCTGCGCTTGGGTGTCCAGCAGCCCGTACCGCAGCCGGATGCCGTCGGGGGAGATGGCTGCGGTGAAGTTGTACCCCTTGTTGAAGAAGTTCCAGTAGCTGGCCGCGAGGCCCAGCGCGGCGGGCACCAGGTAGAAGTAGAAGGCCCGGTTGTCCGTCACCGCTGACAGGACCACCGAAGCGGCGCCGGCCACCACGATGAAGAAGCTCTGCTCGCTCAGCAGCAGCGATCCGATAAGGCGCGACGGCGGCAGGGCAAGCACCACAATCTCCGGCGCCTCAGGTGCGGGCTGGGTGAGCTGCTCCGGACCGGCCGCGCCTCCGGGGCCAGCTTCCCCTGGGGCACCCGCACCGGCACCGGAGAGGTAATCAGTACCGGCACCGGCGCTGGCCCCGGAAGCACGCGCCAGGATGGTGGCCCGCAGCTGGCGGGCGTCGGCTATCTTCAGGTAGGCCAACCGCACCGCCGATTCCCCGGCGTCCGCCACCTCGAACTTGAGTTCGGCAAGGCCGAAGATGCGGGCCAGCAGCGGCTGCACAATGTCGATTGCCTGCACCCGGTCCAGCCGCGCCTGCCGGTGCTGGCGGAAAAGGAGCCCGCTGTTGACCCGGACGTAGCCGCCCGACACCTGGTATTTGGTGAAGTACCAAGTCAGGACGAATCCCAGCACCGCCACAGCCAGCACCAGCGCGCCGCCGCCCAGGAGCCACGGGGCACGCCTGGCGAACCCCTCCTCGAAAACGGGTTGGCCCTGCAGGGACCGCTCAAAAAGGTCCCTGCCAAAAAAGAACGTGATGGCGGCCAGCGCAACCCAGCCGCGGACGAAAGGCGAGGCGGGATGCACACGCCGCCATTCGCCGTCGGGCATCCTGTTGCTTTCTGCGCCGGCTGCGGCAGGAGGGAGCACGGGCTGCCCGGGGAACTGGCCGTCAGCGGTCACAGTCCTGCCAGCCTGGCTTCACCGCGGGCGGCCAGCTGTTCCCGCAGCCGCGCGCCCTCTTCAGCCGGAAGGCCGGGGATGCGCGCGTTGGTGCCCGGCGACGCGGTGTGGAGCTTAACGGTGCACAGGCCCAGGCTGCGCTCCACTGGTCCCACGGCGATGTCCACGTACTGCATCCGGCCGTACGGCACGGCCATGGTGCGCTGGAAGAAGATGCCGCTCCTGACCAGCAGGTCGGCATCGCGCTCGGCGTAGCCGATGGCCCGGACCTGCCGCGGGATAAGCACCAGCCGCCACACGGCGACCAGCAGCATGACGGCCGGAACGGTGATGGCCAGCCACAGCGGGGGCCACCGCCACCATCCCAGGAGGACAAACGCCAGCGGTGCGGACAGCACCAGGACCGCGGCAAGGTTGGCCAGGGCCCATTCCACCAAACGGACCCTTATGTATTGGGGTGACACGCGCTGCCAGGCGATACCCGGCGGGTCAATCGCCTCGGTACGCATATTCGCCTTCCCCAGCCGCCTCGCCGCGGGCAGGGCGGCCCTTTTTACCGTCCAGGTTGGGGTCGCTGTCCTCGGGCGGAATCTTGCAGAAACGCTCCACAATGAGCCCCACCACGATCATCACCAGGCCGCCGCCGGCCATGGCCAGGGCCAGCCAGGTGATCCCCTGGTCACTGCGCATGCTCCAGATCCGGAGCTGGTCCAGGAAGATGCCGATGTGCCAACCCAGCAGCACTGTGCCGGCGTACGCGCAGGCCTGCGCCAGGACCAGGGTCCGGGCGGCCATGAGGGGATCCAGCTGGGTCTTTTTTGCCGTGCTGTTGGGTTTGTGGCTGTTGCGCCACCTCAGGATCCGGATGCCCAGGATCAGCGTGATGATGACGATGACGCCCATGGTGGCAAGCGCGGTGGCAGGCAGGACGGGCGTGGCCATGCTGTACCGACTGGTGACCACTGTGGCCGACCAGCCGGCGACCGTGAGGATGACGCAGATCAGGAGCAGGCGCAGGGGGTTGATGGGGTTCATCGCTCCTCCACCGCTCCCGCCGTCGGCATGCCGTCAAAGTCCCCGAAGCCATCGAACGGTGCCAGGTCGGCAAAGTCGTCGGCCCGGGCGGCCAGGGAGCTGATCCGTTCGCCATTCAAGGTGGCGGCCGGTTCGATCAGTGACCACGGGTAGAGGACGAACGCCCGTGACGCAGCGCGGGGGTGCGGGAGCGTCAGGGTGGGGTCGTCGCTGCGGAGGTCCCCGTACGTGATGATGTCGACGTCGAGCGTCCGCGGCCCCCAGTGCACCTCGCGGACGCGGAGGTGCTTGTTCTCCACGGCATGGCAGTGTTCCAGCAGTTCCAGGGGCGTCAGGCTGGTTTCCACGGTGATGACCATGTTCAGGAAGTCAGGCTGCCCGGCAGGGCCGCCCACGGCTTTCGTCTGCACGATGGGCGAGACGGCCAGGAGGCGCACCTCCGGCGGATCCACCAGGTCCGCCACAGCCTCCGTCAGGGTCTCGTTCCGTTCACCAAGGTTGCTGCCGAGGGCGAGCACCGCCTTGGTGTAAATGCCGTTCATGCGCCGGGCCCGGACACCACGCCGGCAGGGACACGTTCCCGGCGGACGGTAACCGCAACGTCCCCGAACGGAACCTCGATGGGGGCCTGGGGCTTATGGACGGTGATTTCCACCGCCTGGAGCTTGAATTCCGCCAGGAGGCTGTCCGCGATCCGCACCGCGAGTGCCTCGATGAGATTCAGGGGTTCTCCGGAGATCCACTCGGTGATGCGCCGCGCCACCTCGCCGTAGTGTGCCGTGTCCCGCACGTCGTCGGACTGCGCCGCTTCGGTGAAATCCAGGCAGAGCACGGCGTCCACCACAAAGGGCTGGCCCTCCCGGCGTTCGAAATCGAAGACGCCGTGGTGGCCCACTGCGGTCACTCCGGTGAGCGTAATCCTGTCCATGGGTCCCCCGGCCCTATTGCGTTTTGGGTACGGCTGCTGCTGTGGGTACGGCCGCCATGCGCGCGGCCACCTTGACGGCGTCAAGGCTTGACCCGACGTCGTGTACGCGGACAGCCCAGGCACCCCGGAAGGCGCTGATGGCCGTGATCGCCGCCGTCGCCCCGTCCCGTTCCTCGGGAGCGGCGGCCTTCCCGGCGACCGTGAGCAGGGTGCCCAGGAAGCGCTTGCGGGAGGCGCCCACCAGCACCTTGTGGCCCAGGCTGTCCAGCTGGTCCAGGTGCTGCAGCAGTTCCCAGTTCTGGGCATCGTTCTTGGCGAAGCCCAGGCCCGGATCGATGATGATCTGTTCCGGGCTGACACCGGCGGCATACAGCTTGTCCCGCACTCCTGCCAGCTCGGCCACCACTTCCCCGGCCACATCCGTGTACTGGGCAAGCGAGTTCATGGTCCGGGCGTCCCCGCGGCGGTGGGTGAGCACGTACGGCACCCTGGAGGCCGCCACGAACTCGGCCATTTCCGGTTCAATGCTCAGGCCGGAAATGTCGTTGACGATGGCGGCGCCCGCCCTGACTGCCGCTTCGGCGGTGGCGGCGTGGGTGGTGTCGATGCTGACCAGCGCCCCTGCCTTTACCAGGGCCTCGATTACGGGCAGCACCCGGCGCTGCTCTTCGTCGGGGCTGACGTCATCCGCGCCCGGGCGGGTGGACTCGCCGCCGACGTCGATGATGTCCGCACCGGCGTAGAACATCCTCAGGCCGGCGGCGATGGCCGTATCTGCCGTGGTGTGTTTCCCTCCGTCGCTGAAGGAATCCGGGGTGACGTTCAGGATGCCCATGACCAGGGTCCGGCCGCTGGGCAGCTCTTCGAAGCGCGCGGCCGGCCGGGGCTTGCGCAGGATGGGCAGCGGGGAAGTTGCGGGCCCCGTTCCGGGGGCTGCAGCGAGTGAATCCATGGTGTGTGGTTACCTTCCGAGGATGAGGCTCATGGCTTCGGCACGGGTGGCCGGGTCATGAAGCTGCCCGCGGACCGCACTGGTGACGGTCTTCGCTCCGGGCTTGCGGATGCCGCGCATCGACATGCACATGTGCTCGCATTCAACGACGACGATGGCGCCGCGGGGTTTGAGGTGGGTGACCAGCGCTTCGACGATCTCAGTGGTGAGCCGCTCCTGGACCTGCGGCCGGCGTGCGTAGATGTCCACCAGCCGGGCCAGCTTGCTCAGCCCAGTCACCCTGCCGTCGTGTGACGGGATGTAGCCGACGTGGGCCACACCGTGAAACGGCACCAGGTGGTGCTCGCAGGTGGAATAGAAGGGAATGTCCTTGACCAGGACCAGTTCCTCATGGTCCAGCTCGAAGGTGGTGGAGAGGACCTGCGCCGGATCGTGGTGCAGTCCGGCAAAAATCTCGGCGTACGCCTTCGCCACCCTCTTGGGGGTGTCGAGGAGGCCGCCGCGGTCCGGGTCCTCGCCAATGGCGAGGAGGATCTCGCGGACGGCAGCCTCGATTCGCGGCCGGTCCACCTTTTGGCTTATCGAATGGTGGGAACCGTCCTCCGCCAGGTATCCGGCGGAGGCGGGAACGTCGTCGTCGTCGAAGGAAGTCACAGGGAAAGCTTAGCCGCGAAGGGTGTCAGGCCCCGAGTCGGTGACCCCGCCCTTGAAGGGTGCATCCTCCGGAACGCCCTGCGGATGCGGCGGCTGCGCGTCCAGCGGCTCGTCCAGCCGGGCCTGCTTCGCTTCTTCCTGCGCTTCACGCTCAGCCCGCTCACGGCGGCTCTCCACCGGCCCCGTCAGCTGCACGGGACGGGTTTGCTTGGACAGCCACACCTCGCGGAAGTCGCGCTTGCGCACGTCCCGGAAGATGTCGGCAATCTCGGCCTGGTTGAGGGTTTCGCGCTCCAGCAGCTCAAGGGCCAGGTAGTCCAGGATGTCCCGGTTCTCGGTAAGGATTTCGTAGGCCTCGTCATGGGCCTGCTCAATCAGGCGGCGCACTTCCTCATCCACGACGTATGCGATCTGGTCCGAGTAGTTGCGCTCGTGCCCGGCGTCGCGGCCCAGGAAAGGTTCGCCGCCGCCCTGTCCAAGCCGGACGGCGCCGACGCGTTCGCTCATGCCGTACTCGGTGACCATCTTCCGGGCCGTGCCGGTGGCCTTCTCGATGTCATTGGACGCGCCGGTGGACGGGTCGTGGAACACGATCTCCTCGGCCACGCGGCCGCCCATGGCGTAAGCCATCTGGTCCAGGAGCTCGTTACGGGTCACGGAGTACTTGTCGTTTTCCGGAACCACCATGGTGTAGCCCAGGGCACGTCCGCGGGGCAGGATGGTGATCTTGGTGACCGGAGCAGAGTTCCGCAGGGCAGCCGCCACCAGGGCGTGGCCGCCTTCGTGGTACGCGGTGATCTTGCGTTCATGTTCCTTCATGACGCGGCTGCGCTTTTGCGGGCCCGCCATGACCCGGTCGATCGCCTCGTCCAGGGCGCGGTCATCAATCAGGTTGGCGTTGGAGCGGGCGGTGAGCAGCGCCGCCTCGTTCAGGACGTTGGCGAGGTCCGCGCCGGTGTAGCCCGGCGTTTTCTTGGCTACGGCCTTGAGGTCCACACCGGGTGCCATCGGCTTGCCTTTGGCGTGCACCTGCAGGATCTGGTCACGGCCGATCAAGTCCGGCGCGTCGACGCCGATCTGGCGGTCGAAGCGGCCGGGACGCAGCAGTGCCGGGTCCAGGACATCGGGCCGGTTGGTGGCGGCGATCAGGATCACGTTGGTTTTGACGTCGAAGCCGTCCATCTCAACCAGCAACTGGTTGAGGGTCTGTTCGCGCTCATCGTTGCCGCCGCCAATGCCTGCACCGCGGTGGCGGCCGACGGCGTCGATTTCATCCACGAAGATGATGGCCGGCGAGTTGGCCTTGGCCTGTTCAAAGAGGTCACGGACGCGGGAGGCGCCGACACCTACGAACATTTCGACGAAGTCCGAGCCGGAGATGGAGAAGAACGGTACGCCGGCTTCACCGGCAACGGCACGTGCCAGCAAGGTCTTACCGGTACCCGGAGGGCCGTAGAGCAGCACGCCCTTGGGGATCTTGGCGCCAACGGCCTGGAACTTGGCCGGTTCCTGCAGGAATTCCTTGATCTCCTGCAGTTCCTCCACGGCTTCATCCGAACCTGCGACGTCGGCGAAGGTCACCTGCGGCATGTCCTTGCTGACCATCTTGGCCTTGGACTTGCCGAACTGCATGATCTTGGAGCCGCCGCCCTGCATGCGGGTCATCAGGAACCAGAAGAGGGCGCCCAACAGGATGACCGGGATCAGAAGGGAGAGCAGGCCGGAGAACCAGTTGCTTTCAATCGGCTGGTCCGTAAAGCCCTGGGCGGGCTTGGCGTCGGTGACGGCCTTCACCACGTCCTGCGCGCGGGCATCCACGTAGAAGAACTGGACGCTCTTGCCTTTGTCCTGCCCATCCAGCTGCAGGTTGTCCTTCAGCGTGAGGTCGACGCGGTTCTCACCGTCGAAGATCTTGGCCTGCTCCACCTTGTTGCCGGAGAGCAGTTCCAGGCCCTTGTCCGTGTCGATCCGGGCCGCACCGCCGGGGGCGAGCGTTGCAAAAGCCACGAGGAGCAGACCGACCACAATGACGATCCAGATGCCCGGGCCTTTGAAGAAGTTCTTAGCTTTCATCTGTTCGGGGGCTGGCCCCGTCCCTTCCGGTAGTGCTTCACGGCGAGTACTCTGCGCACGTGATGGTGCTGCGTCAGCTTCTAGCTATACACCGTCCGGAGTACATCACGCACAGCGAAAAGCAAAAGTTCCCTGTGGGCGTAGCGTGGCGCATCCGCCCGCCGCCTGCTGTTGGAAGGGTACATGCAGGGGTCCGGGCGGGCATTTTCCGCGAGATGGCATTTGACGGCAGTCCCGGGCGGCAACATTGCCGTGAACTGCCATCTCGCGGGAAGGGGTTACTCGTAAACGTGCGGGGCCAGCGTGCCCACGAAGTCCAGGTTGCGGTACTTTTCGGCGTAGTCCAGGCCGTAGCCCACCACGAACTCGTTGGGGATGTCATAGCCGACGTACTTGACGTCGATCTGCACCTTGGCGGCGGTGGGCTTGCGGAACGCGGTGCAGATCTCCACCGAGGCAGTCCCGCGGGACTCCAGGTTGGTCTTGAGCCAAGAGAGGGTGAGGCCGGAGTCGATGATGTCCTCCACGATCAGCACGTCCTTGCCCATGAGGTCCGTGTCCAGGTCCTTGAGGATGCGGACCACCCCGGAGGACTGGGTTCCCGAGCCGTAGGACGACACGGCCATCCAGTCCATGGAGATGTGGCTGTGGAGTGCACGGGCGAGGTCCGCCATGACCATCACCGCGCCCTTGAGGACGCCCACAATGAGGATCTCGCGGCCTTCGTAGTCCTTGTCGATCTGCGCGGCGAGTTCGGTGATCCGCTGCTGGATCTGTTCCTTGGTGTAGAGAACGTGCTTGAGATCTGCCTGGACGTCGTTTGAATCCACCAATGGCTCCTGTTTAGATGCGGGGTGCGACTATTTTGCGGGCGGTTTTTGAGGCCGGAATACTAGCTTCCCACAGCGCGCGCGTTCCCGGGGAACGGAGCCTGCGCGGTCCGGGGCCACCTTGGCGGGGTTGTCCTTCGATTCCTCCAGCTGCGCCAGTGACAGCCGGTATGCACTGACGCCGCCGGGAAGCTCCACCGGACCGGCCGAACCCTGCCGCCGCAGCAGCGCCTCCGCCGCCAAAAGGCGCTGGTAGCTGGGCTGCTGCCCGCCGACGTCGGCCGCTGCCTTGGCGATCACCCGGTACCTGATGGCTGGGGCCAGGGTGCGCAACGCCTCCTCCGGCAGGCTCAGTTCGCTGCCGTCCCGCTCCACGAGGCAGGCGTAGGTGCTTTCCGCCACATCCTCCAGGTAGTCGGCGTCCAGCTGCAGGATGGCAGCGGTGCGGGCCAGGGACTCGGCGACGCCGGGGCCAAGTTTTTCTTCAAGGTGCGGGAGTACCTCAACGCGGGTCCTGGACCGTGCGAACGCGGGATCGGCGTTGGTGGGATCGTGCCAAGGCTCCAGCTCCTCCACGGCGCAGATCTCCTCCGTGTCCGCCCTTCGGAGGCCAAGGAATGGGCGCACCAGCTTGCCGCGGGCCGGACGCATCCCGGCGAGGGAACGCGTGCCGGAGCCGCGGGCCAGGCCCAGGAGTACCTGTTCGGCCTGATCGTCGAGGGTGTGGCCCAGCAGGATCGCCTCCGCGCCCTGTTGTGCCGCGGCGGTTTCGAGGGCTGCATGCCGCGCCTCGCGGGCAGCCGCTTCCGGACCCATGCCGGCACAGGCCACGGTGACGGCGCGGACCTCAACGGGTGAGAGGCCCAACTCCTCCAACGCGTGCGCGGTGCGGGCGGCGATGCCAGCGGATCCGTCCTGCAACTGGTGGTCCACCACCACGGCTCCCACTGTCACAGGGTGCCCGTCCACGTGGCCGCGGCGCGCGAAGTAGGCGGCGACGGCGGCGAGCGCCAGCGAATCCGGCCCGCCGCTGCACGCCACGATGACGTGGCGGGGATAACCGGCGTCGGCCAAGGCGTTCTGCAGCATTTTCCGCGCGGTGCCGACGACGGGTGCGAGCCTTCCGGGCCGGCGGCGTCCGCTGGGAACGGCCGCAGCCGCTGGTGCCTCTTCAGGCAACTGGGCGTCAGGCAATCAGAGGCCCATTCGCTCAAGCCACAGCTTGGCGTCGTGGATCTCGGGCTCGGTGGGCAGGTGGTCCGCCGACTCCCACACCTTGTTAAAGCCATCCATCCCTGCCACATCCACCACGGCGCGGACGAACCTTGCGCCGTCGGAGTACTGGCGCATCTTGGCGTCCAGGCCCAGGAGGCTTCGGATGAACTTCTCGATCACGCCGCGGTCCTTGCCGCGGTCGTTGAAGCGCTGCCGGATGGTCCTGACGGACGGAACGATGCTGGCGTCCACGGCGTCCATGACCACGTTCGCGTGACCTTCGAGCAGGCTCATCACGGCGGTGAGGTGCGAGATGGCGGCCTTTTCCTCCGGGTCCTGCAGCAGGTCCAGGATGGCACCGCGGCGGGGCGCATCCCCGGTTGCCGAGCGGTCCTTCAGGGAGCGGGCGGCAGCGGAAGCACGCTCCATCAGGGAATCAACGTTGCCCAGGAGGTGGCCGCTGAGGTTGTCGATCTGCTCCAGCATGTGGTGGCGCAGCCAGGGTGCAGCGGCGAACTGGACGCGGTGCGTTTGCTCGTGCAGGCACACCCAGAGCCTGAAATCCTCCGGTGTGACGTTGAGCTCGCGCTCCACCGAGACGATGTTCGGCGCCACCAGCAGGAGCCTGCCGCCGGCCGGGGCTGAGGAGTTCTCCGCCAGTGCCGCGAAGGGATCGTACTGGCCCAGGACCTTGCTGGACAGGAAGGCCAGCACGGCGCCCAGCTGGCTGCCGGTGATGGCACCGCTGACGCTGGCCGCGGAGGGGCTCAGGGACCCCCGCCGGCTGTCCAGCATCTTCTGCATGGCGGGCTTGAGCATCACCGCAAAACTCTGGGTATTGGCCTTGGCCCACGATGCCCGGTCCACCACCAGCACGGAGGAGTCGCGCAGGTCGCGTGCCGCTTCCAGCCCGGTGATTTCGTGGACGTGCGGAACAGAGGCATCCGCGAGCCGCCGCAGGCTGTCCACCGCCTCGCCGATGGCCTTTTGGTCGAGCACCGGCCCGGCGGGAGCCAGCCGCGCGGCGGTGGAGGCGGCGAGGTCCCAGTTGATCAGGGCCTGCGCCTGGCTGGGCTGGGACCCATTGGATTGGGCCCCGTTGGACTGGGCTTTTGGGGACATCGTCGATGCGGACTCGCGCGCAGTGGACTCCATGAGTCCCATCAGAACACAGCAGGCTGGGGATCGTCCTTAAGTTCGCTCACCGGCGAACTTGCACAGCGGCTGCACAGGACGCCGAAAACACCGCACCAAGCCCGCGCTAGCGGCAGCCGCAGCCTGCCAAAGCCGTCGCCGCCCGGTCCAGCGCTTCCTTGTTGCCGGCCGCTCCCGGCGTCAGGCCGTTGCCAAGGAACGAGAACACCAGGAGCCGCCCGTCGGCGTCCACGACGTAGCCGCTCAACGCCAGCACGGTGTTCAGGGTGCCGGTCTTGGCCCGCACCAGCCCGGCGCCTCCGGATGTGGTGGCATCCCCGTAGCGCGTGTCCAGGGTGCCGGTGAGGCCGCCCACCGGGAAGCCGTCCAAAGCCGCGCGAAGCCTGGTATCGGTACCGGTGGTGATGGCGCGCACCGCCTCCGCGAACTGGCGGGCAGAAACCTGGTTTCCCATGGCCAGGCCGCAAACATCCACCAGGTTCATTGCGTCCGGGGAAATGCCGGCGGCCGGGACTTCGGCAGCGAGCGCCGCGGTGGCGCCGTCATTGCTGCCCGGGCGGCCCGTGGCTACAGCCGCCATCCGGCCCATGGTTTCGGCCAGGTAGTTGTCCGAGACCTGCAGCATGAGGTTTACCTGCTCCGCCACTGTGGCGGAGTCAGCGGCGGCGAGGAGTGCGGCGTTGGCTTGGGAAGCTCCGGGTGAACGGTCGACGGCGGCCGCCACGGCCAGTCCCGCACCGGCACCTGCCGTACGGAGCCGGGCCGCGAATTCCTGGGCCGCGGCCATGGCGGAGTCCTGGGGGCGGGGGCCGGTGGTGACGGCGGGGTCGAAGCGCGCGGAGTTGAGGGCCAGCGGGTACAGCGGCGCGATTTCGCCGGCCTCCACGTCGCCGGACTGCCAGTTGGGGTTCAGCGCGGGGCCTGTGAAGAGGGAGTCATCCACCAGCACCTTGATCTCGCCGGTGGCGCCGGAGGCCTGCAGCGTGTGCACAGTAGCGGCGGCAAGGGTGGCGAGCCCAGCGTGGCCCATGACCTGTTCGGGCTGCGACTCTGCGGCGCCCAGGAGGACGTCGCCGCCGCCAACCAGCACCACCTGCCCCGGTGCCGGGCCCTGCACCACCTTGGTGGTGAACCGGTGGTCGGGACCCAGGGTTCGCAGCGCGGCGACCGCCGTCAGCAGCTTAAGGTTCGACGCCGGCACCCGGCTTTGCGCGCCGCCCCGGTCAAAGAGGACCTGGCCCGTAAGGGCATCCTGCACCATGCCCGTGAAAGTACCGCCGCCGTCGGCCTTTAACACCGGGTCCACTTGGGCCGTCACCGCTGCCTGCCCGGGCACTGGAGCGGCGGGCTGAAGCGGGGCAAGCACCTGTGGGGCGGAAAGTGTGGCTGGAGCCTGTTGCCAGGCCGGCGCGGTAGGAGCGGGGGCAGGGGCGTCCGGACCCCGGAACCCTGGAGCCACCAGCAGGGCTCCCGGGATGGCAAGGACGATCAGGATCAAGGCCGCCAGCGCCAGGGGCCAGGGCCTGTAAGACCTTTGTTCCACGCTTCCCTGGCGGCTCGGCCGACGGGTGTGCAACGGTTCCGCGCCGGTTGTTTTGGTCATGCTGGTGCCGGTCCTCAAGTCCTGAAATTTCCCCACAAGTTCCTGATTCCAGGGCCTCTCGCTATATCCTCAATTGTAGTCGGCGGCACCGACACTCTTTTTTGTAGGCCAGTCAAGTGTGCCGCGCCCCCTGCAATTGCCGAGGAGCATTCCCATGAAGCACGACGTGACCATCGAGATCCCCAAGGGATCACGCGTCAAGTACGAAGTTGACCACGAGACCGGCCGCGTCCGCCTGGACCGCGTCCTCTTCACCTCCATGCAGTACCCCACCCACTACGGGTACTTCGAGAACACCCTCGGCGAGGACGGCGACCCGCTGGATGCACTGGTGCTCCTGCAGGACTTCGACCTGCACCCCGGCGTCATCGTCGAATCCCGCCCCATCGGCGTGTTCAACATGACCGACGACGGCGGCGGAGACGCGAAGATCCTCTGCGTCCCGGTCGACGCCCGCTTTGACCACATCCAGGAAGTCAGCGACGTCAACGAGTACCTGATCAAGGAAATCGAGCACTTCTTCACCCGCTACAAGGACCTGGAGCCGGGCAAGTGGGTCAAGGCCGAGGGCTGGGGCGACCGCGCCGCCGCCGAAGCCGAGCTGGAAGCTTCCATCAAGCGGTACGTGCCCACCGGGCACTAGTCCCACAAACCACCAGTACGACGGCGGGTGGCCCGGCTTTTCGAAGCCGGGCACCCGCCGTCGTTGTTCCAGGAAGTTGTGGCATCGTGGGGCTGTGAGTTCCGAGCCAGCACTGACGTCCCAGCTACTGTTCCATCCGCCCTGCGGCCCCGTCAGCGGGTGGCGCGACGGCGACGTTGTCCGCGCCACCGGCATCCCCTACGCCAGGGCCCCGCGGTTCCAGCCGCCGGCACAGGTTCCGGACTGGACCGCAGAATTTGCCGCCACGTCCCTCTCCCCCGCGTGCCCGCAGGCGCCGGTCCCGTTCCTCGACGCCGTACTGGGCACCAAATACGGCGAGCTTCCGGGCAGCGAGGACTGCCAGAACCTTTCGATCACCATGCCCGCAGATGTGTTGGCGGACGAAAAACTGCCAGTGATGGTGTGGATCCACGGCGGCTCCTACACCACCGGATCCGGGGACCTTGCGATCTTCGACCCCGCCAGGCTGGTGGCCGAGAACCGGGTCATCGTGGTCTCTGTGACGTACCGGCTCGGCTTGTTCGGTTTCCTGGCGACCCCTGCCGGACGTCCCGGCAACCTGGGGCTCCTGGACCAGCTCGAGGCGTTCCGCTGGGTACAGCGGAACATCGCTGCATTCGGCGGCGACCCCGGCCACGTCACTGCATTCGGCCAGTCCGCCGGCGGTGATGCCATTGCCCACCTGATGGCCACACCCGAGGCACCAAACCTCTTCCGGCGCGCCATCATCCAGAGCGCGCCGCTGGGCATCACCCGGGGGCGGGCGAAGATGAACCACGCCATGGGCATTGCCGCCGAGTCGGTCACCGCGGAGACGCCCGCGATGGAAGTGGTGGAAATTGAGGAGCAGGTCACCCACGTGGCCAAAAAGTTCGGCATGTTGGCCGCCATGCCCTTTGGCACCCAGTACGGCCACGACCCCCTGCCCGAAGAGTCCGGCATCGAGGCTGCCTGGAACCGGACTGCGCCGGCCATCGAGGTGCTGATCGGGCATACCTCGGAGGAGGCCCGGCTGTTCCTCCCACGGAGTCCGCGCCTGATGCGCCTGGCCGGTGTTCCTGTGGTTGGGCCTGCCACGGTCCGGGCCATCGACTGGGTGGTCACCGAAACCGTGTATGGCCGCGCAACCCGCCGTTTCGCCCGCCGCCATGCGCAGGCCGGTGGACGGGCGCACCGCTACGTCCTGCACTGGCACGCACCCGGCAACATCTTCGGCGCTGCCCACACCGTGGACCTGCCCCTGCTGCTTGGCGACCGGAAGACCTGGGACGGCGTAGGACTGATCGCCGGCGCTGACTGGGAGTCCGCGGACATGACTGGCAGGGCGGTGAGGTCATTGTGGGCCCGTTTTGCCCGCGGGGATGACCTGGGTGAGGCTGGCGCCGTGAACGATGCCCTCCACTACCGGCGGGTCTGACAGGAAGCCCGTGAGAACCCTCGGCGTGGACCTGGCGGCCTCGACCAAGAAGACCGCCGTCGCGGTCGTTGAATGGAGCGATGACTGCGCCACGCTGACCCGTTTGGCCCTGGATGTAAGCGACCAGGAGATTGTGGACTTGTTCGGCACCTGCGACATGACCGGCGTCGACTGTCCCGTGGGCTGGCCCGACGCACTGATCCCCTTCCTGACCGGCCACCTGAATTCCGACGCCGGACCCGTCCTTGAGCACGACGGGAGCGCGGGCCGGAGGCTGCTTGCCTACAGGCGCCGTGGCTGGACCTGGGCGGTCACCGGGAGCGAATAGCCGCTTCAGACGACCTGTTCGACGCCGTGATCGCCTCGCTGACCGCCCGGGCCGTGGCCCGCCGTCGTACCCTCCTGCCGGACGCTGCCCACGCAGCAGCCGCCCGCAGCGAAGGCTGGATCCACCTGCCCTCCTGCGGCCTGGACGAGCTCCCGCTTCAGTAGGTCAGCCGCCCAGCTTCCAGTTCCGGATCTCCTCGGGGTCCTCGCCGTGGGTTCGGGTGTGTTCGCGGGCGCGGGCCCGGCGGTCCTGCAGGTCCTGGCGGAGGAGCGACTGCTTCTCGGCCAGACCGGGAACGCGGTCAATCGCGTCGATGGCCAGGGTGAAGCGGTCAATGCCGTTGAGCATGGCCATGTCGAACGGCGTGGTGGTGGTCCCCTCTTCCTTGTAACCGTGCACGTGCAGCCCCTGCTGGTTGGTCCGCCGGTACGCCAACCGGTGGATCAGCGCCGGGTAGCCGTGGTAGGCGAAGATGACGGGCTTGTCCGCGGTGAAAATCCCGTCGAAGTCATGGGCGGGGAGGCCGTGCGGGTGCTCGCTTTCATCCTGCAGCCGCATGAGGTCCACGACGTTGACCACCCGGACTTTGAGCCCCGGCGCACCGACGCGGAGCAGTTCGGCGGCCGCGACGGTCTCCACCGTGGGGACGTCACCGGCGCAGGCCAGGACGACGTCGGGCTCCTCGCCGGGTACCTCGGAGCCGGCGAACGTCCAGATCCCCAGGCCGCGGCGGCAGTGGTTGGCCGCGTCCCCGGGGCCAAGCCACGTGGGCGAGGGCTGCTTGCCGCTGACCACGATGTTCACGTAGTCCGTGGAGGCCAGGCAGTGCTCCATGACCGAGAGCAGGGTGTTGGCGTCCGGCGGCAGGTAGACCCGGATGACCTCTGCCTTCTTGTTCACCGCGTGGTCAATGAACCCGGGATCCTGGTGTGAGAAACCGTTGTGGTCCTGCTGCCACACGTGCGATGACAGCAGGTAGTTCAGTGACGGCACCGGCTGGCGCCAAGGCAGTTTACGGGACACCTTCAGCCATTTGGCGTGCTGGTTGAACATGGAGTCGACAATGTGGACGAAGGCCTCGTAGCAGTTGAAGACCCCGTGGCGACCGGTGAGGAGATAGCCCTCCAGCCAGCCCTGGCACAGGTGCTCACTCAGAACCTCCATCACCCGGCCGGACCGTGCAAGGTGCTCGTCGACGTCGTCAATCCGGTACTGCCACACCTTGTCGGTGACCTCGTAGACGTTCTGCAGCCGGTTCGACGCCGTCTCGTCCGGCCCGAACAGCCGGAAGTTCTCCATGTTCTGCGCGATGACGTCGCGCATCCAGGAGCCCAGCGTCACCATGGGGCTGACGCGCTCGACGCCGGCAGTTGGCACCTCGACGGCGTGGTCCCGGTAGGCGGGCATCTTCAGCGCGCGCCTCAGCACGCCGCCGTTGGCATGCGGCGTGGCACTCATGCGGAAATCACCGGTGGGCGCACCTTCGGCGACGTCGGGGCGCAGCCGGCCATCGCCGTCGAACAGTTCGTTGGGCCGGTAGGACTCCAGCCACTCCTCAAGCTGCTTGAGGTGCTCGCCGTTGGTGTGGACCTCGGACAGCGGCACCTGGTGCGCACGCCACGTGCCCTCCACCTGCAGCCCGTCCACCGTGCGGGGTCCGGTCCAGCCCTTGGGGGAACGCAGGACGATCATCGGCCAGCGGTGCCCGCCCTCCCCCGCCTCTTCAGCGTCCGAATTCTGCCGGTGGGCGTCCTGGATGGCCTTGATATCGGCCAGGCAGCGGTCCAGGACCGCGGCGAAATCACGGTGCGCCTGCTCCGTGTTGTCCGGATCCGCCACTGCCACGAAGTACGGCTCGTGGCCGTAGCCGCGCAGCAGCTGCTCCAGCTGGTCCTGCGGCATGCGCGCCAAGACGGTGGGATTGGCGATCTTGTAGCCGTTCAGGTGCAGGATGGGCAGCACGGCGCCGTCCACGGCAGGGTCCAGGAAGTTGTGCGAGTGCCAACTGGCGGCCAGCGGCCCGGTTTCGGCCTCGCCGTCGCCAATCACGACGGCGGTCACCAGCTGGGGGTTGTCGAACACCGACCCGTAGGCGTGGGCCAGGGAGTACCCGAGTTCGCCGCCCTCGCTGATGGAGCCGGGGCTTTCCGGGGCCGCGTGGCTGGGGATGCCGCCCGGGTAGGAGAACTGCCGGAACAGTTCGGCCAGGCCTGCCTCGTCATTGCCCACGTGGCCATAGATTTCGGAGTAGGTTCCTTCCAGCCAGGCATTGGCGACGACGGCGGGGCCGCCATGGCCGGGACCTGCAACAAAGAGCATCTCGAGGTTGTCGCGGCGGATTGCGCGGTTCAGGTGGGCATAGACGAAGTTCAGTCCCGGGGTGGTGCCCCAGTGGCCCAGCAGGCGGGACTTGGTGTCCTCCGCCTGCAGCGGTTCACGCAGCAGCGGGTTGGACCGGAGGTAGATCTGCCCCACCGAAAGGTAGTTGGCCGCCCGCCACCACTTGTCAACGAGCTCGAGATCCCTCTGTTCGATGCCTTCCTGCCGCACGTCCTCCTGCTGCATCGTGTTCTGCATTCCATCGTGCCCAGTGCTGCCGGCCATAACCATCCTCACGTCGGGTGCCGCTGCAGGCGGCCGTTTCCCCATCGCAACAGATGGAGGGGCAGGGAGGCAACCCCCGCCGTCGGCCCTTGCCTTGTGGGCCTTGGGCCCCTGTAGGGTACTAAGCAAGCTTAGCTTTCGCTGCGGCGGAAGCTGGGAACGTCAATTGTGGGGAGATCGAGACATGCCAGCCGAAGACGACATTGTAATTCCCGGGGTTCCGTCCAGCGAGCCGCCGGCGCTCGAGGAGTCCACCACTCCGCGGGAGCCGTTGCCGCCAAAGCCCGACCAGCGCGGCCCCGAGGCCGTGTCCCCCACCGGCAGCCCTACCGGCGCGCCGGCCACAGCGCGCGCCCAGTCGGGCCAGTACCTGACCACGGCCCAGGGCCTCCGGCTGCAGGATACGGACCATTCCCTGAAGGCCGGCGCGCGGGGCCCCATCCTGCTGCAGGACCACCACCTGCGCGAAAAGATCACCCACTTTGACCACGAGCGGATCCCGGAGCGCGTTGTCCATGCGCGCGGAGCGGGCGCCCACGGCGTGTTCCGGTCCTACGGGACGGCTTCGAAGGTCACGCGCGCCGGTTTCCTTGCCGCGGACGTCGAAACGCCCGTGTTTGTTCGGTTCTCCACCGTGCTCGGCTCCCGGGGGTCCGCGGACGCGGTGCGTGACACCCGCGGTTTCTCCACGAAGTTCTACACGGATGAGGGCACCTACGACCTGGTGGGGAACAACATTCCGGTGTTCTTCATCCAGGACGGCATCAAGTTCCCGGACGTGGTCCACGCCGCCAAGCCCCATCCGGACCGGGAGATCCCGCAGGCCCAGAGCGCGCATGACACGTTTTGGGACTTCGTGTCGCTCCACACAGAGGCGCAGGCGCACACCATGTGGAACATGTCCGACCGCGGCATCCCCCGCTCCTACCGGACCATGGAGGGCTTCGGCGTCCATACCTTCCGCCTTGTCAACGCTGCAGGCGACACCACCCTGGTGAAGTTCCACTGGAAGCCGAAGCAGGGCGTGCACTCCCTGGTGTGGGAGGAAGCCCAGATCATCAACGGCATGGACCCGGACTTCCACCGGCGCGATCTGGCGGACGCCATCGAGGCCGGCGCCTACCCGGAATGGGAACTGGGCATCCAGACCTTCCCGGACACGGAAGACCAGATGTTCGAAGGCATCGACCTGCTGGACCCCACCAAGTTCATCCCGGAGGAACTGGCCCCGGTGCAGCCCATCGGGCTCATGACGCTCAACGCGAACCCCACCAACTTCTTCGCTGAGACCGAGCAGGTGGCGTTCCACCCGGGCCACCTGGTGCCGGGCATCGACGTCACCAATGATCCCCTGCTGCAGGTGCGGCTGTTCTCCTACCTGGACACCCAGATCTCGCGCCTGGGCGGGCCCAACTTCGCGCAGATTCCCATCAACCGGCCGCACGCCCCGGTCAACGATATGCTCCGGGACGGCATGCACCAGACGGCGGACCATGCAGGAGTTGCGCCCTACCGGCCCAATTCGCTGGACGGCGGCTGCCCGTTCCTGGCCGGGCAGGACGTGGGGGCGTTCGTGGACGTGCCGGAGGCGGTTGCGGAATCCATCAAGGAACGGCGCAACCCGGCCTCCTTCGATGACCACTTCAGCCAGGCCCGGTTGTTCTTCCGCAGCCTGAGCGCCGTGGAGCAGGACCATGTGATCCAGGCGTACACGTTCGAGCTCGGCAAGTGCTACGAAAGCGCGGTCCGCGAACGCCAGCTCCAGGCCCTGGCCAACATCGACGCCGCACTGTGCGCCGCCGTCGCAGCCGGCCTGGGCATGCCCGCGCCGGAGGCCACCGAGCAGGTCGCGGACCGCGACCCCAGCCCGGCAGTGTCCCAGGTGGGCGAAACCTGGCCGGTTGCCGGCCGCGTGGTGGGCATCATTGCCGATTCCTCCAGCGACCTGGCCGAGGTGGAGGCCGCCCGCAAAGCGCTCGACGGCGAGGGCATGGTCCCGCTGGTCATCGCACCAACCGGGGGCGTGCTTTCCTCCGACGGGCTTTCGGTGACGGTCCAACGGACCTTCCTCACTGCACGGTCCACCGAGTTCGACGCGCTGATCGTGGCCGGAGGCAAGCAGCCCGGGCCCGACGCCTCCGCCGGGCGCGACGCCAAGGCCGGGGAGCCGGTTAACGCCCCCGATCCGCGGGTCGCCCTCATGCTCTCCGAGGCGTACCGCCACGCCAAGGCCATTGGCGTGTGGGGCTCCGGTTCAGCAGTTCTTGAGGCGATCGGCATCCAGCAGGAAACGGTTGGCGTTGCTGCCGGCAGCGATGCAGCCTCGGTGACCGCCGAGGTTTCCAGGCTGCTCGCCGCGCACCGCGCCTGGGACCGGTTCCCGGCCACCGGGGCGGCCGTCTCCGTGGAGCAGTAGGCCGCGCTCACCGCTTCATCCGCCGCTTTTATCGCTGGGGGCCCGCGTCACACTTGATGCGGGCCCCCCGCGTTTCCCGCTGTGAAGCGCCGGGTGACGGTTGGCAAAACCACCCGTTTCGCAATTCCTACTTCCGGGTAATGTGGACCCAGAATGTACACCCTCACCATCAACCAGACGGACAGCCGGCGCGACGGCGACCAGGTGCCGCAGCTGCTCAAGGCGCTGCGGCACATTCCCGCGCGCCTGGACTTCGACCGGTCGGTGGAGGACGAGGTCCAGGGGATTGTCGAGTGCCCGCATCAGACGGTGGACGCCGCCCTCATCGCTCTTCGCAGCGGGCACTGGTACGTGGGCATTGGCGCCGGACCGGTGGACGAGCCGCTCCCCAACCAAATCAAGGACGCATCCGGACACGGGCTGGTCTATGCGCGCCGTGCCGTGGACCGGCTCCGCAGGAGCAAGGAGCGGGTGCCGGTTGCGGTGGAGGGGCCGCTGGTTGATGTTGCCCATGACGCCGAAGCCATCCTGCGGCTGCTGGGCCACATCGTGCGGGACCGCTCAGGCGCGGAATGGCGCGTGCTGGACCTGTTGACCCCTGGAGTCCGAGGCCAGCAGAAGGCCGTGGCGCAGGAACTGGGCATCACTACCCAGGCCGTCAGCAAAGCGGTGGCACGGGCGCAGTGGAATGAAGAACATGCTGCCCGGCCAGCAGCTGCCCGGCTGCTGGCGCTGATCCTCGCGGTGGACTGACCGCCGCAGCCGCGTCCCGCCGTCGTCCGTTACCTTCGCGGCCCTGGGCCTAGCTCCCGGTGGCCGCCATGACCAGCTCGCCGTTGAAGTACTCCAGCTTCCAGCCGTCCACCGCGTGGTGGTGCGCCAGGTTGAGTGCCGCGTTGTCCACGCTTGCCAGGGTCTGTCCGATGGCGCGGCTGAGGCTGACCCGCAGCAGGGTCCCGTGGGTGACCACCAGGAGCCGCTGCCCCCGGAACTCCTCCGCCAGGGCTTCCAGCGCCGCGAGGCCACGGCCGGCGGCCTCTTCTTCGCTCTCCGCACCCTTGAACCCGCCGGGCACGCGAAGCGCGTCCAGTTCGGGGCCTGCCTGCATCCCCTCGGCCGGGCCGAAACTGCGCTCGGTGAGTTCCGGGACGCGGCGGGACACTTTGAGCCCGAGCCCTTCGGCGATGAGGTCTGCCGTTTCAGCGGCGCGGCTCAGCGGCGAGGAGACGATGGCGTCCCATTCGTAAGGGGCAAGGACGGCGACGGCGTCCCGCGCCTGGCCGCGTCCGACGTCGTTCAGGGGGATGTCCGTCGCACCCTGCAGCCGGCGCTCGGCGTTCCAGTCGGTCTGGCCATGGCGGACGAGGGCGAACGTCGTAAGGGTCATGCCCCTATTCTGCCTTGACTGCGGGCCCGTACTGGAATCGCGGCAGCGGGCTACGCCGTGGGTGCCTTAGAGGAGGCTGCGCAGCACGTGGGCGGCGCCGTCGTCGTGCACTGAGTGGGTGACCTCGTTGGCTGCGGCGACCACTTCTGCGGGGGCCTGCCCCATGGCCACGCCGCGCCCAGCCCAGGTGAGCATCTCGATGTCGTTCCGGCCATCGCCCACCGCAACCGTGAGGTGCTGCTCGACACCAAGCCGGACCCGGAGGTTTTCCAGAGCGCTGGCCTTGGTCACCCCTGCTGCGGCGATGTCCAGCCACGCGGTCCAGCCCACGGAGTAGGTCACTCCCGCGAGGCCCACGTGGTTGATGGCTTCGGTGAACTCCTCCGGAGTGTTCTCGGTGCTGAACACCACCACGCGGACTGCGGTGGACTCCAGCATGGTGTGGAAGTCAACGCCCACCGCCTCCACGCCAAAGCTGGCATCCTGGAACCGCTCGGTGGACAGGAAGTTCCCGTCGGCATCCTCCAGCGCGTACTTGGCGGACGGGAGGCGTTCCCGGAGTGCACGCAGGGCCGGGGCCGGATCAAACGTGGCCTTGTGGATCACCTCGTAGCCGTTTTCCAGTTCCGGGTGGAGCCGGAGGGTCACCCCGCCGTTGCAGCAGACGGCATACCCGCGCTCGATGCCGATTTTTTCGATGATGGGAAGCGTGGCATTCAGGGAACGGCCGGTGGCGATCATCACCTCGTGCCCGGCGGCCACCACGGCCTGCGCCGCTTCCCGCACTCCGGGGGACATGTGGCCGTCATGGTTCACCAAGGTGCCGTCCACGTCCAGTGCGACCATGAATTTCTGGTCAATTGCGGCGAACTCGATGTGGTTCAGGGAGTTGTTCTCGTTGTTCTCTCGCCGGTCATCGTTGCCGGCGACTGAGGTTTCAGTCAACGTTGTCATCCACATAGTGAACCAGACGTCACTGACAGGCGCTAGGACGCGGGCCACAGGTTTATTGAACTGTTGATTAACACGGCGGGTTTCCACAGCCGTCCGAAATCGTCAGTCCGAACCGTGTTCGCACATCCGCCCCTTCAGAGTTCTGATTCGCGAACAAGCCTCTGCCCCTCGGGCAAAGGTACCTCCGAGCCCGGGCGGAGTCCGGCCGCCAGAAGCTTCCACCTCAGCCGGCTGGGGTCCGTCAGATCGGCCCACCGCCACCTCACGAAGCCGTGCCCGAGCGCGCGAATCCGGTCCTCGCGGAGCTTTTCCCGGTACACCGCCTCCTCCGCGGTGTAGCCGCCGCGAAGGCCGTCCTGCACATACTTGCCCTTACCGTCGAACTCCCCGACCACACGCTGCCGAGGCCACCAGAAGTCGCTCCTGCCGATAAAGCCTGCACGGTCACTGAAGACGTGCTGGAGTACAGGCTGCTCGAACCCCAGAAGCACAAACACGGCCCGGCTGTAGGACTCCCCTACCGATTCCGACAGTGGGCTGGCGAGGGCAGCAACCATCTCCGCCCGGCTCCGGGCCGCTGCGGAAGGAAGAGCGGCTATGCCGGCTGCCATTCCTGAGACCGAAAACAACGACCCGCCTGGTCCCAGAATGCCGTCCGTTACGAGTCTGCGGGCCGCTCCATCCGCAAGCACCAGCGCCTGGTCCAACTTCGCTGAGCCAAGTACGTCCACTGTCGTGCGGATGAGCCCGGAACAAAGGAACTCCCCATGCCGGACAGGTTCAAACCGCGGCACGAGCCGGTACCTGAGCGAATAGGATCGCGTCTTGCGCACCTCCTGCGCGGTTCCGTCCCCACCCAGGACCAACAGGGGCGACTTACGGACACCGCTGCGGCCGGGGAGGTCTGTGGCCAGCTCAACGCAGGGCGGCGTGCCGAGCGTGGGCAACCCGCTGGCAACGGCTGCCGTTTGCCCGCACAGCTCTGCACCCTTGACCGACCGGGCGATCGCCGTCGTAGTCCACGCAAAGCGCTGCGAGGGGCGCGCCTGCAGCCAGTCCTCGGTGCGCACGTAGAAGCCACGCCGGATCCGGACGAGCTGCCCTGCCTTGAAGGAACGGTGGATAGCGTCGGTGGTGACTCCCGTACGGAGGACGGCGGCAGTATCGATCAGTCCGGGCGGTATCTCCATTCCCACAGCCTGCAGCCCGGGCGCCCGCGAAAGCTCCCGTAAACACGCCTATGTGGATAGCCTCTGGGATGGGCCCAGAAGACTCCTGAACCTGTTCGCGGATCAGAACCATGAAGGTTCGGATCCGCGAACAAGCCTATGAAAGGGGAGCCCCTACAGAACCGGAAGGACCTCGAGGCCGCCCAGGTACTTCTGCAGCGCCTTAGGCACGTTGACCGAGCCGTCCGGATTCTGGTGGTGCTCCAGCAGGGCCACGATCCAGCGGGTGGTGGCCAGCGTGCCGTTCAGCGTGGCCACGGCGCGGGTGCCCTTGGAAACGCCCTCCGCGTTGACGATTCGTTCGCGGATGTTCAGGCGGCGCGCCTGGAACGTGGTGCAGTTGGAGGTGGAGGTCAGCTCGCGGTATGCGCCCTGTGTGGGGACCCAGGCTTCGCAGTCGTACTTGCGGGCCGCGGACATGCCCAGGTCGCCGGCGGCGGTGTCAATCACCCGGTACGGCAGCTCGCACTTGGCCAGCATCTCCTCTTCCCAGGCCAGCAGGCGCTGGTGCTCGGCGGCGGCTTCCTCAACGGTGGTGTAGATGAACATCTCCACCTTGTTGAACTGGTGCACGCGGATGATGCCGCGGGTGTCCTTGCCGTGCGAACCGGCCTCGCGGCGGTAGCAGGAGCTCTGGCCGGCGTAGCGGATGGGGCCAGCCGAGAAGTCCAGGATCTCGTCGGCGTGGTACCCGGCCAGCGCCACCTCGGAGGTGCCCACAAGGTAAAGGTCGTCTTCGGCGAGACGGTAGATCTCGGCGTCGTGCTTTACATCGAAGCCGGTGCCCTGCATCGTCTCGGGGCGCACCAGGGTGGGCGTGATCATGGGCACGAAACCGGCTTCGATGGCCTGGTCCATGGCCATCTGCAGCAGCGCCATCTCCAGCCGCGCACCCACGCCCCGGAGGAAGTAGAAGCGGGCGCCGGAAACCTTGGCGCCTCGTTCCATGTCGATGGCGCCAATCAGCTCGCCGATCTCCAGGTGGTCGCGCGGCTCGAAATCCGGGAACTCGCGCGGCGTGCCGACGGTCTTGACCACCACGTAGTCGTCCTCGCCGCCCTCGGGAACGCCGTCCTCCACCAGGTTGGGGATGGTGCGCAGCAGTTCTTCCTGCTTGGCCTGCGCGGCATCGGCCTCAGCGGAGGCTGCCTTAACGGAGTTGGCCAGCTCCTTGACCTCGGCCAGCAGGGCCTGCTTCTCCTCGCCCTTGGCCTTCGCCACCTTCTTGCCGAACACGTTCTGTTCGGCCCGAAGGTTCTCAAAGCGGAGCAGGGCCTCGCGGCGGGCGGAATTCGCGGAGATGATCGCGTCCACCACTGATTCGTCCGCGCCGCGGGCGCGCTGGCTGGCACGGTACTTGTCCGGGTTTTCGCTGAGGTCTTTTACGTCGATCACCAGACAAGGGTATCCAATTCACTGCACGACGGCGGGCGGCCGGCTCCGTGCACCCTCCCGCCGCCCGCCGGGCTACTGTTGAAACACCATGAGCGACTGGATTCTCTACCTGCTGATTGCGGTGGCGCTTGCCTTCGCCACCTCCAGCTGGTGGGGGGTGCGGCGCCTCAAGGCCCTGCACGTGCGCAGTACCGTGGCCGGCGAAGCCTACGACTCCGGGCTGGCGCAGCAGCGGGTGGCCGTTGTCCTGAACCCCATCAAGTCGCGGGCCGAGCAAGCCCGGGAGATGATCCACAGGGCCTGCCTGGCCGCCGGCTGGGATGAACCGGTCTTCTTTGAGACGACGGCTGAGGACCCCGGCTTCTCCCAGATGCAGGCCGCGCTGGCAGGAAAGCCCGACGTCGTCCTGGTGGGCGGCGGGGACGGGACGGTACGCGTCGTGGCTGAGGCCCTCGCCCGCACCGATGTTGCCATGGGCCTGATTCCCTTGGGCACCGGAAATTTGCTGGCACGGAACGTGGACCTGGACGTGAATGACCTGCACGGCAACGTCCAGACAGCGCTTTTCGGCCGCCAGCGGTACATCGATACGGCCCGGATGGCCATTGAAAACTCCCGCACGGGCCACTACTCGGAGCACGTCTTCCTGGTCATCGCGGGAATCGGCATGGATGCGGAGGTCCTGGCCGACACCAACGCGGGGCTGAAGAAGGCCGTGGGCTGGCTGGCCTACACCGAGGCCGGCGTACGCCACCTCCCCGGTCGGCGGAAGAAGGTATCCATCGGCCTGGACGGGAGTCCCGAGCAGATCCGGAACATCCGCAGCGTGCTGTTCGCCAACTGCGGCCTGGTACCCGGCGGCATCGATTTCATCCCGCAGGCCATGATCGACGACGGCATGCTGGACGTGGTGGTGATGAGCCCGCGCAGCGCGCTCGGCTGGCTGCTGATGTACGTAAAAATCATGTTCAAGCACAGCGGCAAGCTGCCCATCATGACCGTGTACCGGTCAACGAAGGTGGTCATCAAGTGCCCCGAGCCCATGCCCACACAGCTCGACGGCGACACGTCGGGGGAAGCAACACAGCTTACGGTTCAGGTGGCGCCCCGGTCACTCCTGGTCCGGGTCAAGGGGCAGGTACCGGGCATCGCGGGAGCCGCGCGCTAACGCGCGGCCAACAAGTGCCGACAACGGCAACGAGTGGCGAAGGCTGTGGTGACAGGGTGCCGGAATCCGGTCGTGGTCAGGACCGGTCTTCCTTGTCCGCGGCAGCTCCTGGCTCAGCCGCAGCGTGCTGGGCTTCCTTGGCAGCGGCATGCGCTTCGGACTGCTCCCGGATCATTGCCTGCTCCTCTTCGAAGCGAAGGCGGTCGGCGCGGTCTGCGTCGTCCCCGTCCCAGTCCTGGTTATCTCCCGTCGGCTTGGGGTTGACGATCATCCCCTGGCCGTCGTTGTCGGTGCTGCTGCTGGTCATGACCCGCTCCCTTCGTCTGGGGCCATACCCCTTGTGGATCAGGCAAGCATACGCATTGTCCACAGCCCGCGGAAGTACTTCCAAAGGCATTTACCTACGCTTTTGGCGAAGCACCGGAACCGCTTTCACCTGCGGCGGATTTCAGGGTGAGTATCGATTCGACCCACGCTTTGGCCGCCGAGAATGCATCGTCGGAGGTATGGGCCGGGACCGCAGTGGCTTGCCCATCCGCCCTGGGGTACGAGCCCAAAAACCGGGTTCCCGAACTGATGCGGTGCAGCCCGGCGAGCGCATCGGCCACCCGGGCTTCGAAGGCGTGGCCGTCCGCGTCAATGCTGAAGAAGTAGTGGCCCAGGTACTGCCCTGTAGGCCGGGATTCAATCCGGCTGAGGTTGACACCGCGGCTGGCGAATTGGTCCAGGATCTCCATGAGTGCGCCTGGACGGTCCTCCGGAAGCGGCACTACAACGGTCGTCTTGTCCGCTCCGGTACGTGCCGGCAGTGCACCAGGCCGACCGACCAGGATAAAGCGCGTCACCGCGCCCGGGTTGTCGCCGATATTCTCCGCCAGGACCGACAGCCCGGCGTGCTCCCGTGCAACGAGCGGGGCACAGATAGCTGCATCGTAGTGGCAGTCCTGCTCCAGCAATCCCAGTGCCGCGGCGGCGGTTGACGAACCGGGCACGTATTCCGCGCCGGGTATGTTCCTGTCCATCCACTGCCGGCACTGCGCCCAGGCGTGGCCGTGGGTCGACACCCGCCGCACGTCCTCGAGCCGCACTCCTGGCCTGGCCACCAGCACGAAGCTGATGGGAACCAGGACCTCGCGGACAATGCGCAGTTCCTGGCCAATGGCAATGGCGTCCAGGGTGGCAGTGACGCCGCCCTCCACCGAGTTCTCGATGGGTACCATGGCGGCATCGGCCCAACCGTCGCGCACGCTGTCAAGGGCGGCATTGACGTTGGATGCCGGGACCCTGACCGCCTGACGTGCGTCAGGTACCTGCAGGAGGGCGGCTTCGGTGAAGGTGCCCTCCGGTCCAAGGAAGGCGTAGGTCAGGGGACTGCCGGGCACTAAAGGACCAGCGGCTTAAGTCCGTTATCCGAGACCAGGGGTTTGCCGGATTCCAGCCACTGGTCCATCCCGCCTGAGACGTTGATGGCCGTGTAGCCCTGGCCGGTGAGCCACTGGGCGACGCGGAAGGACCGCCCGCCGGTGCGGCAAATGACGTAGAGGTCCTCGTCCGGATCAAGTTCATTGAGCCGGGCGGGGATCTGGTCCATGGGGATATGGAGTGCGCCGTCGGCGTGCCCGGCGACCCACTCGTAGTCCTCCCGGACGTCCAGGATCACGGCGTCAGCGGGGATGTCATGGACGGGGACGGTATCGAAATCGCTCATCGGAGTCCTGTCTTGGCGGATCAGAGTTCGGTTTAAGCCTAGCCCTTCCACCCCTTTCCGCCTTGAACAAGCAGGAAAAGCCGCGGGTTAGGCTGGTGGAACCCAAGGAGGTTTCCATGTCCCACAAGATCGCCACCCTGACCGGGGCACTAGCACGCCCCGGCGCGAACGTGGAACGGGCGGCCTGGACAGGAACGGTCCCCGCGGTCCCGTGACTGAACTCCACGAACTTCCGGCGCTGGCCCTGCGGGACCTCCTGCGACATGGAACAGTGTCCGCAGTGGACGCCGCCGCCCATTTCCTGGCACGGATTGAACAGCAGAACCCCCTTCTGGGCGCCTTCATCACCGTGATCGCAGAACAAGCCCTGGACGAGGCCAGAACGGCGGATGAACTGCGCTCCCGCTCCGGGGACGCCGTGGACCTTCCACTCCTGCATGGCATGCCGTTGGCTTTCAAGGACCTTACGGACGTAGCGGGCGTCGTTACCACGCACGGCAGCGCTGCCCTGGAACACAAACCTGCCCCCGCGGACAGCCCGCTGGTGTCCATCTTTAGGGACGCCGGCGCGATCACGCTGGGCAAGACGCAGGTGCCCGAATTTGGACTGACTGCATACAGCGAAAACCGCATCGCACCGCCGTCGCGCAATCCCCACGCTCCCAGCCGGAGTTCCGGCGGCTCCTCCGGCGGCAGCGCCGCGGCGGTGGCGGCAGGCCTGCTGCCTTTCGCCCCGGGAACCGACGGCGGCGGGTCGGTCAGGATTCCGGCCGCCGCATGCGGCCTGGTGGGGTTGAAGCCGGGCCGGAGCCTCGTGACGGCCGGAGAAAGCGCGGGCGATCCCGCCCGGCTGGTGGTGCCCGGCCCCCTCGCCCGGACCTCAGAGGACGCAGCACTGATGATGGACGTCCTGGCGCCGGGGCATGCCTACCTCCGGGAGCTGAAGCAGGAACCGCCACGGCTGAGGATTGGCGTCACGCTGGACAGCCCGTGGGCGGGCACTTTCCCCTTCACACCGGAACAAGAGTCCCTGGACGCGCTCCGTGCGGGCGTTGCCCTCCTGGAGGATGCAGGCCATGTTCTTGGCGATGCCGCTATCCGCTACGACAACCGCTACCCGGATGCCTTCACCACGGCCTGGACTGCGGGAGTGGGTGCCGCCAGGATCAGTCCCACCCGGGAAGCGCTGCTGGCGCCCCTGACCCGGACCTTCAGGCGGCGCGCCCAACAGCGCAGCGCGGCAAAGCTCGCCGAGGCGCTGGCATTCCTGCGGCGATTCCAACACGACACCCTGGCGCAGTACGGACAGTGGGACCTGATGTTGATGCCGGCATTGGCGCAGACGCCGCGGCCCGTGGGCTGGTTCACCGGCACGGCCCACGGCAGCGACCGGTGGCCGGCCGCCGCGTGGACCGGGGATGCCGACGGCGACTACCGGAAGCAGTGCGAATACGCGCCGTGGTCCTCCATGGTGAACGTGTGCGGGCTGCCGGCCATCACCATTCCCGTGCACTGGACGGGAGGAACCGCCTGCCGCGGGCTGCCCATGGGCATCCAACTGGTGGGTCCGATGGAATCGGAAGGCCTCCTGCTGCAGGTGGCACACCAGCTGGGCTACTAGGAAGGCCCCTCCGGATGGCTGGCCATCCGGAGCCCAACCCACCCGTGTTCTCGTTGACTTGAACCTAAACGTCCGCTTAACCCGCTGGTAACCCCCGCGGCGCACACTGGATAGAGCATCTTGAGCACCCTCCACCAGCCCACCGCCCGATGAGGAGTTGCCCCACAATGAACGCTGAACAAGCTGCGGCGAGCGCCGCACCCATGCAGACGGCCGACGACGAACGGCCGGACCTGAGCAACTCCAACGTCAGGGAGGACCTGGCCATGGCCGGCCGTTGCGCCCTGGTCCACCTGCCGACCGGCCGGACCTGCCTCCTCCCGCTCCGCCACCAGGGCCCCTGCGAGTTCCACCGACCGCAGGAGGCGCAGGACGTAGTGCGCGGGGGCAGCTGACAGACACATCCCTGCCTGCCTGCCGAAGCTTGCATCAACGGCATATCGACTCCCGCGCCAAGCAGGAGGACGATTAAAGGGCAGTCACCAAGAGGAGGTCTGTGATGTGCTACGCATCGAGCAAGGACTTCGGGTGGGGCGCAAGGAAGGAAACCAAGCGTCGCCCTGAAGCGGAACCGGAAACCCCCGCGGAAACTTCCGAGGAACCGGTCAAGGCACAGGACTTCACGTTCTGGGCCTTCCCCAAGTGGCGCAGGACGCCTGCGCCGCCCGCCCCCTCCGGCGAACGGAGCAGGGAGAGGGTCTGACCTTCCGGCCAGCCCCCGGGCAAAAGTCAAAGGAGGGATCCCCGCCTGGGGGTCCCTCCGCTGCGACGGCGCCTTTCCGCAGCCTGTTCCCCCTGCAGCCGCACCCCATGAGTTGGCGTCCCGGTCGTTGTGCTTCGGCAAGACTGGCGTCTATGGTTGAACGATAAGCATGCTTAGCATTCTGGGAAAGGGAACGATCATGAGTACAGGACGGTACACACCGGGACCGGACCACCGGCCGGAAACGGAAACCAACACGGCGCCGTTGGATGCGGCACAGGCCTCGAATGATCGCGCAGCCAGCTACGGCAACGCGCCGTCCTACTCGTCGGGAGGGCCGGAAACACCCGCCACGGGAGCTGCCCCGACCCCCTCGGCCGGCGTCACCCCGGAGCGCAAAGTCACCCGGGCCGGAGTTATCTGGGCAGCAGTGGTGGCCGCCTTGGTGCTCCTGATCCTGCTGATCATCTTTATCCTGCAGAACCAGGAGCTGGTCCTGGTGAAGTTCCTGGGCTTCGAGGGCTCCGTCCCGCTGGGCATGGCACTGTTCATCGCCGCAGTGACCGGCGGCGTCCTGGTGGCCGCGGCAGGCGGCGCGCGCATCCTGCAGCTCCGCAGGAACACCCACCGGTCCAGGGTGCAGCAGCGGAGGTAGGCGGCTCCGCCAGAACTGGCCGCCGCGGGAAAGCCCGCAGCACTGGACAAGGGGGTTCGATGGGCAAGGTAGTTGTGGTCAACCACGTAACGCTCGACGGCGTCATGCAGGGCCCCGGCCGCGTGGACGAGGATACCCGGGGCGGATTCAGCCGCGGCGGCTGGGCGCTTCCCTATGCAGACCAGTCCACCGTCCAGAAGATGGGCGAAAGAATGGGCCCGGACCCGGCCTTCCTGTTCGGGCGGCGCACGTACGGGCAGTTGCTCGAGTCCTGGAACACCCAGGGCGGCCCTTTCAAGGACGCGTTGAACAACACGCCCAAGTTCGTCGCTTCACGGAACCCGGAAACAAGGCTCAAGTGGCCCAACTCCACCCTCCTGCACGGAGACGTCTCCGCCGCAGTGCAGGAACTCAGGGCGGGCTCCAGTGCGAACCTGGTGATCATGGGCAGCGGGGAGCTGATCCGCTCCCTGATGGCTGCGGACCAGATCGATGAGTACTTGCTCATGATCAATCCGGTGGTGCTGGGCAGCGGCCACCAGCTTTTCGCCGGCGGCAGCCACGCTGCGCTGCGGCTCGTTGAGGCGGACCACACGCCCACCGGCATCCTCATGGCCCTCTACACTCCGGACCGGCGGTAGCCGGGCGTCAGCGCGAGCCCAGGTTGGCGAATTTGTGGGCCCGGGACGCCACCAGTTCTGCGACCGGAACCCCCGCAACGGAAGCCAGTTCGTACTCAATGGCCTGCGCCATCCGGCTGCAGAACCCGCGCGGCTCCAAAGAGGCATCACCGCGTTCATCCACGATGTGGTCCACCAGTCCGTTCGCGTACAAAGCAGCGACATTCACACCCTGCGCCTGCGCCATGGCCGGCGCGAACGCGGTGGTGCGGTGAACGATGGCGCTGGCGCCCTCCGGCGGCAGCGGTGAGAGCCAGCTGTGCTGGGCGGCGATGGTCCGGTCGGCGGGTAGCAGGGCCAGGGCCCCTCCCCCGGCGCCCTGGCCCAGCAGCACCGAAACCGACGGCGATTCCAGCCCGATCAGTTCGTGCAGCGAGCGCGCGATCTCCCCCGCAAGCCCGCCTTCCTCCGCCTCCTGCGACAGGGCGGCGCCGGCGGTGTCGATGACGGTGAGCAGGGGCAAACGCAGCTCCTCCGCCAGCTTCATCCCCCGGCGGGCCTCCCGCAGCGAACCGGGCCCCATGCCGGCGGCGTCCTTCCGCAGCGGCCGCGCGTGCCCCAACACAATGCAGGACTGGCCGCCAAAGCGCGCGAGGGCCAGCAGCAGCCCGGGGTCCTTCTCCCCCTGCCCGGTCCCGTTCAGGGGCAGCGCGTCGCTGGCGCCGAATCTCAGCAGCTGGCGAAGGTCGGGCCGCCGGGGGCGCCGGGAGATCTGGATGGACGTCCAGGCGTCAACGGTTGAGGGCCGGATGTTCAGCGTTTCGGGCGGAGCGGGAAGCAGCCGTTCGGTCACGGGCGCCGGCGGGGAGAGCATGTCCAGCGCCCGGCCCACCAGGTCTGCCAGGTCGCCGGGTTCCACGACGCCGTCGATCAGTCCCTTGTGGAAGAGGTTCTCCGCCACCTGCACGTTCTCCGGGAACGGTTCGCCGTACAGCGCCTCATAGACACGCGGGCCGAGGAAGCCCAGCAGCGCGCCGGGCTCGGCCACGTTGATGTGCCCCAGGGACCCCCAGGACGCCATGACACCGCCGGTGGTGGGGTGCCGCAGGTACACCAGGTAGGGAAGCCCCGCCTGCCGGTGCGCCCGGACGGCGCCGGTGATCTTCACCATCGACAGGAACGCGAGCGTCCCTTCCTGCATGCGGGTACCCCCGGAGGCAGGACCGGCCAGCAGCGGCAGGCCCTCCGCGGTGGCGCGCTCGACGGCGGCGACGATCCTTTGTGCCGCGGCGTGGCCGATCGACCCGGCCAGGAAGGAGAATTCGCTGACGATCAGCGCCACCCGGCGGCCACGGATGAGTCCGGCACCGGTGATCACCGACTCGTCGGCGCCGCTGCGTTCGCGGGCCTTGGCAAGGTCGCGGGCGTACTCTTCGGACAGCACCGGCTGTTCCGGCTCCGTGTCCCAGGAGACGAACGATCCCGGGTCCACCACGGTCTCCAGCAGTTCGGTGGCGTTCATGTGCCGCACCTTCTCCGCGGTCGCCATGCTACTTGGGACCGGGAGCCGCAGGGGCGCCGGCAGTGGTGAGGCCCAGCCACTCCCGGATCGCCGGGCCGTCCTCGTTGAGCAGCGGCGGCGCGTCATGCTTCTTCACCGTGGTTTCGGCGGCGTCTCCGGGGGCGAAGAACCGCAGCGGCGGGCCGGGCAGGCTCACCTTTCCGAGCAGCGGATGCTCGACGTCCACCACGAGCCCCTGGGACGCCACCTGCTCCCAGGCGTACACCTCATCCAGTGAGCGGACCTTCCCTGCCGGGATCCCGGCGTCGTTCAGTTTTTGCAGCAGTTCCTCCGCGCCGTACGCGGCAAAGGCACGTTCGACGGCGGCAATCACCTCCGCCCGGTTCCGCACCCTGTCGGCGTTGCTGACAAAGCCCGGGGCAGCCGGGTCCAGGCCAAAGGCGGCGGCGAAGGACTGCCACAACTTTTCACTGCCGACGCTGATCTGCACGCTGCCGTCCTTGCAGTTGAACAGGCCGTAGGGGGCGATGGACGGGTGGTGGTTGCCCTGGGCCTGCGGAACTTCACCGGCAACAGTGGCCCGGGTCCCCTGGAAGGCGTGGACCCCGATCAGGGAAGCGAGCAGCGACGTGCGCACCACCTTGCCCTGGCCGGTCCGGTTCCGTTCCACCAGGGCGGCCAGCACGCCGAACGCACCGTTCATGCCGGAAAGCAGGTCGGCGATGGGGACACCCACCCGCTGCGGATCATCCGGCCCGGAGCCGGTGAGGGACATGAGCCCGGCTTCGCCCTGAAGGATCTGGTCGTAGCCGCTGCGCTGGGATTCCGGTCCGTCGTGGCCGAAGCCGGTGATGGACAGGATCACCAGCCGCGGGTTGAGCTCATGCATCGCGGCGGTGGAGAAGCCCAGCCGGTCCATGACGCCGGGCCGGAAGTTCTCAATCACCACATCGGCCCGCTCCAGCAGCCCGCGGAGCACCGCCTGGCCGTCACCGCTCTTCAGGTCCAGGGTGATGGATTCTTTGTTGCGGTTGCAGGACATGAAATAGGTGGACTGCAGGTCGTCCTCCGGACCCACGAAAGGCGGGCCCCAGCCGCGGGTGTCATCCCCCGTCCCCGGGTTTTCCACCTTGATGACGCGGGCGCCGAGGTCCGCCAGCATCATGCCGGCGTGCGGTCCGGCCAGTGCCCGGCTGAGGTCGACGACGGTGTGCCCGGCCAGGGGGCCTTGGCGGTTCTCGGTGCTCATGGTCTGGGTTTCCTTTCTAAAAACGGGCGGCGTTGGAGTGCGATGGCTGCTAGAGCCAGCCGGGGACCACCAGCGCCAGCCACGCCAGGACGGGTCCGGCCACGATGACGATTCCGCTGTAGCCGAGGATCCGCTTGTAGAACTGGTCCTTGTCAACGCCTTCCGGGGCGTTGGCGAGCACCAGGGCGCCGTTGGTGGAGAACGGCGAGACGTCCACGATCGTGGCGGAGACGGCGAGTGCACAGATGACGCCGACGGCGCCGATCTCGCCGGTGGACAAGAACGGAACGGCGAGCGGGATGAGCGCTGCCAGGATGGCGGTGGAGGAGGCAAAGGCGGATACCACGGCGCCGATGAAGCAGATGATCAGGGCTGCCAGCAGCGGCATTCCCAATCCGGCCACGCCGCTGGAGACGAATTTGATGGTGCCGGCTTCTTCAAGGACGCCGACGAAGGTCAGCATGCCACAGATCAGCAGCACGGTGGACCAGCTGATCTTGTTGATGGCGCCCTTCTGGGCGGCAGGCGAGACCAGGGCGAGCACGATGGCGATGGTGATGGACACGAAGCCAACGTCCATCTTGAAGCCAAGGGCCACGACGGCCAGCACAACCAGGCCGGCGATGGTGACCAGCTGCGGGATCCGGTCCTTGCGCTCCTTGGTGGCCTCCACGCCGTCGCCCGCGGGGTCACGGGGACCGTACATGCCGGAGCCGAAGCCCTTGAAGGGCACGTCCCCGTCGGCTGCCTTGGCGCCAACGCTGACGGCCATGCGTGCTTCGGCTGCCTGCTCCACGAAGTGCCCCACCTTGGAGGACAGGAGGTTCCTGCCGCCCAGGACCACGAACAGCACCACGGCGATGACCAGGTTGAAGATGAAGCTTGAGAGGAAGAGCGCAGTGGGGCTGAAGGCGAGGTCGGTCTTGGCCAGGATGCCGTTGACCGTGACGCCGTAGACCGCGATGGGCGAGAAGCCGCCGGCCTGGGCGCCATGGATCACCATCATGCCCATCAGCAGCGGGCTGATCTTGTACTTGCCCGCAAAGCTCAGCGCGATGGGGGCAATGATGGCGACGGCGGCGGGAGAGAGTGCGCCCACGGCAGTGATGACGGCGGTGATGGCGAACATCACCCACGGGATGAGGGCGACGCGGCTGCCCACCAGCTTCACCGCGCCGCGGACCAGCAGGTCGATGGTGCCGTTGTTCTGCGCGATGGCGAACAGGTAGGTGACGCCGACGATGGTCAGGAAGAGGCCCCCCGGGAAGTTGGCCAGGATCTCGTTGGTGGACATGCCCAGCACCACGGCGCCGAGCAGGAAGGCGCCCACGAAGGCGAGCGCGCCCATGTTGAGGGGCAGGACGGTGGCGAGCAGGAACATCGCCGCCAGGATGATGATGGATAAGACAGGAGCGGACATCGTAGGTCCTCCGTTGGGGGAGCGAAAGTGTGACGTGAGTTACTGGCTCACTGGACTAGCCTCTTAGACAGTGAGTCTATCTGTCAATACAGCGAGCAGGTATTCTGATCCGGTACGTCCAAGGGAGGGCTTTGTGGAGAAGACAGCGCGGCAGGGCTTGGAGCGGGTCTCGCGCCCACGGCTATACGAGCAGCTGGTGGAGCAGATCCTTGCCTACATCGAGTCGGCACAGCTGAAGCCCGGCGACCTCCTGCCTGCGGAGCGTGACCTCGCGGAGCGGCTCGGGGTTTCCCGCGCCACGCTGGCCCAGGCCCTGGTGGCCTTGGAAGTGCTGGGCGTGATCGACGTGCAGCACGGTACCGGCGCGGTTCTGGCGCGGCGGCCGAGCGTGGCATCGGTCATCAAGGGGCTGCGCGAGCATCAGAGCAGGCTGCCGGAAATCGTCGAAGCGCGCAGCACCCTGGAGGGAAAGCTCGCGGCACTTGCTGCCGAACGGCGGACGGACCAGGATCTGGCCGCCATCGAGAACGCCCTGGAGGTCATGGCCAAGGAGATTAACGACGGCGACCGGGGCGCCCGCGGTGACGAACTGTTCCACCAGGCCATTACCGCCGCAGCCCATTCCTCGGTACTGGCGCAGCTGATGGCCTTCATTGCGGAGATGATCCTGGAAACCCGCATGGAGTCGCTGGGCCAGCCCGGACGGCCCGAGCAGTCCCTCGCCTCGCACCGGAAAATTGCCGACGCCATCCGGGCACAGGATGCGGACGCCGCTGCCAAGGCCATGCTGGCGCACATCGAGCTGGTCTCGGACGTGGAGCTACTCCGCTAGCAGGCCTAGAAGGTGCCGGTGTTCGAAGTGGCAGTGCCGGCAATGACCACGCCAATGATGAACAGCAGCCAGAGTGCCCCATAGCCCAGCAGGCAGAGGTAGCCCAGCACCAGGCCGGTAAGGGACATCCCCTTGCCGGAGGGTTCACGGCGAAGGGCCAGGTGCCCGGTGATGATCGCAGCGAACTGCGGAAGCAACAGCCAGCCCATGATCACGGACGCGATGCCGCAGACCATGCTGGCGATGCTCAGGGTCTTCGGTTCAACCACCCGGCCGTAGTAAGGCTGCCCGAAGTACTGGGGCTCGTTGTACTGGCCCGGGTTGTACTGCGGCTGGCCGTATTGCGGCTGGCCGTATTGCGGCTGCCCGTAGGAGGACCCCTGGTTCTGGCCCGGCTGCTGGTAGCCGGGCCACGGTGAAGAACCGCTGCGCTGGTTTTGAGGACGCTGGTAATCGGGTCCCTGGGACGGCTGGTTGCTCATGACTTCTCCCCTATGAATCTGCGTACAGCCTACTTCAGTGCAGGGCCAGACGGATGGCCAGGATAACCATCAGCACACCGATCGCTCCGTCAATCCAGCGCCAGGTTCGGGGGCTGCTGAGCACTCCTGCGAGCGCCCGCGCCCCGTACCCCAGGCCGGAGAACCACAGCACACTCCCGGTCACGGCCCCGCCGGCAAACACCCAGCGCAGGTCGGGGCCCTGCTGGTTGGCAAGGCTCCCCAGCAGCACCACGGTGTCCAAGTAGACATGGGGGTTGAGAAAGGTCAGGGCGGCGGTGGTGGCGATCACTGAGTTTTTCGACCGGGGCGCCTGCTCCGCCAGCACGGAAGGCTTCGCCGCAGCCAGGAAGGACCGCACCGCGAACCACAGCAGGTAGGCCGCCCCGGACCAGCGCAGGACTTCCAGCACCACCGGGAAGCGGGTGACAATCACACCGATGCCCGCGGTCCCACCCATAATCAACAAGGCGTCGCCGGCCATGCAGACAGCCACCACCACGCCAATGTGTTCCCGGCGGATGCCCTGGCGCAGCACAAAGGCGTTCTGCGCTCCGATGGCCACGATGAGCGCCAAGCCTGTCAGCAATCCGGTTAGTCCTGCAGTCCACATACATATGACCGTAGGATCAGGATTCGATACAGGCAAACAACAGATTCTTGGTAATCCTTAGAATAGCTTCATGAATTTGGAGCACCTGAAGGCCCTCGTGGCGGTTGTCGATGAAGGAACATTCGAGGCAGCGGCGGACCTCCTCCGCATTACACCCTCCGCGGTGAGCCAACGGATCAAGGCCCTGGAAGCCTCCGTGGGCCAGGTCCTGGTACGCCGCCGGGTGCCCTGCACCGCCACCGACGCCGGCGCCCTGCTGCTGCGGATGGCACGTCAGGTGCAGGTCCTGGAAGCGGAGACCGCGGCAGCGCTCGGCTCAGGCTCGAACGCGCGGGCCCACCTTCCGGTGGCCATCAATGCTGATTCATTGGCCACCTGGTTTGTCCCCGTCCTCCACCACGCTGCCGGATGGGAGGACGCCACCATCGACCTCCACGTGGAGGACCAGGGCTACAGCAGCCAACTGCTCCGCGAGGGTGAAGTCATGGGGGCGGTCACGTCGGACCCTGTTCCGGTGAGCGGGTGCCGGGTGGAACTGCTGGGCTCCATGCGGTACATCCCGGTCGCCGCCCCGGGGCTGCGCAGGCGTTTCTCCGTCTCCGGCAGCCTGGATTGGGCCGCGATGCCGGTTCTGAAATTCAACACCAAAGACAACCTGCAGCAGCAGCTGCTGGCAGCGAAGAACATAAACCAGTCCCCTCCCACGCACACCGTGCCTTCCTCCCAGGGATTCCTCGCGGCCGTCGCAGCCGGCCTGGGCTGGGGGATGATCCCGGAACTCCAGATAAGTGATGAGCTGGAGCGCGGGGTCCTGGTCCGCCTGGAGGAGGACGTCTATGAGGACGTGGCCCTCTATTGGCAGGCCTGGACGCTGGATTCGGAACGGCTCAACCGGCTCACCACCGCAGTCCGCAGCGCTGCCAAAGGCAACCTGCAGCCCGGGGAGATGGGCACCGGTGGAGCCCGGAAGGCTAGTGGCCCAAGTAGGGCAGGACATAGACGGCGAAAATGACGAAGGCAGCCAGCACCGCCAGCATTGCCCCGCTGGTGCCGCCGTGCTCCGCCTTGGCGTTTCGGCCCCGGCGGCCCGCCCCCGCAGTCCCTCCCGTACGTGATCCTGCCGGCGCCCCTGCCCGCTGCCCCGCCTGTTTTCCGGGCTGAGTCCCCTTCGGAGGCAGGCCCCGGCCTGCGGGGTGGCGTGAAGCGCTGCCGGCCCGTCCACCGACGGGACCTGCCGCTGGGCCGGCGGGCGGCAACGCTCCGGCCGGCCGCACCACTGTTCCGGGCCGCACATTCCGCAGGGCAGTGATGCCGGGTTCCTGTTCATGGGTGAGCTGCTGGCCCAGCTGTTCATACAGCCCCACCACCGACTGCTGATCCAGCACCGCCGGCAGGGCCTCGATGGCCCCCACCACCCGCTGCGAACCTGCCACCGCAACGTCCGAATCCGTTATCCCGAAGAGGTCCGGCTGCGTGGCCATGCAGATCAGTGGACGCACCAGCCGGCGGTGCGGCGGAGGCAGCACCGAGGCCACGGCAGCGCACTGGGCAAGCGCGCCTTCCACGGCCTGAGTCCGCGCATAGCGGCCCTGCCACAGGACACCGGATGCCACCCGCACCTCACCGGTCCAGTTTTTGGAATCGACCACCACCACGCCGCCGGGACCCACCAGGACGTGGTCAAGGTTCGCCTTGGGGCGGCCTGGCCAATGGACATCATGCAGCACGTACCAGCCGCGCGGGACCAGCTCGCTGAGCTTGTCCGCCACCACCTGCTCCCCCACGGCCCCGGCATCCCACGACTTGGTGGAGCGTTCGGCCTGGTCAAGTTGGCGCTTCAGCCTTGCTACGCGCTCGGCCGCCAGCCTGGACTGCTCCGCTGCCCCGTCACCTGCCCCCATTGGACGTCCCCGTTTCCTTGCCGGAACCGACCAAGGCGGCGTCCCGCCGTCGTCCGTTCCCATTGCGTGTTTTCGTGGAATTTTTCTGAAAGTAGCAGGGCGGGAAAGGGCCGGTATATAGGTACTTTCCGGGCCCTGTACTCAGGTGGACTACTTGCCTGCCCGGCGGCGTCATGGCGTGTCACAGGGTCCGGATTTTGGGCGGGTCGTTTTGACTCCTGCCAGCTTCTGGCATGCTGGAGCCATGGCTAGCCGCGCGGGCACAGTTGCCCAACCCCAGGACCTTGTTGACATCACTGCGCTCCTCGACGCGTATTACGACGTTGCTCCGGACCTCAGTGATCCCGGCCAGCGCGTGGTATTCGGGACATCCGGGCACCGGGGCTCCAGCCTCAAGGCCTCCTTTAATGAGCAGCACATCGTGGCCATCACCCAGGCAATTGTGGAATACCGGGCCGCGCAGGGCGTCACCGGCCCCCTGTTCCTGGCCAAGGACACCCACGCACTGAGCGAGCCCGCACAGAACTCTGCCCTGGAAGTGCTCGCCGCCAACGGCGTCCAGGTCCTGGTCGACGCCAGGCACGGCTACACCCCCACCCCGGCCCTGAGCCACGCCATCCTCACGTACAACCGGAAGGCCGCGCCCGGAGCCCCGCAGGCCGACGGCATCGTGGTGACCCCCAGCCACAACCCGCCCGGCGACGGCGGCTTCAAGTACAACCCCCCGCACGGCGGCCCGGCAGACTCGGATGCCACCGGCTGGATCGCCAACCGCGCCAACGAACTGCTGGAAAACGGTCTGCGCGGCGTAAGCCGGATTTCCCTGGCTGACGCCCAGGCCGCTGACACCACCGGCAAATTCGACTTCCTCAGCAGCTACGTGGACGACCTTCCGTCCGTCCTGAACCTGGACGCCATCCGCAACGCCGGCGTCCGGATCGGCGCCGACCCCATGGGCGGCGCTTCGGTGGACTACTGGGGCGAGATCGCCGAACGCCACCACCTGGACCTCACCGTGGTGAACCCCACCGTGGACCCCCAGTGGGCCTTCATGACCCTGGACTGGGACGAGAAGATCCGCATGGACTGCTCCTCGCCGTCGGCCATGGCTTCGCTGATCCAACGCATGTCCGACGCCGCAGCGTCCGGCCAGCCCGCCTTCGACGTTGCCACCGGCAACGACGCCGACGCCGATCGGCACGGCATCGTCACACCGGACGGCGGCCTGATGAACCCCAACCACTACCTGGCCGTGGCCATCGACTACCTTTACCGCAACCGCAGCGGCTGGAACCCGGCCTCCGTGGTGGGCAAGACGCTGGTGTCCTCCTCGATCATCGACCGCGTGGCAGAGAGCCTGGGCCGCAAGCTTGTCGAGGTTCCGGTGGGCTTCAAGTGGTTCGTGCCCGGCCTGCTGTCCGGCGAGGGTGCGTTTGGCGGCGAGGAATCGGCGGGCGCGTCCTTTAACAAGCTGGACGGCAGCGTCTGGACCACGGACAAGGACGGCATCCTGCTGGCTTTGCTGGCGTCCGAGATCACCGCCGTCACCGGCCAGTCCCCGTCCCAGCTGTACAAGGGGCTGACGGACCAGTTCGGCGCCCCGGTCTACGCGAGGATCGATGCCGCGGCGACGCGTGAGCAGAAGGCGAAACTCGGCAAGCTTTCCGCAGCGGACGTCCCCGCAACAGAACTGGCCGGCGAGACCATCACCGCCAAGCTCACCGAGGCCCCGGGCAACGGTGCGCCCATCGGCGGCCTCAAGGTGGTCACCGAGAACGCCTGGTTCGCGGCCCGCCCGTCCGGCACGGAAGACGTCTACAAGATCTACGCCGAGTCCTTCAAGGGCGAGGAGCACCTGAAGCAGGTGCAGGCCGAGGCCAAGGCGCTGGTGGACAGCGTCATCGCCTAGGCTTCACTGTCGCGGCTCCACAGCCGCAGGATGCGCCTGATGGTGTGGTCGCCGTCGGGAGCCATGTCCACCAGGGCGACGCGGTCAAGCACGACGGCGTCACCCGGGTTCAGGCGCTTTTCGCCCCCTGCCGCGCTGGCCTGGTGGGAAACGTGCGGCCGGTAGCCGGTCAAGGTGTGGTGCGGGGTGAGGATCCTGCCGCCCACGTCCGTCACCACCTGCACCAGCCGCTCATGCAGTTCCTGCAGGGCGGGATGCGGTTGCATGAGGTTCACGGGGACCGAGCCGTTGCGCCCGAAAGCGGCGTCCTTCCCCACCGTCAGTCCGGCCCCGAGCGCGGTGGTGGCGGGTTCCTCATCGAGTCGGGCGATGCGCCCGGCGACGTCGGCACCGTCCTCGGTGCCGGCGTCGAACCTCACGTCATACCGCACCAGCGTGATGTGCAGCGGCCAGTCCGTCCGCGGGAAAACCTGCCCTTCAGCCACCGGCTCCACGAAAACCACAAAGATGAGGTTGCGCATCGGCATAGCCCCAGTCTCCCACCCGCCCCTTAATACACAGATGCTCCATCACTTTTGGTTCCCATTCCCCGTGGTTAGGGACCAAAAGTGATAGAGCATCTGGGAAGTGCAGGAGTTAGACGGTGCGGACGGCCTCGTCGTAGGAGAACTTGGGCTTTGCCTCGCCCCAGGCCTCTTCACCGGGCTGGCCGATGTTGACCACCAGGAAGCTCTTCTGGTCGCCGGCCGGGAAGAAGGCGGCGTCAATCGCGTCGAAGTCGGCGCCGGTCATGGGGCCGGCGGCGAAGCCGAGCGAGCGCACGGCCAGGATGAAGTAGCCGGCCTGCAGGTGAGCGTTGTTGTTGCCCGTGGCGGCGGCAAGGGCCGGGTCGGCGTCGTACATGGCCTTGGGGGCGTTGTAACCGGGGAGGAAATTGTCCCACTTGCCGGCCCAGTCGGTGTCGTAGCTGAGGATGGCCACGAGCGGCGCGGAGGCCGTCTTGGCCTGGTTGCCGCGGGACAGGGCATCGACCAGGGTGGCGCGTGCCTCGGGAGAGCGGACATACGTGACGCGCAGCGGCTGGGAGTTGAAGGCGGTGGGGCCGAATTTGGTGAGCTCGTAGATGGCCTGGGCCTGCTCGTCCGTCACCTCGCCGGTGAAGGAGTTGGCGGTGCGGGCCTGGGCGAAGATGGCGTCCACGGCTGCCGAATCGATAACCGCTTCTTCGTGGGCAATGGTCATTGGAATACCTTTCGCTGTGGCGCCCGCCTGCCGGGGTGGCCTCTGTTGCTTTCCATAGTTGCAACTTCAAGTGCTTTCTCCCTCTTCCCGTGACGGCCGGTGACGTTGGCCACAGCAGGCCGGCGGGAATTACTTGGCGGTATTCTGGACCGAGTTGATCTTCGCCCCCTCGCGGCAACCCCTGAAAGGCATTCCTTCCCATGAGCATGCTCGGAATCAAATGGAAGCTGCACGGCACCGGCAAAAACATCAAGCCCGGCCAAGTGGTGGCCCCGGATGAGCGTCTGGCGTGGCCGCTGACCATAGGCGTGGGCATGCAGCACGTGGTGGCCATGTTCGGCGCCACCTTCCTGGTTCCCATCATCACCGGGATGCCGCCGGCCACCACCCTGTTCTTCTCCGGAATCGGCACGCTGCTGTTCCTGATGATCACCAAGGGCCGGGTGCCCAGCTACCTGGGCTCAAGCTTTGCCTTCATTGCACCCATCACCGCTTCGCAGGCGCAGTTCGGGATCCCCGGGGCCCTGGGCGGCGTGGTGCTGGCCGGCACCACCCTTGCCCTGGTGGGTGCCGTGGTCCAGAAGTTCGGCGCCGGCTGGATCAATCGGCTGATGCCGCCGATCGTCACCGGTGCCATCGTGGCATTGATCGGCCTGAACCTTGCCCCCGCTGCCAAGCAGAACTTTGACGCCGCCCCCATCACCGCCCTGGTCACGCTGGTGACCATCATCCTGGTCAGCGTCCTGTTCCGCGGGATCCTGGGCCGGCTCAGCATCCTGGTGGGCGTGGTGGCGGGCTACCTGGTGGCCATGCTCCGCGGCGAGGTGAAGTACGACAAGATGGACGCCGCAGCCTGGATCGGGCTTCCGCACTTCCAGACCCCCGAATTCCACATCGGCGTCCTGGGCCTGTTCGTCCCCGTGGTCCTGGTGCTGGTGGCGGAGAACATCGGCCACGTGAAGTCCGTTGCCGCCATGACGGGGCAGAACCTCGACGGCGTCTCCGGGCGCGCGCTGATGGCTGACGGCGCCGCCACCATGCTGGCCGGCCTCGGCGGCGGCTCCGGCACCACCACCTACGCGGAAAACATCGGCGTCATGGCGGCCACCAAGGTGTACTCGACGGCGGCCTACTGGGTGGCGGGGATGTTCGCCATCCTGCTCAGCTTCTCACCGAAGTTCGGCGAACTGATCGCCACCGTCCCGGCAGGCGTCCTGGGCGGCGCGGCCACCATGCTGTACGGCATGATCGGCATCCTGGGCGTAAAGATCTGGGTGCAGAACAAGGTGAACTTCTCCAACCCCGTCAATCTGACCACCGCCGCCGTCGCCCTGATCATCGGCATCGCGGACTACACCTGGACTATCGGGGACCTGAAGTTCACCGGCATCGCGCTGGGTTCGGCTGCCGCGCTGGTGATCTACCACGGCATGAAATCCATCGCGAAGGCGCGTGGCACTGTTGCAGAACCCGAAACCGAGCTGGGCGGGCTGCCGCCGGCGGTCAAGTCTGCGCTGAACGCCGCCTCGAAGCGGGGCCCCAGGAAGCGCTGAGGCTGAATACAGCGGGGCAGCGCTGAAGAGCCGGGCTGTAGGGTAGAAGGACGTCAAGCACTACGTTCGGGGGATCCATGCTTGAGAGTTTCATGCACCTGCCGCGGCCAACACCGCCGGCAAACCACCGCCACGTCCAGCAGTCCGACCTGCCGGCGGAGCAGATCTACACCCTGGTTCCGGCGCCCAAAGGCCGCCTGGCGGGCTGCGTAATCGCATTCCTTCTTGGCAGCTGGATGCTTGCAGTACCAGTGGCGCTTATTGACCAACTCAAGAACGCTCCTGGGCCGGCGGCGGGCATCGTTTCCGGGATCGTCATCGCCCTTGGCGTGGCCACAGCCGGCCTCGGGGGTTTCCTGTTCTTCAACGCCAGGGACCGCCGCAGGCCATGGCCCTACGCCCTCATCGCCTCCTTGGCTGCAACTGTCGTCGCCGCCGTCATTTCAGCATCGCAACCGGAGTACGGGTTGCTGCTGGCAGTTCCGGCCCTGGTGGCAGGCGTTCCCGCACTCATCGTATTGGCCAAGGACACCGGCCGGCCCTGACAGCGGGGAGCCGGGGTCAGCGCAGTGGATTTCGGCACGGCATGGCACAGCACAAAGCAGCACGGCCCGGTACGCCAGCTACGCCGCCTGCCCTTCCGGTGCCGGGCCGCCGGCGGTTCCGGGGTTCAGGCCCGCAACGGGGTGCCCGGGCGGGAATGGTCCGGGGCGGCCAAGGCCAAACACGGGGACCGGCTGGGGGCGCTTGGCCGCCAGTTCGCCGGTGTGATGGGAAAGCAATTGCTTCAGGACCCACGGCACAAAGTACTGGCGCGCCCAGACCAGGTCCTCGGCCCGGGCCTGCGTCCACCCGTGGGCCGGAAGCGGCCGCGGCTGGGACGGCTTGAGCGTGTGCGCCACCCCCAGGGCGTTGAGTGTGGCCACGGCGACGGAGTGATGGCCCAGCGGGGAAAGGTGCAGCCGGTCCGGATCCCACATCACCGCGTGCTGAAGCTCCGGCAGGCACCACAGGTCCACCATGATGGCATGGTGCCGGGCCCCGATCCGGTGCAGGTGCTCGTTATAGATCGCCACGCGTCCACGGATCTTGCCAAAGACCGGTGTATCGGCCCAGTCCGGCCCCGCATACAGCAGCACCGTGGCGCCTGTGGCGGCCAGGATGCCCACCGCCTCATCAATTTTTTCCGCCAGCTTGTCAGGATCGCCGTGGCGGAACACAATATCGTTTCCGCCGCCGGACATGGCAACCAGGTCGGGTTTGAGCGCCAGGGCCGGGGCCAGCTGCCCGTCGAGGATCTGCCTCAGCAGCATGCCCCGGATTGCCAGGTTGGCGTAGGCGAAGTCCGGCTGGCCGTCGGCCAGTTCCTCAGCCACGCGGTCGGCCCAGCCCCGAAGGCCGCCCAGGCTGTGCGGTTCGGGGTCGCCAATTCCTTCGGTGTAGGAGTCCCCCAGGGCAACGAACCGGTGCCAGGGGTGTCTGTCCGGTCCTTCGGCGACGGAGCGCAGCTCCTGCTTCTCGATGGTCATGCCGTCCTTCCTTCCGCCGCCGGCGGGGGTTCCTTCCCCGCCGCAGCTTCCTTGCGGGGCGACTTTCCGGTTGGAAAGTCCCGCCCCGTCGCCGACGGGCGCGGAAGCTCCGCCACGCCGTCGAACGTTTCCTGCCGCCGCCCTGGAACCTGCCCGCCCCCGCGGTCCACGCCGCCGGGGACCACAACGTTCAGTGCCGCGTGCCGCAGGTCCACTTCGTGGTGCAGCGCCTGCGTCTGCAGGAACCGCAGTGCACCCTCGCGGGTGAGTCCGTATTCGTTCATGAGGCTGCGCACCGCCAGGTCCACCAGGACCAGCGAGCTTTGGACGACGGCGAGACCGGCTGTTGCTTCCGCGCGCTCCGCAGTGCGGACTACGACGCGCAGGGCCCGCGACACCTGGCGTACATAGCTTTGGCTCTGCACCAGGTCATCGCTGGTGAAGGCATGCGGGGACGCTGCGTAGAGGGTGATGGCGGCGCTCGTGGCGCCTTCGGTAAGGATGGGGACGGAAAGCAGGGACTGCACGCCATGGCCGGCCGCGGCGCTGGAATAGCCGGGCCAGCGCCGGTCCCGGCCCAGGTCGGACAGCAGGACGAATTCCCCGGTGCGAACGGCGTCCATGACCGGCCCGTCGGCAAACGAGCACTGTTCGCGGTCGGCCTCGCGCGCCTGTTCCGTACTGGCCGCGAGGGTGCGTGCCTTGCCCAGGCGAAAGAGGGTGGCCGCCCAGCCGATGCCGCGGCGCTCACCTTTGATACCCGTCATAAAGTCGCGGGTGACCTCCCAGAGGTAGTCTTCGACGTCCTTGCTGTCGAATACCGGCTCCGGGGTAACTGGAAGCGGTCCCCAGCCAACCTGCCCCGTGGGATCAGCGGCCATGCTCCAGCCCTGCTATCAGCGCTTCGGCCCACTGCAAAACCTTTGCTCTAAGAATACGACCCGTGGACGCGTTGTGGGGGAAACGGGCAAAACAGGGGGGATTCGCGGGCTTAGGGAGGAGCGGCGCGCCGGTGTCCCTTCCGCAGGCTCCGCTGCGCAGTAGCATCGGGAGGGGGAACACCGAATACTCCCTGCTCGCTTGGGTACCTGACCTTGGGCAAGGGGTCTTGGAGCATCCATGCCAGCACGGAAACGAGCAACGGAAAGAGGAGCTTATGCGGGAGCCGGGCACCAGCGGGCACACTTCAGAAGCGGATACAGCCGCGGGCAACGGGGAAGTGGAAGCGGCCGCTGCGGAGCAGGCAGCGGAACTCGACGTCAATTTCGACGAGCAGTTCTTCGCCGCCCGGCCCAAGGCGCTGCGGCCCATCGCGCGCCGGCGCCAGTTCGTCGGCAGCCGGCCGTCCTTCGAGTTCGACGGACGGAATGCCGCCTACGTGGAGTGGCTGCGCAACCAGGCAATGCTGGGGGATGCCAACACGCTGGCGCGGCAGCTGTCCGGCCAGGCCAGCATGTGGCAAAACTCGTACGCGCACCCCAACCCGCGGGCCGCCGTCGAACGCGCCTCCGTGTGGTTCACCGCCTACCCGCTGTCCTTCATCACCCCCACGGGCCAGTCGTTCCTCTCCGCTTTGGGCGACCCGCAGATGTGGAAGGCGTTCCGCGAAATCGGAATCCGCGGCATCCACACCGGACCCGTGAAACTTGCCGGCGGCATCAGCGGCTGGTCCCACACGCCCAGCGTGGACGGGCACTTCGACCGCATCAGCATGGCCATCGATCCTGTTTTCGGCACCGAGGACGAGTTCCGCCGCATGTGTGAGGTGGCTGCTGAGCACGAGGGCACCGTCATCGACGACATCGTCCCCGGCCACACCGGCAAGGGAGCCGACTTCCGGCTGGCCGAAATGAACTTCCGGGACTACCCCGGGATTTACCACATGATCGATATTCCGGAGGAGGACTGGAACCTGCTCCCGGACGTCCCCGAGGGTGCCGACTCGGTCAACCTCAGCCCCGACGCCGAGCAGGCGCTGCAGAAGGCCGGCTACATCATCGGCCGGCTGCAGCGGGTCATCTTCTACGAGCCCGGGGTGAAGGAAACCAACTGGAGCGTCACGCGGCCCATCGTGGACACCACCGGCAAGACCCGCCGCTGGGTCTACCTGCACTACTTCAAAGCCGGCCAGCCCTCCATCAACTGGCTGGACCCCACCTTCGCGGGAATGCGACTCGTGGTGGGCGATGCCCTGCACTCTCTCGTGGACCTTGGCACCGGCGCGCTGCGCCTGGACGCCAACGGCTTCCTGGGTGTGGAAAAGAGCGCCGAGGAACAGCCCGGCTGGTCCGAAGGGCATCCGCTCTCAGAGGCCGCCAACCAGCTCATCGGTTCCATGATCCGCAAGGTGGGCGGATTCTCCTTCCAGGAACTGAACCTGACCATTGACGACATCAAGGCAACCTCGGAAGCCGGCCCGGACCTCTCCTACGACTTCATCACCCGGCCGGCGTACCACTACGCCCTGGTCACCGCGGACACCGAGTTCCTGCGGCTGACCCTCCGCCTCTCCATGGAAATCGGGGTTGACCAGGCCTCGCTGGTGCATGCCCTGCAGAATCATGACGAGCTCACCTACGAACTCCTGCACTTCGCGGCCGGACACCGGGACGAGATGTTCGAGCTCAACGGCGAGGAACTGACGGGCGCCCAGCTGGCCGAGCAGGTCCAGCAGACCTTGCGGGACCGGATCACCGGTGAAAACGGACCGTACAACGCGGTTTTCACCACCAACGGCATTGCCTGCACCTCGGTAAGTTTCATTATGGCCGCGCTGGGAATCAAGGATCCGGAGGCCGTAACCCCGGAGCAGGAAGCCCAGATCCGGGACGTCCACCTGCTCCTGGCCATGTACAACGCCTTGCAGCCCGGCGTCTTTGCGCTTTCCGGCTGGGACTTGACAGGCATCCTGGCCCTGGACCGCAGCAGTGTCCGCCAACTCACCTCGCAGGGTGATACCCGCTGGATCAACCGCGGCGCCCACGACCTCATGGGCACCAGCCCGGACGCCACCACCTCCTCCGCCGGCATGCCGCGGGCCCGCAGCCTCTATGGCGCACTGCCGGACCAGCTCAAGGACCCGGACTCGTTCGCGCGCCGGCTGCAGCGGATCCTTGCCGTGCGTGAGGACAACGGGATCGCCACCGGCACGCTGCTGGACGTTCCGGACGTGTCCAACCGCGGCGCGCTGGTGCTGGTGAACCGGCTGAAGGACGGGGCCCTGCAGGTCACGGCACTGAACTTCTCCGGCCAGGACATCGCCGGCAGCATCCAGTCCAATGAGCTGCCGTCCGGCGCGAGCGTCAGGGACCTGTTCAGCGGCGAGACTGTGGGACAGGTGGACGACCTGCACAGCTTCTTCCTCGAGCTGCCCGCCTATGGCGGGACCGCGCTGCTTCTGACGGAGCCGGAGCCGGAGGCCGAAGCATAAAGCCAGGGGTAGCGCCGGGGATCCCCGGTGCTACCCGGCCGCTGCGGCCGTCAGCGTCGCTTCGACGATGGCCGGCGAGAGGACATACTGGGTGACCAGCTGGCTTGCCCCCAGCACGCCGGCATGCGCGCCCGCCCGGGAAACGTTGATCCGCAGGTGCGAGGTGGCCAGGGGCGGCGAGCGCCGGTACACCACCTCGCGGATGCCGGCCACCAGGTGCTCCCCCGTCTCGCCCACGCTGCCGCCCACCACGATGACGGACGGGTTGAGCAGGTTGACCACGGTGGCCAGCACCTCGCCGATGTCCCGCCCGGCCTGGCGCAGGGCCTGGATGGCCTCCAGGTTGCCGTCCGCGGCCAGCCGGAGAACGTCCGCTCCCTTGGCCACGTCGAGTCCCTGCTCCGCCAGGGCACGCACGACGGCGGGACCTGAGGCGAGTGCCTCCAGGCACCCGAAGTTTCCACAGGCACACAGGACATCCGCGCCCCGCGCCACTTGGACATGCCCCAGGTCGCCGGCTGTGCCGTTTGCCCCGCGCTGCAGCTCACCGTTGCTGATGATCCCGGAGCCGATGCCGGTGGCCACCTTCACAAAGAAGAAATTGCTGTGTTCGGGCCAGTGGGCGGACTGTTCGCCCAAGGCCATGATGTTGACGTCGTTGTCCACCAGGACATGGACCGGCAGGGACCGCTGGACATAGCTGACCACGTCGAACCCGTCCCAGCCCGGCATGATGGGCGGTTTAACGGGCTTGCCACTGTCGTGCTCCACGGGCCCGGGGAGTCCGATGCCGATTCCGGCGAGTTCCCCCACGCTGCGTCCCACCAAGGCCAGCAGCTCCTTACCCTGCGCCACCACCTGGTCCAGCACCACTTCCGGCCCGTCGGCCACCTGCTGCGCCAGCCGGTGCTCGGCGAGGATGTTCCCGCCAAGGTCGGTGACCGCCACAACCACGTGCGTGGCGCCCACATCCACGGCCAGGACCAGGCGGGCGGAAGGGTTGAAGGCAAAGCGCGACGGCGGCCTGCCGCCGCTGGAGAGCGCCTCGCCTGCCGGGCCCACCAGGCCGGACAGCATTAGCGCATCAATCCTGGAGGCGACGGTGGAACGCGCCAGTCCGGTGGTGAGGGCCAGCTCAGCCCGGGTGCGGGCCCTGCCGTCACGGAGCAGCTGGAAGAGGTCCCCCGCCCGTGACAGGCTGCCGACATCAGCGTCCTTCAGAGCCTGCTTCCCCGGGGCTTGAGTCATGTCTAAGTCATAACACTCTTACTTAGTCCTGTCATTCCGGCAGAAGAACGACGCGCAACAAACAACTTTTGCTTGACTCGCGTCAAAAGTCGTCCTACGTTGTGAGTCACAACACATTTGCCGGCCGGATAGCAGGAATCCGTGGCACTGATCCCGATACTCAAAAGTCCGCTTACAAAGAGGTAATTGAACTTGTCATCCCAAGCAGTGCCAGCAACCCGGCCCCTCGGCGTCGGCATCCTTGGCGCCGGCCCCGTCACCCAGGCCATCCACCTTCCAGCCCTTGCCCGGCTGCAGGACGTCCTTGAGGTACGGCACATCATGGATGTGGACGCCGGAGTTGCCTCCTCCGTGGCGGCCCGCGTCGGCGGAAAATCCGGCACCAGCATGGATGCCCTGTTGAACGATCCCGGCGTGGACATTGTGGCCATTTGCAGCCCTCACCAGTTCCACGCCGACCAGGTCATCGCTGCCTGCAGGGCCGGTAAGAAGGCAGTGCTCTGCGAAAAGCCCTTCGCGATGAATGCAGAGGAAGCCACCCGCATCTCGGCAGTCAGCACCGAAACCGGCGTGCCGATCGTCGTCGGCGCCATGCACACGTTCGATCCGGGCTGGCTGGCTGCCGAACAGAACTGGGGCGATCTTCCGGAGCGGGTGCACACGGTCCGCTCCTCGATCGTCCTGCCGCCCAATGCCCGGTTCGAGGACTTCGCAACGGAAATCATCACCCGCCCCACCGCCGGCAAGCCCGACTACTCGGACATCGAAGTCATCAAGAGCGCACTCCAGGGCGGGATCATGGGGCTCGCCATCCACGACCTGCCCCTGGTGCGCCGGTTTACGCCGGACTTCGCAGACATCGAGGTCCTCAACGTGTTCCACGTCCGCCCCTTCGGCTATGCAATCTCGCTCCGGACCCCAACGCGGGTGATCGAACTGCGCGCCGTCATGAACAGCACCTGGAAGCCCGAGTGGACCTTCGAGGCCATCGGGGACGACGCTGCGCTGCAGATCGACTTCACGCCGTCCTACGTCCAGGCAGGGTCCGCCGCCGCCACCATCTCCCGCGGCAACGGAAGCGAAACCAGCATCTTTGGCCCCTACGGCCATAACGGCTACGAGGGCGAATGGCGTGTGCTGGCCGAACTGGCAATGGGAACCCGGCCGGCCCCCTCCGCCCAAACCCTGATCGACGACCTGACGTTCGCCCTGGCCGTCGCCGACGCAACTGTGGCACGGGCCGCGGCAGGACATGAAGGTGCGGCAGAAAAAGCAGGAGTCTCGGCATGAGCGGCAACTACACGGTGGCGGCAAGCACCTCTGCCCGGGAAGCCGGGGCGGTCACCCAGACCGTGGCTTCATTGCCTGAAACCTTCGGGCCCGCCCAGGAGCACCAGGAGGCGACCGCTGACGTGGTGGTGGTCGCTGGCGGACCAGGCTGGACTGCCGAGGCAGCCGGCGCCATCACGGCGGGCGCCCGGGGCATGGTGGTGGCCAACCCCATTCCCGAAGACACGACCCAACTGGCAGCCGCGGCAGACGCCGCAGGAACCGCCGTCGTCCTGGACCTCCGCTGGGCCTCCAATCCCGCCCTGGTGGGCGGCGCCACGGAACCGGACGCCCGTGACGCAGTGCGCAGCGCCTTGGGCAGCGCCGCCCTGCTGGACAGTGTGGCGACGGCGGCCCCGGACACAGATCCGCTGCGGCTCCTGACCGAACACCTCGCCGCGCTGCTGGCCGTCAGCGGAACGCTCGACGGCGCGCGCGTCCTCCGCAGCGACGCCGCCGGGTACACGGTGGGCGGCAGGCTGCCCAACGGTGCCCCATTTACCGCCCAAGGCGTGCTGACCGCCGCCCGGCCGTCCGGCGTCGACATCCGCCTGTACACCTCCGATGGAGGGGTGGCCGTCATGGTGCCCGATCCTGACACCGCCCGGCCTGCCAACGTCCGGGTCACAGCGGCCCACGGCGAACTCCTGCTTCCCACCATTTACGAATCCGCCCACCGGTCTGCGTGGCGGCGCCTGAAGAAGCATCTTCACGCCGGCACCCAGCCGGACGATCTGGCCGGGTTCGCCCGGCTGACCGACCTCTACGCAACCCTCGCTGCCACGTAACCAGCCCCTCCGATACGCAACCGAACACGCAGTCAGTCCCACCTCCACTCTCGACGATGAGCAGGACCGCGTTAACGGCGCACAGCGCAAGCGGTCCCGAAAGGACACATCATGAACGCAACTTCCGAACAGCGCAGCCCCTTCTCCCGGCGCGGTTTCCTGGGCCTGACGGCTGCCGCTGCCGCAGCACCCCTCCTCGCGGCTTGCGGCGGCGGTTCAGCATCACAGGGCGGCGGAGGCGGAGCCGGCGGGACTGTGAAGTTTTGGGACATGCCCTGGGCAACACCCGCCTACAACGACGCCGCCAAGGGCATCGCGGAAGGATTCAACGGTGCCAACGGCGCCAAGGCCAGCTACCAGATCATCCAGTGGAACAACTTCTACCAGACCTTCTCCTCGGCGATCGCCTCCAAGACCGGACCGGCTGTCTCCACGGGCGGCGGCTTCCAGGCGTTCCAGTTCGAGCAGCAGGGCCAGATTGCCTACGCCGACAAGGTCATCGAGAAACTGAAGTCCAACGGCCAGTTCGACGACTTCCTGCCGGGCGTGCTGGACCCGTTCAAGTCGGACAAGGGGTACGTGGCTGTCCCGTGGCAGCTGGACATGCGCGTCTTCTGGTACCGCAAGTCACTGTTCGAGAAGGCCAACGTGGCGCTTCCCACGGACTGGCCGTCCCTCCTCGAAGCCGGCAAGGCCCTGAAGAAGGTGGGGGCGTTCGGCTTCACCACCGGCGCAGGCGCGGGCAACAACTACGCCAACCACTCCATGATCATGATGATGGTCAACAACGGCGGCGGCGTCTGGAACAAGGACGGCGAGCTGGACCTGATGAACGACCGCAACGTCGAGGCCATGGAGTTCGTCCTGGAACTCGTGTCCAACGGCATCGTCGATCCCGCCGCTGTCAGTTACACCACCGACAACATGTCGGCGCAGTGGAAGGACGGGAAAGCAGGTTACGGCCTGTTCCAGGTGAACGTTCCCCAGCGCGTCGGCGACACCTCGGGCGACCTGCTGGTGGCTGACCCGATTAAGGGCCCGCACGGGGACAAGGCCACCATCGTGTTCCCGAACAACATCATGATGTACACCAACACCCCGTCCCAGGAAGCTTCCGAGGAGTTCCTGGTGTACTACCTGGGCCAGCTCAAGCAGCTGTGGCAGAAGAAGCTGATGTCCGCGCTGCCGGTCTTCAAGTCGATCACCGAGATTCCCGAGTTCGCGAACGACCCCAACAACGTCAAGATCGTCAAGGACTGGCAGCCGATCGCCAAGACCTTCGCAGCGCAGGGGAACAAGCTCAACGCCAACCTCGCCGCGCTCGACGGCGGACAGGCACTGAACCAGTTCAGCCAGACCATCATTACCGGGAAGTCGGACGCCAAGACCGCCCTGCAGACCTTCCAGTCCGGCCTCGAATCAGTCCTGAAGAAGTAGGACGGACCGCCCATGTCCAGCACCACCACCCAGTCCGGCCTTGGCCGGGCCCGCCGCGGGCTTGCCCCCGGCGGGTCCGGGACCGCCCCCGGAAAACGCAAGAGCAAGCTCTCGGCGCAGGCCACCAGGACCTTCTTCTGGCTCCTGCTCCCCTCCGTGGTCCTCCTTGTGCTGATCCACGGCTACCCGTTGATCTATGCTGCCGTCCAGGCAACGCATGACGGAAACCTGCTCCAGACCGGCAACTTCGTGGGCGGGCAGAACTTCGCCACGGTCCTGACGTCACCGGCATTCTGGAAGGCGGCCCAGTTCACGCTGTGGTTCACCATCGTCGGCGTCTTCGGCTCCTGGCTGGTAGGCCTGGGTCTGGCCCTGCTCCTGCGCACCAAGATCCCGGCCGGCGGCACTTTCAAGGTCCTGCTGCTCCTGCCCTGGGTGGTGCCCATCGTGGTCTCATCAACCGCATGGAACTGGCTGGTGGCCACCCCGGACAGCCTGATCCCCTCGCTGTTCCGGAATCTGGGCATGGGCACTCCGCTCTTCCTGGCGGACCCCAACCTGGCCTCCATCACCGTGATGGTGTTCAAGGTCTGGGTCAGCTTCCCGTTCATGATGATGATGATCTCGGCCGCCCTGGCGTCCGTTGACACCACCGTCTATGAGGCTGCGAGCATGGACGGCGCCAGCCGCTGGCAGCAGTTCACCCAGATCACCCTGCCGCTGATTGCCCGCTCCACATACATCAGCTGGATCCTGATGACCATCTTCTGCGTCAACGACTTCCCCACCATCTACCTGCTCACCGGCGGCGGCCCGGTCAACGCCACCACGTCCCTGGTGGTCCTGGCCTACCGGACCGTGTTCCAGGACTTCGCCACCGGCCCCGGCGTGGCCATCGCCTTCCTCATGACCATGACCCTGGTGGTCATCTCGGTCATCCTCTACCGCCAGATCCGAAAGTCGAGCGTCGAATAATGAGCGCAGTCCTCCACGCCCATCCCGAATCCGGCCCCACGCTCGGCACCGATGCCGGCAAGCGGCGCAAGACCCTCTCGGAAGCCGGGCAGCGCGGCCGCTGGTGGCGCTTCGCGGCGATCCTCATCATCACCGGAATCGTGCTGGTGCCCATCATGGTCACCGTGCTGCTGGCCTTCACTCCGGGACCGAACAGCACTGCCACCGGCCTGACCTTCGAGAACCTCAGCAACGTCTTCTCCAAGACCCTGGCCGCCACCTGGCTGAAGAACAGCCTGGTCACCACCCTCTCCACTGTGGTGGTGTCCGTGGCCGTCGCCGCACCTGCCGGCTACGTCCTCTCCCGCGGCCGCAGCAAGGCGGTCTCCGGCTACTCGCTGCTGCTGTTCGTGATGCAGTCGCTGCCCATCATCACCTCGGTAGTGCCGCTGTTCATCCTCTTCGCAGGCATGGGCCTGGTGGACAACCTCCTGGGCCTGACCATCATCTACGTGGGATCCACCATGACGGTGGCCACCTGGATGATGGCGGCGTACTTCGACTCCATTCCCATCAGCCTTGAGGAAGCGTCCTGGATCGACGGCTGCTCCGTGTTCGGGTCCTTCACCAGGGTGGTCCTGAGGAACTCGCTTCCCGGGGTCCTGTCCACCGCGATCTTCGCCTTCCTGCTGGCCTGGAACGACTACCTGGTAGCCATCGTGTTCCTGCGCTCCAACGAAATCTTCACCCTCCCCATGGGTGTGCAGTCCTTCTTCCAGCAGAACGCAACGGACTGGACGTCCGTCATGGCCCTGGCCGTGGTCATGATGCTCCCGCCCGTCATCGTCTTCGCCGCCCTGAACAAGTACTTCAGCGTCGGCGGCATCGGCGGCTCGCTCGCCGGCCGCTGAGCACAGGTCCAGTGAACACGGGCCGCTGACCCCATTCCTCCGAACAACCACTCCAAAGGAAATCCATGTCCTACTCACTGCAGCTTTACACCCTCCGCAACGCCATCTCGGAGGACCTTCCCGGCACCATCAAGAAGGTGGCGGAGATCGGTTACACCCAGGTCGAGCCGTACAACTTCGTGGCCACGGCCAAGGAACTCGGCGCGGCCCTGAAGGAGAACGGCCTCACCGCACCGTCCGGCCATGCGCCGCTGATGAGCCAGGACCAGGACGAGATCTTCGCGGCGGCCAAGGAACTGGGCATCACCACGGTCATCGATCCATTCCTTCCGGCCGAGCACTGGCAGAAAGCCGAAGACATCCAGGCGACAGCCGCGAAGCTCAACGCCGCCGCCAAAAAGGGAGCCGAATACGGCATCCGCGTGGGCTATCACAACCATGCCTGGGAGCTGGAGTCCACCGTCGAGGGCCGCACCGCCCTGGAGTACTTCGAGTCCCTGCTGGATCCGGAACTGGTCCTGGAAGTGGACACCTACTGGGCAGCCGTGGGCGGCCAGGACCCCGTGGAGCTGCTGCGCAGGCTCGGCGACCGGGTGAAGTTCATCCACATCAAGGACGGCCCCCTGAACAAGGACAACAAGGCGCAGCAGCCGGCAGGCCAGGGCAAGGTCCCGGTCATGGACGTCATCGCGGCCGCCACCTCGCTGGAAGTGGGCGTTGTGGAATTCGACGACTACTCAGGCGACATCTTCGAGGGCATCAACGAGAGCCTGTCCTTCCTCAACGCTGCCGGTGAAGGAGTCAAGGCATGAGCACCGCATCCAGCAAGCCGGCCCGCAGCGGCCCCGTGGGCGTCGGCGTCATCGGCGCCGGAGTGATCAGCAAGCAGTACCTGGACAACCTCACCGCGTTCCCGGACCTCAAGGTCCACGTCATCGCGGACCTCTTCGAGGAAGCAGCCGAGGCCCGCGCCAAGGAATACGGCATCGCCGAATGGGGCGGGGTGGACAAGGCCCTCAACCACCCCGACGTCGAAATTATCGTCAACCTCACCATCCCCGCCGCACACGTGGAAGTGGCAACCGCTGCGGTCAACGCCGGCAAGCACGTCTGGACGGAGAAGCCCTTCAGCCTGGACCGGGAATCCGGACTGGGCCTGCTCAAGACCGCCGACGCCGCCGGCATCCGCCTGGGCTGCGCCCCGGACACCTTCCTGGGCGCCGGCCTGCAAACTGCGCTGCGGCTGATCCGTCGCGGAGACATCGGAAGCCCGCTGACGGCAATGACCACGTTCCAGACCCCCGGGCCGGAGTCCTGGCACCCCAACCCGGCGTTCCTCTTCCAGCACGGCGCCGGCCCCTTGTTCGACATGGGTCCCTACTACCTCACCACCCTGGTCCAGGCCTTCGGCTCCATCCGCCAGGTGGCCGCCGTCGGGTCCAAGGCCAAGGACGTGCGCGTGATCGGTTCCGGACCCAAGGCGGGCGAGGAGTTCACCGTCGAGGTGCCCACCCACGTCTCCGCCATGGCCCAGTTCGAATCGGGCGCCTCCTCGCACAGCGTGTTCTCCTTCGAATCCCCCCGCACCCGCATGGGCTTCGTGGAAATCACGGGCACCGAGGCCACCATCTCGCTGCCGGACCCCAACTACTTCACCGGCGACATCAAGCTCTGGCGCGCCGGCGACGAGGACTGGACCACTGTTCCCGCCACCGGACCGGCCAACGGCCGCGGCATGGGGGTCCTGGACATGGCCCGCTCCCTCCGGGCGGGCGTTCCCCATCGCGCCACCGGCGAACTGGCGTACCACGTCCTGGACACCATGGTCTCGATCTCGGAATCCATTGACGCCGGCACGTTCATCGACGTGCAAAGCTCGGCCCCGGCATCCCCAGCCCTCCCCGAGGACTGGGCCCCGGAAACCGCAACCATCTAACCCGGCAGAACCAGTCCGGCAAGCAGGAAGCACGCAGGAACGCATCATGACCACACCCGCACACCCGTCCGAACCTCCGGCCTCCCGACCGGGTTCCCGCCCGGCCTCCCGCCCGCTGGGCGTGGCTGCCATCGGCTACGCCTTCATGGGCAAGGCCCACTCCAACGCGTGGCGGAACGTGGCCAGCTTCTTCGACGTCCCGGCCTTCGAGCAAAAGGTCCTCGTTGGCCGGGACGCCGGCGCCGTAGCCCAGGCCGCAGCCCAGTACGGCTGGGCCGAATCGGCCACGGACTGGCGTGACGTCATCACCAGGAATGACATCGACATCGTGGACATCTGCGCCCCGGGCTGGATGCACGCCGAGATTGCCATCGCCGCCCTGGAAGCCGGCAAACACGTCCTGGTCGAAAAACCCCTGGCCAACACCCTGGCCGAGGCTGAACTCATGACCGCCGCCGCGACCAAGGCCCGGGCCAAGGGCGTGCAGTCGATGATCGGCTTCAACTACCGCCGCGTCCCCGCCCTGGCCCTGGCCAAAGAGCTCATCGCAGAGGGCCGCCTGGGCACCGTCCGGCACGTCCGGGCAGCGTACCTTCAGGACTGGCTCGCCGACGCCCAGGCACCCATGACCTGGCGGCTGCGGAAGGAAACCGCCGGCTCCGGCGCACTCGGGGACATCGCCTCCCACGCCATCGACCAGGTCCTGTTCCTCCTGGGCGGCCAGGTCACCGAGGTCAGCGGCCGGCTCAACACCTTCGTCAACCAACGGCCCGGCGAAAACGGCACCGAGGATGTAACGGTCGACGACGCCGCCTGGGCCACGCTGTCCCTCACCTCCGGGGCCATCGCCTCAGTCGAGGTGTCCCGGGTTGCCACCGGCAGGAAAAACAGCCTCCAGATCGAGGTTTACGGCGACAAGGGAAGCCTCCTGTTCGACTTGGAAAACCTGAACGAACTCGGCTTCCTGGACGCCACCCTTCCCGTCCGCGAACAGGGCTTCCGCCGCATCCTGGTCAACGAACCCGAGCACCCCTACCTCGAAGCCTGGTGGCCGCAGGGCCACATCATCGGCTGGGAACACACCTTCACCCACCAAGTGCGCGACTTCCTGCTGGCCATCCAGGACGGAAGCGAGCCCTCGCCGTCGTTCGAAGAAGGACTGAACGTCCAGTACGTCCTTGACGCCGTGGAGGAATCCGCCGCCAACAAAAGCACCCTCGCCGTCGTCCGCCACTAACGCCGCACACCAGTTAAGGACCCCTCCATGCCCCGCCCCTTCACCCTGTTCACCGGCCAGTGGGCCGACCTGCCCTTTGAAGAAGTCGCACGCCTCGCCTCCGGATGGGGCTACGACGGCCTGGAAATCGCCGTCTCCGGCGACCACCTGGACGCCTGGCGCTGGGACGAACCCGGCTACGTCGACTCCAAACTCGAGATCCTGGACAAGTACAACCTCAAGGTCTGGGCCATCTCCAACCACCTCAAGGGCCAGGCCGTGTGCGATGACCCCATCGACTTCCGCCACCAGGCCATCGTCGGCTCCAAGGTATGGGGCGACGGCGACCCCGAAGGCGTCCGCACCCGCGCCGCCGAGGAAATGAAGCACACCGCCCGGCTCGCCAAAGCCCTGGGTGTGGACACCGTCGTCGGCTTCACCGGCTCCTCCATCTGGCAGTACGTGGCCATGTTCCCACCCGTCCCGGAAAAGGTCATTGACGCCGGATACCAGGACTTCGCCGACCGCTGGAACCCCATCCTGGACGTCTTCGACGAAAACGGCGTCCGCTTCGCGCATGAAGTCCACCCGAGCGAAATCGCCTACGACTACTGGACCACCGTCCGCACCCTCGAAGCCATCGGCCACCGCGAAGCGTTCGGCCTGAACTGGGACCCCTCCCACATGATGTGGCAGGGCATCGACCCCGTTTCCTTCATCTGGGACTTCAAGGACCGGATCTACCATGTGGACTGCAAGGACACCAAGGTCCGCCAGACCGGGCGCAACACCGTCCTGGGCTCCCACCTGGCCTGGGGCGACCCCCGCCGCGGCTGGGACTTCGTCTCCGCCGGCCGCGGCGACGTCCCCTGGGAAGCATCCTTCCGCGCGTTGGCCGCCATCGGCTACGACGGCCCCATCTCCGTCGAATGGGAAGACGCCGGAATGGACCGGCTCCACGGCGCCCCCGAAGCCCTCGCAGCCCTAAAGAAGTACGATTTCCCCGCCTCCCAAACCAGCTTCGATGCCGCCTTCAGCAGCAAGGACTGAGCCGGGTGCGCAGGCTTGGGCCGGGGCAGCGCTGCGAAGTCTGGGTCGCCTCGGCCTCGGGGCAACGCGAACTCGCGTACTCCACCGCGAATATGCTCCTCGAGGCACCCAACTGGACGCTCGACGGCCGGGCACTGATCCTCAATGGGGACGGCAGGTTGTGGCGGTTCGACCTGGCGGCCAGTGACCTGGCAGAGATTCCGCTCGCGGGCGTCCCTAACCTGAACAACGACCATGTCCTGGACCCTGATGGCAACGGCATCTTCCTGTCCGGCGACGACGGGCAGATCTACCGGGCACCCCTTGCGGGCGGCCAGGCCGCCCGAATCACGGACGACGACGGGTCCCTCCATTTCCTGCACGGCGTCAGTCCCGACGGCGGACGGCTGGCTTACGTGGACATCGCAGCCGGAGACTTCGGCCGGCCCGGGCGGCTCCGGACCATCCCGGCGACGGGCGGAGAGTCCCAAGATGTGGAGGTGGGTGAGGGGCACTGCGACGGGCCCGAGTACTCACCTGACGGGGATTGGCTGTACCTCAACACCGAATCCTTCAGCACGGTTCCCGGCCACGCACAGCTTGCCCGGGTCCGGACGGACGGCACCGGGTTCGAGCGTCTGCTCGACAGCGGGACCGTCGACTGGTTTCCGCATCTCTCCCCCGACGGCCGCCTTGCCAGCTACGTCCGTTTCCCCGCAGGAACCCAAGGCCACCCCGCGGACCTGCCGGTCGACGTCGTCCTTGTCTCCACCAGTGACTGGACCACGCCGCTGAACACCTGGCCGGTGTTCGGCGGACAGGGCACGCTCAACGTCAACAGCTGGTCGCCGGACTCCCAACGGTTCGCCTTCGTTGCGTACCCGCAGGACGCAACGCCATCCGGCAACGGAAACTGAGGCTGCCGCCCCGGACACCAGGGCGCCACTAAGGAGTCCGCGCGGACTCCTGGCTAAGGACGACGTCGTACGCCTCCACCCGCCGGTCCGTCACGGTGGTGGGTGATTCCAGGTGGACTGCGCCGGAGGGCAGGATGCCCGCCCCGCCGAACTGTTCCATGACCCGCCACTGCGCCACCACGTCCTCCCCCGCATGGTCTGCGGGGAGGCTGGCCCAGAAACGGAACCCGCCGGCGTCGTTCAGTGCTTCCCTGCGGTAGAGCACGCAGCCGCCCAGCCACGCCACGTGGTAGGGCACCCACTGGCCAGGCTGCAGGGACAGTTCGGCGCTGAGGTGGCTGAGGTTTGCGGCGCTGTGCAGCGGCCATTGTTCGAATTCCGGGGTGCCCGGACGGACCCGCTCCGGCGTCACGGGGCCGTCCCAAGCTTTGAAGTTCGCCATTTGCTGCGGCCTCCGGTCATCCAGGAAGGACAGCCCCTGGGGAGCCATTCCAACGAAGCCGCACTGAAGTTCGTCGAGTGCCTGGCTCAGCCGTGCCAGCGCGCCCGGTTCCAGCCAGACATCGTCGTCCAGGAAAAGGCACTGGTCCGCGGTGGACTGGTCCAGCAGGTACTGCCGGTGTTCGGCCAGGCCTTTCCGCGGGAGGTGGCGGAGCAGGGTAACGGGCCTGCCCTGCGCCTCAAGCACCCGCACCATCGCTGCGGCGGCCGGGTGTTGCCACGCGGGCTGCCCCGCTGACTGGTCGCTGACCACGACGGCGAACGCGGGCTCCTGCTGCGCGGCCAGCCCCGCGAGGGTGACGGCGAGTTCGGCCGGCCGGTTGCACGTGGGCACCAGGACATCCACCGCCGTCGTGTCCGGCCGGTCCTGTTGCTGCGCCCACTGCTCCGAAAACCTCATGCCCACGGTCCACCTTCCTGCCGTCGAAGTCGGCGCCGGCGGGGCGGCACAACCTGCCGCTGCCCGTTGCCGGCGAATTGGTTTCGCGTGTTCCGTACCCAGCCGTGCGGGATGTATTCGCGCCGCCATCCCCCGCCACAGCTCCGCGGGGTCCCGGGCCCTGCCCTTCCGGAACGGCAAGGGCCCCCGCTTCCGCTGCCGGGTGGCAGCAGGAACGGGGGCCTATGGTTCAGGGCGACCTATCCGGCGTCGAAGCTTTCGTCGGCGTCATTGGGGGATTCCTCCTGCGGAAGGTCGTTGCCGCTCCCGTCGGGAATGCCCGTGGCTTCCTGGCCGGACTCGGATGAGACCCCTGCCGACCCCTGGGAATCGTCATTCGACTCATCGATGTCCGCGGCGCTGGAGGGAAGGTCCATATCGCGAGAGAGTGGGTCCCCGCCCGTGCCCGACTGCGGCTCGTTGGTCTCCGCGCCGGCCGAAGACGTGCCACCGCCGGACTGCTGGCCGCCCTGCGTGCCGGCCGCCTCCTGCTCGGCGGTGGGGGTGCCGTAGCCGCCCGGGGCGGTCTCGGGTTCAGCCTGCTGGTTTTCCTGCGTCATGCTTCCTCCTGTTGTGAGTTGCCGATAATGCTGGTCTGGTGATGGTGCCCGGGTATTCGCACCGGGTCCGGACCTAAAGCCCCTTGCCGCCGGTGACGGGCAGGACTGCCCCGGAAATGTAGGACCCGTCCTCGGATGCGAGCAGCACGTAGGCCGCCGCGAGCTCGGCGGGCTGACCCGCGCGCTCCAACGGAGTGTCCTGCCCGAAGGACGGGAGCTTGTCCGGCCACTCGGTGGCGGGGATCAGGGGCGTCCAGATGGGGCCGGGCGCCACTGCGTTGACGCGGATCCCCTTGGGTCCGAGCTCCTGGGCCAGTGCCTTGGTGAATGCCACCTGCGCGGCCTTGGTCATGGCGTAGTCGATGAGCCCGGGCGAGGGATTGAAGGCCTGGATGGAGGCCGTGGTGATGATCGAGGCTCCCGCCTTGAGGTGCGGCACCGCGGCCCGTGCCGACCAAAGCAGCGAGTACAGGTTGGTCCGGAAGACCCGGTCAAACTCCTCTGTGGGAAGCGTGTCCAGGCTCTCGCGGTTCTTCTGGTACGCCGCATTCAGCACCAGGACATCGAGACGGCCGAATTCGGACACCGTCTCCTCCACGATGCGGGTGCTGAACTCCTCTTCGCGCCCCTCGCCGGGCAACAGGAGAGCGCGCCGTCCTGCTTTCCGGATCCACTCCGCGGTGTCCTGGGCGTCGTCTTCCTCCTCGGGAAGGTACGAGATGGCGACGTCGGCCCCTTCGCGGGCAAAGGCGATGGCCGCTGCCTTGCCGATGCCGGAGTCCCCGCCGGTGATGAGCGCCGCTTTTCCTTCGAGCTTGCCGTTCCCCTTGTAGCTGTGCTCCCCGTGGTCCGGTTTCGGGTCCATGGGCGCCGTGAGTCCGGGCTGTTTCTGTTCCTGCTCAGGGAACGGGCCCGAGTGGTAGCCCCCGCGCGGATCTTTCGGCTGGTCCGTTTGCTTGTCCGTGTCGCTCATAGTCCGCCTGCCTGTGTCGATTGACCTGTGTCGGTTATGAAGAAATCCGCCATGCTCCGGCTCTTCGAAGCTATCCCGGGTGGAGGACCACGTCCACCACCCGCAGGTAATAATCAGTAAACTTATCAAATGTTGTAACGAGCGCAACGGGCCGGCCTTGTTTCTGGGTATGGGAGGAGTAGAAAGAAGGCGACGGCCTGGCGAGAGGAAGGAGGGGCCGATGTCCGAAGTTGAGGACTACACGGGCCGGACGGGACGGAACGAAACCCGCGAGGAGCAGCTGGACCGCAACTGGGCGGAACTCCTGCAGGAGCTGCGTGTGCTGCAGACCGGGGTGCAGATCCTGGCCGGCTTCCTGCTGACGCTTCCGTTCCAGCAGCGGTTTGAAATGCTGGATGACTGGGAGGTTGGCCTCTACCTGGTCAACGTGGTGATCGCCGCACTGACCACGGCCTTCATCCTCCTCCCCGTCAGCGTGCACCGGCGCCTTTTCCGCAAACGGCTCAAGGAAATGCTGGTGTCCAGCGCCGACACCATCACCAAGATTGCCCTGGCCGGCATTGCCCTGCTCAGCGCAGGAACCGCGGCCCTGGTGTTCGACGTGGCAGCCGGAAGGTCCGCAGGGGTCGCCGCCGGCGGCGCGCTGCTGGGCGTCATGGTGGTCATGCTGGTATTCGTCCCGCTCCGGCTGAACAAGCTGGCCTCGGGGCGGCTCCTTCCCACGGAGAAGGCCAAGGAGGAATAAATGCGCAAGTGGGCCAAAGAACATGGGCTGCTGCTGGCCAACGCAGGCCTCTTCGTTGCGTTTTTCATCGGCATGATCCTTTCCGGCGCCGCCTCCTACAGTGAGGAGCAGCAGACCCACGGAGAGCCTGCCGTCTCGGTTTTCCAGTTCCTGGGAACAGGCGCCTTCGTGGAGGCCACCTTTGAGAACTGGGAATCGGAATTCCTGCAGATGGCCATGTACGTGGTCCTTACGGTGTTCCTTTTCCAAAAGGGCTCATCCGAGTCCAAGCCGATGGGCAAGAGGGCGCCGCAGGACGAAGACCCCGGGGAAGCCGGTATCCGCAGGGCCACGCCGTGGCCCATCCGGCGCGGCGGAGTGGCCCTCAAGGTGTACCAGCACTCCCTGTCGATCATGTTCTTCGTGTTGTTCCTGGCGTCGTTCCTCCTGCACGCCGCAGGCGGCGCGGACGAATACAACCAGGACCAGCAAAGCCACGGCCAGCCCACCATCACGTTCCTGCAGTACCTGGCCACCAGCCGCTTCTGGTTCGAGTCCTTCCAGAACTGGCAGAGCGAGTTCCTGGCCGTTGCGGTCCTGGTGGGCGCGTCGGTCTACCTACGGGAAAAGGGGTCCCCGGAATCCAAACCTGTCGCAGAACCCCACTACGAGACCGGCGCCTGACACGCCAACCAGCCCCACCCAAAAGGAGAGACTGTATGCGAACCTTCGTCCGAACCGCCCTTCTGGCCCTGCTGCTCCTGGCTGCCCCGGCCCTTCCGGCCACCGCAGCGGCACCCGTGTCGGCAGTCGCAGCAGCAAGCCCGGCGCAGGTGGCCTCGGGATCCTCAGGAGGGGCGTGGGCGGCGGTGGCTTCTCCCACGCCTTCCCCCGGGGATACCGCGTCCACCGGCCCTGCCAACCCGGGCACGGGTGAGTCGGCCCAGAACGAGAACACGCGGCTGAACTACACCCCGTGGGTAATCGCCGGCGTGGCCGTCCTGGTGGTCATTGCCATCGTGGTCTTCCGGCGCCGCCGCAACACCACGATCGTGGGCTAGGCGCCCTCGAGCACCTGGCTTGTAGCCCAGGCCAGGTACTTGCCGGCGTTGGCCACCGCGTCTTCCGGGCTGGAGGCCACGTCCAGCAACTGTGCGGCCCCCACCACGCCGTGGACCGCGAGGTCCTCAAGGGTCACCAGAATCCTGCCGGCCACCACGATCACGGGAATTCCGCGCTCCCTGGCAGCATCCGCGAGCGCGATCGGGGCCTTGCCGGTAAGCGACTGGGAGTCCATGGACCCCTCGCCGGTGATCACCAGGTCCGCCTGCGCCAGCTGCCCGTCCAGTCCGGTCAGCCCGGCCACCAGCGCGAAGCCGCCTTCCAGCGTGGCGTTGGTGAAGGCAAGGAACGACGCCGGGAAGCCGCCGGCGGCGCCTGCGCCGGGGACGTTCACGTCCCGGCCGGTCGCTTCCCGCAGCACTGACGCCCAGTTGCGCAGCCCGGCGTCGAGCATCTCCACGCTGTCCGGGTCGGCACCCTTCTGGGGGCCAAAAACGTGCGCGGCGCCTTCGGGCCCGTACAGCGGATTCTGGACATCCACGGCGATGCGGAACCTGGTGGCGGAGAGCCGCGGGTCCAGCCCGCTCTGATCCAGGGCGACGACGTCGGCCAACGATCCCCCGCCGAGCGGCACCACGTTGCCGGCTGAGTCCAGGGGCTTCAGGCCCAGGGCGCGCAGGGCGCCGCTGCCGCCGTCCGTCATGGCCGAGCCGCCCAGGCCGAGGACGATCTCGGTGGCACCGGCGTCCAGGGCCGCTGCGATGAGCTGGCCGCAGCCGTAGCTGTGGGCGCGCAGTGAATTTGCCGGGGTCGGTTCCATGTCGGCCAGGCCGGAAGCCTGTGCCGTCTCGATCACTGCTGTCACCTTGCCGTCGCCGGCCTTGTGAACGGCCCAGGCTGCTCCCAGCGGGGCGAGGATGGGGCCAACCACCGCGTTCAGCCGCTCCTCGTAGCCTGCCGCGACAGCCGCTTCCAGGGTGCCTTCCCCGCCGTCGGCGATGGGAAACTGGGTGGCGACGGCGTCCGGGTACACCCGCAGTGCCCCTTCAGCCATAGCTGCAGCGGCCTCAGCCGCGGTCAGGGAGCCCTTGAACTTGTCCGGAGCAATAAGAATGCGCATGCGCTCCATCATGCCAGCACCAACATGGAAAGCGTTTGCCAAGCCCGGTATGCGGACCTGGCAGCAACCTCCGGGACAGGAGCAGCGGCCCTCTAGGATTCCTAGGCTTCCCGCCAGTCGTTGCTGGTGAGGTGCGAGCCGGCCTGCGGGCCCATCTGGAGCATCCCGCCGTCAACCACCCAGGCCGCGCCGGTGACGTAACTGGAAGCGGGCGAGGCCAGGAACGCGATGACGTTGGCGATCTCCCAGGCGTTTCCCGGCCGGCCCAGCGGCACCCCGGGCCGCTCCGCCTTCGTCGGGTCCTCGTCTTCCTGCCCCGTCATGGGCGTGGCGATCTCACCGGGGGCCACCGTGTTGGCCGTGATGCCGTATTGACCCAGCTCCAGGGCCAGGGTCTTCATCAGGCCGCCCAGGCCGTGCTTGGACGCATCGTAGGCGGACGAGCCCACACGCGGCTGGAACTCATGCACGCTGGACACGGCTACAAGCCTTCCGCCCTTGCCTGCCTTGACCATGCGCCTGGCCGCGGCCTGCAGGCAGACGAAGGCGCCGTTGAGATTCGTGTTCAGGATCTGCATCCAGTCGTCGATGCCCATATCCAGGAACTTGGTGCTCGCACCCGTGCCCGCGTTGTTGACGAACACGTCCAGGCCGCCCAGTTCGTCAGCGAGTTCATCGATGACCCCTGCCGCGGCGTGCAGTTCGCTGGTGTCCAACTGCCGGACCACCGCCTTCCGCCCCAGGCCGCGGATTTCCTGGGCGGTTTCTTCCGCACCCTCCTTGTCGGAGTGCCAAGTGACCCCAACGTCCATCCCGGCGCGGGCGAGCGCCACGGCCGTGGCTTTTCCGATTCCCGAATCGGACGCGGTGACAATGGCGGTGGCGGGGGCGAATTTGCTGGTGTCCGGCATGGCGGGCCTTTCATTAGGGGTCAGGCGGGGCGGCGGAGGTCGGGCTGGTAGGACTCGTTGTCAGCTTCGGCAATGTCCCCGCTGCCCGCTGCGTCGGCGTCGTCCGAAGTTTCCGGCACTGCCATCAGCGGGACGGCGAACGTCACAACGGGCCGGTCATCGGAGTCGTCTTCGGACCTGATGGTCAGGCTCCGGGTGCCGGACGGCACCGTGGGGGTGAACACCTGCAGGTTGCGCGAGCCGACGGTGGCGGAGTCCTGCAGCCTGTAGTCAGTACCGAAGTGGTCCTGCACCGTTAGCCGGGGCTCAGGCGCGTCATCCGAGGGCAGGTGGATGTTCACCACCAGGCCGGAGGCCCACACCTCCACGGACAGGATGGTGAATTCGGTGGCGGAGGTAACGTGGCGGCCGTAGGTGGGAGGCAGCAGCATCCGGCGCAGGGCGCCGGATGGAATGAGGTTGCTCATGGTATGTCCTGTAAGTCTTGCGCCGGCGGTTGGCTGGGTGGCGCCGGAGGATGATCCGGTGCCTGCCAAACGCTGGGGCGCGGGTGCGGCTTAGGCGTCTTCCCGGTTGGGGTTTTCCAGCCGGAAAAAATTGGATTGGGCGCCGTCGCTGCGCTGTTCCTGGTAGATGAAATTCAGTTTCCGGGAGTCGAAGGTGCGGAACCATTCCTCCCAGCTGACGTGGCGGAGCTTGTCGTCCTTGCCGCCGAAGTCAATCCGCAGCACGCCGAGATGGTCGCCGTGCTCCGTGCCTTCCACCGTGGCAGGCACGCCGTCGCGCTCCTCAGCCCACTCCTTGATGACTTCGTGGTGGGTGGTGGCCAGGCTGCGGCCTTCGCGTTCCGGCTCGTCCTCGGTGGAGGTGACTTCCTGTGAGTACTTCAGGGATTTTGCGGAGTCCGGTCCGTGGCGGATCTTCCCGCCCTCGGGGCCGGCCCCGAGGTCTTGTTTGTCGCCGTCTCCCTCCGCCTCGCGGTCCTTCCTGCCTTTGTCTTCTGCCACCGCGTCTTCCTCCCTCCGGCTAACTAGTAAGTCTACTTACCATGGAGCCTCTGAATCCTGCCCCCTGTCAAGGGGAGGGAAGGCAGTCTGCGGATCGCCTGCGGGCAGGTGGCTGTAGTCTGCGGGGCGACCGAAAGCTTCCGCCAAGGGTTGAGGTTGCCGGTTGCAGGTGCCGGTTGCGGCAGGTTATCGGAGGGGCCGGACCACCGCGTAGTAGCCGGGCACCCGGTCCTGTCCCGGGACACCGGTGGCCGGGTTGGTTTCGATGGCTACGTGCCCGTCCTCCAGGAGTTCCCAGGCCGACGCCGGAAACGCCCGTTCACGCTCTTCGGGCCCAAAGTGCCCCGGCATCGGAAGTCCGCGGATGGCAAGCTCCAGCGGCGCCGGAATGCCGCGGGTGGTGGCTCCGAGGTGGGACACGTACTCCACCGGGTTTCCCTGGAAATTGGTTTCGGCCATGAAAACAGTGCCGCGGCGGCCTGCAAGGTGCCGCAGGTTCTCGACGAGTGCTGTTTGGTGGTCCGGGTCGAGGACATGCAGCACGCCGCGGATGAAAACGTTGGCACCGTCCACGCCGGCGCCGATGGAGTCGGCCAGGGCTGATCCGGCACCGTCCGCCGTCATGTCCCGTGCTTCAAAAGATGTATTGCTGTTTCCTGCCGACTCGGCCCGCGCCCGGGCAACAGCGTGCCGCGAGACATCCACGCCAATGACGTTGGGAAAGACCGCGGCGAGTGCCCGGGTGAAACTGCCGTGGCCGCAGCCGGTGTCCACCACGGGAAGTGCGGGGTCAAGGTGGCGCAGGAGGCTGTCCGTGTAGCCATGGAACTCGTGGTCGCTGCCCGAGTCCCACAGGACCTCGCCGCCCGGTCCGGTGGCCCTGATGCCGGCCCAGTAGGTGTCCCATGCCTTGTGCCGGTCCTTCGGGGCGTTCCGCGAGAGCCTGACGAGTTTGGGGATCATCAGGTACTTCTGCCAGGCGGAGGATGATGATTTTGTTGGGGGCACGGCTCAAATATATGTTCCCTCCCTGGCAGCCACGGCACCTTGGCCCACATTTCGGCGCGCCACGCCCGGCGCTGTCCGAACAGAGGACGGGAAGGGGGAGGTGGAACGAGGTCCCCCGGTGGTAGACCTGCGCCGCCGCCATCCCCCTAGAATGTACTCAACTGGGAGGGAAGGGAGCACTGTGACGGCCGTGCCGAGTGACGTCCCCCTGCCCCGCACCGCCGTCGTGGCTGATCCAGACGCCGGCCGGCTGGCCACCAACGCCCAGGCACTGCGCGATGCCGGGTACAGCGTCTTCGAAGCAACCAACGCCGAGGGCCTTGCTGCCGTGCTCCGCGCCACCGAACCGTCCGTCGTCGTCGCCGACGCCGTCCTGTCCACAGCACTGCCGAATGTCCCGTCCGCGGCCCCCGTCCTGGTGATGGTCGACCTGGACGACCCGCAGGAGATCGCCGCGGCCAACCCGCCAGGCATCCACGACTGCATCACCAAGCCCCCGGCCCCGCGGGAGCTGGTCCACCGCGCCTCAGTCCTCATTGAGCAGGTGTCCCGGCGCCGTGCCTCCCGCGAGGATGCAGAGGGGCTCCGCGGGCAGTTGCGCGAAGTTTCTGCCGCAGTACGCGCCACCAACGACCCTCAGGAAATCGCCACCCACGTTGTCAACGGGTTCGGCCGGACCTTCAGGGCGGACCACGTGGTCCTGGCTACCTTCGAGGACCACCGCGTCCCTGTGATCACTGCCGCTTGGCGCCGGCCAGGCCTGGCAGAGCTGCCCCACGATGCCCTTCCCGGCGAGGATGAGGCCCGGGCCGCGGCGGACGCGCTCTGGGCCGGGACGGAGACGCTCTCCGCCGAGGGAAACGATGCCGGGCCCGGGCCCGACGAAAAGCCTGTGGCCGCCGTCGCCGGCGCCGCCTCCACCTTGGCGGTCCCCATCGGTGAAGGAAACTCCTCCCTGGGCATCATCTGGATCGCCATGATGGACCGGCCCCGCACCTGGTCCAGTGCTGAACTGGGGCTGATCCAGCACGTGGCCGGCAACGCCGCCTACGGCCTGATCCAGAGCCACCTGATCAGCAGCCAGCAGCAGGTGGTGAAGCAACTGCGGGAACTCGACAAAGCCAAAACGGACTTCCTGGCCACGGTGAACCACGAGCTGCGTACGCCCCTGACCTCGATCATGGCGTACCTGGACATGATCCAGGAAAGCACCGAGCACCCGGTGTCCAGGGAAGTCCACCAGATGCTGGACATCGTGGTCCGCAATACCGAGCGGCTGCGGACCCTCATCGAGGATATGCTCAGCGTCTCGCGAGGCGGGCTGGACAGCATGGAGATGCACTTGGCGCCGGTGCGCCTGGGGCAGACCCTGGACCTGGTGGCCGCGGCGCTTCGGCCGCTGGCCACGCTGCAGAACGTCACCATCGATGTGGACCCGGTGCCGGAGGACCCCGAAATCCTTGCCGATGAGGTGCAGCTGCAGCAGGTGTTCACCAACCTCGTGTCCAACGCCATCAAGTTCACGCCCAAAGGCGGACGGATCGAGGTGGGCAGCGAAGCCCACGCCGCGGAGGACGGCTCCAAATGGGCCACCGTGCGCATCGCCGACACTGGCATCGGCATTTCGAGCGATGAAATCAACCACGTGTTCACCCGCTTCTACCGGGCCTCCAACGCCATGAACGGCGCCATTCCGGGGACAGGGCTTGGCCTTGCGATCTCCAAGGACATCGTGGACCGCCACGGCGGGCGGATCGACGTCCACTCCACCCTGGGTGCAGGCACCACGGTTACCGTCAGCCTGCCGCTCGGAACTGACCGCGTGCAGGCCAACTAGGCGCCGAAGGAGGACTGCCATGTTTGCCGACGACGACCCCCGGCTTTCCCAGCTGCTGGAAGGCATTGTCCGGCTTGCCTCCGGCGACCTCACCTCACGCATCGAGGTGTCACCGGCCCGCGATGAGCTGGACGCGATCATCATGGGCACCAATCTGCTGGCAGAGGACCTGCAGGTCATTTATGAAGAACTCGAGCAGCGGGTCCAGGTCCGGACCCAACTCCTGCACGAGGCACACCTCGAAATGCAGAAGATGGCCATGCAGGACCCGTTGACAGGCCTGGCCAACCGCTCGGCGCTGATCGAGGCCCTTCGCGCCGCCCTGGCAGCACGTGCCGGGGCGGACCGTGAACCGGCGGGGGAAGGTCCGGCCATCCTGCTCATGGACCTGGACGCGTTCAAGTCCATCAACGACAGCATGGGGCACACGGCCGGAGACCAGGTGCTGGTGACTGTAGGTGAAAGGCTGCGGAACGCCGTCAGGCTGACCGACGTGGTTGCCCGCCTGGGCGGGGACGAGTTCGCGATCGTCATGCCCTCGGCGTCGGCGGACCAGGCTGCCCTCGTGGCCCACCGGATCCTGGCGTCGCTCAATGAGCCCATCGAGCTTCCCGGCCGCAGTGTCCGCTGCGGTGCCAGCATCGGGCTCAGTGTGGGCAGCGAAGGCCAGAGCCCGGAGGACATGCTGATGGAGGCCGACGTCGCCATGTACGCCTCCAAGGCTGAGGGGCAGAACAGGCTGCACCGGTTCGAGCCGGCGCTGCTGCTGATGCGGCGGCTCCGGAGCCAGCTCGTGGACGACCTGAGGGCTGCCATCAAGAGTGACGCCCTGACTCTGCACTACCAGCCGGTGGTGGAGCTTGCCACCGGACGGATCGAAGGGGTGGAGGCGCTGGTCCGGTGGAACCACCCCACGCGCGGTTTCATCATGCCTGATGAGTTCATCCCCCTGGCCGAGGAAGCAGGGCTGATCTCCGAACTGGGCCTCTGGGTGCTCCGGACCGCGGTGAAGCAGCTTCGGGCCTGGACCGACGCGTCCCTGGTGGACAGCAGTTTTTCGGTGCGAATCAACATCTCCGCCACCGACCTGCAGAGCCTGCAGTTCATTGAGGACGTGCGCAACACGCTCCAGGAGACGGGGGTCAGGCCGGAGCAGGTGGTCCTGGAACTGACGGAAGTGGCCATCGTCAAAGGCAACGAGTTGGACCGGTATTCGCTGGGCGGGCTCCGCGGGCTGGGCGTGGGGATCGAGATTGACGACTTCGGTACCGGCTACTCCTCCATCAGCTACCTCCGCCGGCTGCCGGTGGACCGGGTCAAGGTGGACCGGTCGCTGATCACCGGGCTTGAGAGCGACCCAAGCCAGCCGGCCCTGGTGGCGGCGGTCCTGCAACTGGTCCGGGCCTGCGGGCTGGAAGCGGTGTGGGAAGGCGTTGAGACGGCGGAGCAGGCGGAGATCCTGCGGGACCTGGGCTGCCGCAGCGCCCAGGGCTACTACTTCAGCCGGCCCGTTCCACCGGAGCAGATTCCGGAACTGCTCGCTGACCAGCAGGAAAGCGCTAACCCGTAGCGAAAAAAACTACTGCGCTTTTGGAGCCGCCGTTATACGATCAGCGTGCGGTGTCCGGTTTTTCGCCGCCGCGGAATTCAGGTCTTTCGGCACCGTACTTTTATAAGGCGTTTGGAAATTTGAACATTATTGGGCCATCGGGTCATTACTTCGTCAACTGGGGGCGTTGCTAATGTCGGTTCGGGTACAGGCATGGGGAATCATCGCTGCCGTCCTGGCGGATACGGATCCTGCGGGAGCCGCCGTCCGGCAGCGGCTGAGCAACAGCCTCGACGAGAATCCCGGCGTGCCGGAGCGGGCGTTGCTGGAGTATCTGCTGGAAACCCGGCGGAGCGATGCCAATACGGTGGAAACGCTGGAAACGGCCAGGGAGATGCGCCTCACGCCGCCCGCGCTGCCGCCGCAGTTCGCAGAGCAGCTGGACGCCATCCGGAGCATGTCCCGGATCAGCGCCTTGCTCGAAAACCGGATGCTCATGACCGCGTTCCAGCCCATCTACGGGCTGGGGGGAAAAACCGTGGTGGGTGCAGAAGCGCTGTCCCGCTTCGTCAGCGACGACGGGGCGGCGGCCGAGCTGTGGTTCGCTGAGGCCGCGGCCGTGGGGCTTGGAGCAAACCTTGAGTTTTCCGCGCTCGGGTCCGCCGCAGCGGCCGCCCGCGCCCTGCCAGAGAACCTTTATGTTTCCCTGAACATTTCGCCCACATCCTGCCTTGACCCGCGGCTGCCGGAACTGTTCGAGCACATTGAGCTTCCCATCGACAGGGTGGTGCTGGAATTGACTGCGGATGTTCCGGAAGAGGAATACCTGCAGTTTATTTCCGCAATCAATCCGCTCCGGGAAGAGGGGCTGCGGATCGCGGTCGATGACACCCATTCCGGCGCCGGGGCCCTCAGCCGCATGATCCACCTGCGGCCCGATTTCCTCAAGGTGGGCCGCAACGTCATCGCGGACGTGGACAAGGACGGACTGCAGCACGCCCTTGCGGCCTGCCTGGTGGACTTCACTGACAAGATCGGCGTTACCTTGGTGGCCGAAGGCATTGAAACAGTGGGAGAACTGAAGGCGCTGACCGAACTGGGCATCAGCGCCGGCCAGGGTTACCTGCTGGGCCGGCCTTCCGTCCGGCCCCAGGACTGGGCCAGCTGGAACACGCGCCTGGACCTGGACGGCCTCGAGCGCCAGCTGGCCGGCCGGGGCGAGCTGCGGAGCCGGCAGGGCAAAACAGCTTCCTGAAACTTGCCGTGGGGCAGCGGGCGGCGGGCTGCATACCCGCCGCACCGCAAACTCCCGACGCTATTCGGAGTGGCCCTGGTCCCTGCTCATCTGGTCTTCGGCCGGCGGCGTCTCCCCCGGAGGCACTCCTCCGCCCGGTTCCAGTCCGGTCACGTTGCCCTCGGCAGGATCCGGGTTGGGCGACCCGCCCGATTCCGCACTGCGCTGCTCCGCCAGGTGCGGCTGTGCCGCACCAACGTCGTCCTTCCCGGGACGGTCGGGGTTGGCAGGGTCATTTTCCGGATGGTAAGTGCTCATGCTGCCTTTCCTTCCTCTCCGGCTGCGGTTCGGTTCCCCAGCACTGGACTAATTGTAAGCATGCTGATAATTCTGGAGGAGTAGGGCCGGGACGCCGCTGGGGCGCCGGCACGCGACGTCGGAAGGAGCAGTCACATGGGAATCGGCGACAGCATCGGCAAGGCAGCAGAAAACGCCATGGAGGACCTGGCCGGGACATCCAAGCCGACGGAGAAAACGGGGGTCCCGGACCCCGCGGACCCCAATGACGACGTTGAAGTCCACTCGTCCCTGAGCGAAGGGTCAAACGCGATGGAGGCGGAGAAGCAAAAGGCTCCCGGCCTCAAGACCGGGGCTGCGCCGGCCCCCGTGTCCAACAGTCCCTTGGGCGGAGACGTGGATGAGACGGACAACGACACGGCGCACAACGACGACCGGGCGCGGAACGGCGCGGATCAGAATGGCGGTACGGACGACGGCGGCCTGGCCGGCGACGCGACGGCACCCACCGACACAGACCGGGGCTAGGTCAGCCCGAAGTCCAGGAGGCTGGGTCTTCTGAGCCGGGCGCATGCCGCCACTGGCCGCGCGACTGCAGCACGTCACGGAGCAGGTCCGCCCGGTCCGTGACGATGCCGTCCACGCCAAGGTGGAGGAGCCGGTGCATCTCCGCCACCTCGTTGATGGTCCATACGTGCACCACAAGGTCCAGGTCGTGCGCCCGGCGGATGAAGCCGGCGGTGACTACAGGTACCCGTCCATAACGGACGGGTACCTGTAGTGCGTGCACGTCCCGGAGGACGCGGCGCATGAGCCGCCGGAACACCGCGCGTGGAAGTACCGGGCCCAGCAGGGTGAAAAGGGCGTTCGAGGCCACTCCGGCGGACGAAGCCACCGGTTGGCTGAGCAGCTTCAGCACCGCCCGCCGTCGGCGGTCCGAAAAACTGGTTACCAGCACGCGGTGGTGCGCCTGGTGCCGCTCGATCGCGTCCGCGGTGGCGCGGACCGAACCCCAGTCCTTGACGTCCAGGTTCAGGCGGGCATCGGGAAGCTCGGTGACCAGCTCGTCGAAAGTCGGGATGGGCTCGCGGCCGCTGATCCGTGCCTTTGCCACCTCCGCGGCGGGCAGTTCCGCCACCCGGCCGTTGCCGTCTGTGACCCGGTCCAGGGTTTCATCATGGAAGAGCAGCAGCACGCCGTCGGACGTGGTGTGGACGTCCGTTTCGAGGTACCGGTAGCCGAGCTCGATACCGGCGCGGAACGCGGCCATGGAGTTTTCCAGCCCCTCGGCTGAGAAACCGCGGTGGGCCATGGCGATGGGAAGCTGCCGCCCGGCGTCGTCCGGGTGCTCGAAGAAGGGCAGGGTCACACTGCGAGAGTACCGGAGGCGCGAGGCCTTAGCTCAGCCCGGCAGTTTCGTCAGCACAGGCGGTTTCTCCGCAGGCAACGATATCCACACCGTCACCGCAGTGCAGCAGGGTCCGCCCGCGGCCGCCGTCGAGGTGGACCCAGACCGCGGCATGGTCGGGTGTGATGGCGTCCACCACACCGCTTGCCTCAAAGCCGGGTGCGAAAAGGACCCGCACGTGGTCGCCCTGGCGCAGCTGCTTCCAGTGCGGTGCAGGCGTTGCTCTGCGCAGCGGCGCATCGGCTGCGTGCTGCCTGGCGCTTCTTGCCATCATTGCCCCCTCTGAGCCGGCGGGAGGTGCCGGCTCTCCAGGCTTCACGCTACGGAGGGAAGGTAAACGCCAGGTGATCGGAAGCTGTGAAAATGGTGGTGGCGGCGGGACCCGGGACGCCGGTTTCAGGAAAACTGGACGCCCAGGGAAGCGAGCCGCGCCTCCAGGACCTGGGCCACGCCGTCGTCGTCAAAATGCGGAGCCTGCTGCCCTGCCGCCCGGATGGCCTCCGGGTGGCCGCTGGCCATTGCGTAGCCGTGCCCGGCCCAGCGAAGCATCTCGATGTCGTTGGGCATGTCCCCGAAGGCCACCACGTCTGCGGCGTCGATGCCCAGGGCGGACGCGTACTCAGCCAGGGTGACGGCCTTGTTCACCCCGGGCAGGGACAGTTCCAGCATCGCGACGCCGGGCGAGGAATGGGTGGCTGCGGCCAGGTGCTCGACGGCGGGAGCCACCTCGGCGAGGAAGTCATCCGGCGTGCCGTCGCGGACGATCGCCAGGAACTTCACCACGGAGTCATTGGTTGTCAGGGTGTCTTTTAGCGGTGCGGGGGTGAATTCGGCGAGCAGCTCGCTGGATTCGTTCTCGATGAAGCCGGGTTCAAGATGGAATCCCGTCAGTGTTTCGGCGGCGAACAGCGCGGCTGGCCGGAGCTTCTTGATGATGCTGCGGACTTCCAGGGCAGTATCGATGGCCAGGGTGCGGGCGGAGACCAGGCGGTCCGCCTCCAGGTCCCAGACCACGGCACCGTTTGAGCAGATCACCCGGCCGGCGTGGCCCAGCTGCTCTTCGAGGGGGTGCAGCCACCGCGGCGGCCGGCCGGTGACAAAGACGAGTTCGACGCCGGCCTCCCGGCAGGCATGGAAGGCGCGGACGGTGCGGGGGCTGATTTTTCCGTCATGCCCGAGAATTGTTCCGTCGATATCACTTGCAACCAGCCGCATCCTGCAAGTCTACGTGGGCCGGGGGCGGCGGGCGCGCCGGAAGGCGGCAGGCCGCCGTCGTACTTCGCCGTCAAGCACCTCGGCGCTTATGTCGAAGGGCGTATGCCTGTCAGGACGGGATGCGTACCGAATCCACGGACAGCAGCCGCGCGTAATTCAGGCACATGCTCAGGCCTTCATCCGCCGGCACCCGCGTGCCCTTGAGGACTACCGGGTCCCCGCCGGCAAGTCGCTGGCCGCCGGGAAGGACGAGGGTTTCGGCGTCGAAGCTGGCTCCTTCGGGAAAGATCAGCGTGTAATCGTTCCCGTCGTCAGCCTGCAGGATGAGGCACCCCGCCCCGTCCTTATCCATATGTCCGTTGAGCTGCGCCTCCGGCCCTGCTGCGGACGGCCGGCCGTCATGGACCATCGCCTTCAGCCCATCCGGTCCCGGCAGGACGGCGGTGGACAGCTGCGGGGAGGCCGGCACCAGCCGGAAGGCATAGCGGCCGTCGGCACCGTCCGCAGGCGTCATGATGAAGTCCACTCCCCGAACGGCGAGCGCCACCCGCGTAGTGAGCACACTCCCGTCACAGGGGACCTGCAGCGGGGCAAGGACTTCGGCGCCGGCCTGGCTGGCAAGCGACACCTCTGCCATTGCCGGCCCTTCGCAGATGAAATGCATGTCGTAGCCGCCCGGTGCCGCGCCAGTGAAGCCAAAGCTGACTGTGCTGTTCGAACTGGTGGCTCCGGCAAGCTCGCCAGGCAGCCTGGGCTGCAGCTGCTGCTGGGACCACTCGCGCATGCCTTCCAACGCGGCGGCACGCGGATCGACACTGGGCTGGACGGCAGGGGTGGCCGAGTGCGATGGGGCCGTCGGCTGCCCCTCGGGCGCCCCGCTGTACTCGCACGCCGTCAATCCCAGCGTGATCGTCGCCGCAATCCACCAAAGCCTTGCCAACCGCATCGCTTCCCCCCAGAGCAGACAGTGGCTCGAGTCTAGTCCCCCATGAGCAGGAGTGTCCGATGTCAGCCGCCGGGGCTACACTGAAGCTATCGAACATACATTCGAATAAAGGTGTGTTGTGGGCGTTATTATCGGTCCCCGCGTGATAGATGCGGGCGCCTCGTTATTCTCCGTGCTGATCTCCCCCGTGGCGGTGGCGGCAGGCTTTCCGTCGCCCGCACAGGACTACTTCGACGGCCGGATCGACCTCAACGCACACCTGATCAAGGACATCACCAGCACCTTCGTCGTCAGGGTGACCGGTGACTCCATGGAAGGGGCCGGCATCAGCGATGGCGATGAACTGATCGTCAACCGGGCGCTGGAGCCCAGGGACGGGTGCGTGGTGATCGCGGTCCTGGACGGGGAACTGACGGTGAAACGCCTCCGCCTCACCTCCACCGGTGTGGTGCTCCAGGCGGAGAACCCCAAGTACCCTGACATCCGGGTCCCCGCGCTGTCCGAGCTGACCATCTGGGGCGTCGCCACCAGATGCCTGCACCATGTTTGAGAGCCGTGATGGGTCAGAGGGACCGTGGCTAAGCCTGTCCTGATGCGGCGGATGCCGCAGATTGCGCACGTGGACGTTAATTGTTTTTATGCCTCCGCCGAGCGCGCGTTCGACCCCTCCCTGCAAGGGCGCCCGCTGGTGGTGCTGTCCAACAACGACGGGTGCGCGGTGACCCGCTCCCCTGAGGCCAAGGCGTTGGGCATCGCCACCGGTGAGCCCTGGTTCAAGCTCGCGCCGCGGGCCAAGGAGTGGGGCCTGGTGGCAAAATCCAGCAACTATGAGCTGTACGGGGACATCAGCGCCCGGGTGATGGAGCTGCTGGGCAGGTACTCGGCCTGGCTGGAGGTGTACAGCATTGACGAGGCATTCCTGGGCGTGAAGGGCGGACCGGGAGAGTTGTTGGCCTTGGGCTACAGGGTGAAAGAGGCAGTCCGGCGGCATGTGGGCGTTCCCGTGTGCGTGGGCATCGCACCCACCAAGACCCTGGCAAAACTGTGCAACAAGTGGGCCAAGAACAATCCCGCCTTCGGCGGAGTCTGCCTGTGGGAGTCCGTTCCAGCGGAGGTGCGGGAGGGTTTGATGGCCCGGCTGCCGGTGGACGAGATCTGGGGCATTGCCGGGCGGCTGACAAAGCGGCTGAATGTGCTGGGGATCTTCACTGTCAAGGACCTTGTTGGGGCGGACCCCGTGTTGATCCGTGACAGGTTCTCCGTGGTGCTGATGCGGACCGTCCTGGAACTGCGGGGCACCTCGTGCATCCCCATGGAAGAGGAGCGCATTGGACGCGACCAGCTGATCTTTTCCCGCTCCTTCGCCACCCCTGTAACCACTGCCGCCGGCCTCCGGGAGGTGCTCAGCATTTACGCCCAGCAGGCGAGCGCCCGGCTCGCAAAGCACGGACTGCAGGCGAAGATCCTGACGGCTTTCGCGGCCACTTCGCCGTTCAGGGACAACGAACAGGCCCACCCTTCGGTGTGCGTCTCGTTGCCCATGCCCACGGCGGACCCGCTGCTGCTCACCAAAGCCGCGCACGCGCTGTTGCCCCATGTCCGCGAAGGGCTCAAGTACGCCAAGGCAGGCCTGATGCTCACCGACCTGCGGCCCACCGGAAACCAGCCTCCGCTGGAGCTGTTCGAGAACCGGCATGAGGAACGCGGCATCGGGCCCCTGCTGGAGGACGTGAGCCGGCGCTTCGGGCGCGGCACCATCGGGCTGGGGCACGCGGGGATCAAGTCCGGCCTGGACTGGACCATGAAACGCGACATGCGCTCGCCCCGGTACACCACACATTGGGACGAACTCCCCCTGGTGAAGGCGGCCTGAACAGGACAGGTCCCGCCGCCGGCGCACGTGCCGGCGGCGGGACCGCGTTCCTGCCCGGACGTTCTTGTCCGGACGTTTATTGCCTAGACGCGCCGCCTGCCTGTGACGAAGTGGAAGATCAGGACGACGACTGCGATGACCAAAAGAATATGGATGAGGCCGCCGCCGATGTTTGCGAGCAGTCCGAGAAGCCAGAGAACAGCGATGATAATGGCGATCCAGAGCAACATGAGAGTCTCCTTGATTAGTTTTACAAAGTCCCCATGCGGTGCACGTACCCACCAGCACGGTGGGCGAATCAAGGCTCACAGCTCCTGACTTGTAGCCGCGCCAATGCGGGCCCCGTACTGGCCTCGGATCAAGACGTCCCGCGACGAATCTTGACGCCCTGCTACGCCGCGTTGAGCGTTAGCGACGCCCCGTGAACGCCTGCTACAGCATTGATTGTGGGGGTGCCGGGCGCTCCGTAATCTCGTCTCAGCATCCACCCAGCAAAGGATCTCCCCATGGCAAACCCGCAGGACAACGTTCCACAGAACCAGCAACGCTCCACCCGCATCGTTGCCGGCCAATCCACCCGGCCCAAGCGCCCGGTGGGCTTGAAGATCGGCATTGCGGCAGCCGTCCTGGCGCTCATTGGAGGGGGTGCCGCCGTCGCCTCCTCCGCCAACAACGGCACACCGGCTGCCACGCAGGTAGCCGCCCCGTCAGCCAGCCCCGCCGCGGAGCTGAAGCTCGGCTACTTCGGCAACGTCACGCATGCCCCGGCCCTGGTTGGCGTCAGCAAGGGCTTCATCGCCGAGGAACTCGGCAGCACCAAGCTCAGCACGCAGGTGTTCAACGCCGGCCCTGCCGCCATCGAGGCGCTGAACGCAGGCGCCATCGATGCCACCTACATCGGGCCGAACCCGGCCATCAACTCGTTCGTGAAGAGCCAGGGCGAGTCCGTGAACATCATCGCCGGTGCTGCCGCCGGTGGCGCCCAGCTGGTGGTCAAGCCGGAGATCCGGTCTGCCGCCGACCTGAAAGGCAAGACCCTGGCAACGCCGCAGCTTGGCGGCACCCAGGACGTGGCCCTCCGCGCCTGGCTGTCGTCCCAGGGGTACAAGACGAACGTGGACGGCAGCGGCGACGTCGCCATCAACCCGCCGGAAAACGCCCAGACCCTCAAGCTGTTCCAGGACGGAAAGCTCGACGGCGCGTGGCTGCCTGAGCCGTGGGCCTCGCGTTTGGTGCTGACCGCCGGGGCAAAAGTGCTGGTCGACGAAAAGGACCTGTGGGACGGGTCGTTGTCCGGCAAGCCGGGCGAGTTTCCCACCACCATCCTGATCGTGAACCAGAAGTTCGCTGCCGACCACCCGGACACCGTGGAGGCGCTCCTGAAGGGCCACGTGAAATCGGTCGAGTGGCTGAACTCGGCATCCGCCGGCGAGAAGGCCGCCGTCGTCAACGCAGCCCTCAAAGAAGCCGCGGGCGCCGAGCTGAAGCCCGACGTCATCGACCGCTCCTTGAAGAACATCGTGTTCACCGTGGACCCGCTGGCCGGCACCTACCAGAAGCTCCTGGCCGATGGCGTGACTGCCGGCACCACCAAGCAGGCCGACATCAGCGGGATCTTCGACCTGCGCGCCCTCAACAGCGTTTCGGGCGGGAAGACGACGGCGGCGGGGCTCGGCAAGGAGTAGTTCCCACCCCCATCCATTGCTCCGTAGATGTCCTTTTGAGCCCTCAAAACGGCACTTACGGAGCAATCGATGGGGGTGGGCGTCCTCCTAAGCAACACGGAGCCCGTCCGGCCAGCGTGGACGGGTGGGCGGCGGTCCGGGCGCTGGGTTTATGGGCCCTGTAAACGGCATCCACCTGGCCAGCAATCCCTCTCTAGGCCTCTTTCTCAATCCCGTGCAGCTCGGCGCGCGTCGGCGGGTTGGCGCCCGGACGGGAGACGGTGACGGCGGCGGCGCTGGCGGCGTGTGCCAGGAGTTCGGAGAGTCCCTCGACGGGAAGGTCGCGCAGGTCCTGCCGGTTCTGGGCGCCGTCCAGCTCCCGGTCCACCAGGCCCGACAGCAGCGCCGCCATGAAGGAATCGCCCGCACCCACAGTGTCCGCCACGTCAACCCTTGGCGCGGGCACGGACGCTTCGCCGGCGCGGCACACACCCCACGGGCCCTCAGCCCCGCGGGTCACCACCACCATCGCTGGGCCCTCCTCGCCGCCCAGGGCCAGCCATTTGCGCGCCGAATCCAGCACGTCCTGCCCCGGGTACAGCCAGGCCAGGTCCTCGTCGGACGCCTTCACCACATCGGAAAGCGTCACGAACTTTTCCGCCTGCTGCCGTGCGTAGTCCACGTCGGTGATGATGCTGGGCCGGCAGTTCGGATCGAAGCTGATCGTGGCGGAGGGGTGGGCGTATTCGACGGCGGCCAGCACCTCGGTGGCCCCCGGCTTCAGCATTGTGGCGATCGATCCGGTGTGCAGCAGCGTGGTGCCCTGCAGCATGAAGCCGAGCCGGTCGCCGATGCCGGGAAGCTCCCAGGCGAGGTCGAAGGTGTAGGTGGCGGCGCCGTCGTCGTCAATCAACGCGGTGGCCACGCTGGTGGGCAGGTCATCCGGCGGCACCGGCAGCATCACGGAACTGGCGCGCAGGTGGGCGGCCACCGAGTCGCCGTAGGCATCCCGGCCGTAGCGGCCAATGAACTGCACCGGGTGGTCCAGCCGGGCCAGGCCCACCGCAACGTTGAGCGGGCTTCCGCCCACGTGCGCCTGGATTCCGGAGGCACGCTGGACTACATCTACAAGGCCTTCGCCGATCACCGTGAGCATGGTCATACTCTGCCAGAAAGAGGCCCGGGCCAGCAGTTCATGTCAGTGCAGCAGCTTATGCACCAGTTCCCGGCACGTCACGTAAGCTTCCGCGTCGACGTCGATCAGGGAGAAATGGTCCCCCGGCGCCATGACCAGCTCCGCCGGGACCGGCCCGGAACGGCTCGCGTCCACATACGTCGTGGACATGCTCAGCGGCACATCCACATCCTCCGTGGCGTGGACGGCGTGGACGGGAACGTCCAGCGGCAGCGCTGCCATGGGGTCGGCAACGCGGTGCCGGCCCGGAAAGTCCGACGACGGGCCGCCCAGCAGGTTGGCCACCGCACCGTTGCTGAGGCGGAGGCGTTCGGCCTCGGCCAGGTTGAGCACGCCTGACTGGCTCACCACGCCGGTGAGCCGGACGCCGTCGTCGCTGTTCCCCACCTGGCCGGCCTCCGGCCCAAGCCCCTCAATCCGGTCCCTGCCCGCAGCCCACACCGCCAGGTGCCCGCCGGCCGAATGCCCCAGCGCCACCACTTTCCCCAGGTCCAGCGAGTGGGGAGCGGCCAACGCGGCGAGCTTGTCGATGCCCGCCAGGATGTCCTGGAAGGTGCCCGGCCATCCCCCGCCGTTGCCCGCGCGCCGGTATTCCAGGTTCCAGGCGGCCATGCCGTGCTCCGCCAGGTCCTTCGCCAACGGCTCACCGAGTTCGGCCCCATATTGCGGGCGCCAGTAGCCGCCGTGGATCACCACCACTACGCCCTGATATTTCCCGCCTGCAGGGAGATCGGGCAGGAAAAGTTCGCCCCACTGGCTGGGGTCGTCGCCGTAGTAATACCTGTGCCGGTGCACCATCAGCCGAGACTACAGGGGCGGCAGCGGGACAGTCCGTTTAGCTTGGCTGCTGGTGGGCACGGTTCCATCATGGAAAAGCCTGAAGTGACCACGCAGGACTCGACAGTCGAGGAATGGACGCGCGCGCTGGCGGAGTCCACGGGCTCCCCGGGCGGAGGGGCGGGCACGGGGCTGATGCTGGCGGTGGCGGCGTCGCTGACGTCCATGGTTGCCGGGTACAGCAAGGACGACGGCGGGGAGCCGGACCGGATCCGTGAGCGGGCCCAGGCGCTGCGCCAGGAAGCCCTTCGGCTGGCTGATGAGGACGCCTCCGCTTCCAAAGCGTTCGGGGCCGCCTTCCGCCTGGAACCCGGCGAGGAACGGGACGAAGCCATCCGCCGCGTATCCGTTGAAGCTGCGGCCGCATCCGCTGTCCTGGGCGAGCGCGCCATCGAAGCCATCGACGACCTCGCCTGGCTGGCAACCAGCGGCAACCGCGCGCTGGTGGCGGACGTCGTCGTCGCATTCGGTGCCCTCCGCGCCGCGATGGCCGGGGCGCGGACCAATGTCAGCTTCGACCTCGGCTCGCTCCGGTCGGCCGGCACCGGCCTGGAACAGGTCCGCGAGCAGCACCCGGACCTGTGGGCCGCCGTCGAGAAACTCAACGCCGCCATGGACCGGATTGACGAGCTGACCACCGCCATTGATCACCGCGCCGCTCCCACGGATGCCGTCTGAGGCTGGCGCGTCCGCATTTGGACTTGCCGTCTGACCTGTGCTTATGGTGAACAGCATTGCTTGCCGAAGCACCCGTGGGGAGGGGTATCAAGTGAAGTCCGAGGGCAGTGCCTGGGCGTTCCTCCGGCCCGTCCTGCTCGTGGTGGCGGCAACTGCAGCCTGGATTGCCCTGTCAGCCGCTGGCGCGTCCGCCGATTCCTCACCTTCCCGCGATTCCCTTGCGGGGGCTGTGGATTCTGCCACCGCAAGCCTCACCCATCAGGCCAAAGATGAGCTGGACCCGATGCTGGCAGGGCTGGACGGCGGGCCGGCCAAGGCCCCGGCTTCCACTGTTGCTTCACTGATCCCGGTGCCACGTATCCCGGCGCCGTCCCTCCGCCCGGCCGCGGAGGAGGTCTCCGGCTTGGCCGACAATGCTGTGCAGTCCGTTCCGGTGGTTAACGAGCTTGTGCCTACGGGAGCGGTAGCGGCCATGGTTGATCCTGTGGTGGGTGGCGTGGACGGCATCGTCGACGGGACGGTGGGGGCTGCTGTTCCCTTGGCCGATGCTGTCCTGGAACCCCTGGACCCGGTCCTTGAACCGGTCGTCAGCGCTGTTACCCCGCCCGTCGTCGGACCGGAAGCAGGACCAGGCGCAGGCCGTCCTGTCGCCACGGCAGTCAGCGCGGCTTCCGCCGAGGAGCCCGCGCCTGGCCTTCCCACAGTTGCTGAACTGCCACAAACGACTGGGGGCGTGACGCATCCTGCACCGTCCGCCGCTAAGTCGCAGGCCAGCGTTGCTGAAAGGCGCATGCAGATGATGCGTGCCGCAGTGACTCCAGTGCTTTCCGAGGCCGGCCCGGAAGACGCCCCGTTCCACACGCCGTCCGATCTGCCGCCTGCGGTGCCCGGCGCTGCGATAGGCGGAAACAGCCCGTCCGGCGCCAACGGGCCGGCGGCTCCTGGTTGGATCAGCCCACACTACTTTCCGGCCCCAGCGGATGGGACGGCCGCCATCCAGGGCCGTTCGCTTACTGCCCCCACCCCGGCGTCCTTCGACCCCGGCTCTTCTCCTGACTAGTTGAGGCCCTGCCCGCGTCATTACAACGCGGGGTACGCGCCAATTCCCGGGCCAGGCAGTAGGCCCAATTCAACTTTCAGGAGAACCTCCCATGATGCACCGCAACATCCGCAGATGCCTGTTCGCTACCGCTTTCGCAGGCGGCCTCCTGGCCTTTGGCGGCGTCGCGGCCAACGCAGCCGTTGCGCCAATGTCCGCGGCCTACTCTTCCGCTCCAGCGACGCTGGCCAGCACGGGCATGAACACCGGCCTGTTGATAGTGGGCCTGCTGTTTCTTGCCTTCGGCGGGCTGCTGGCGCTGGTCCTTGGCCGCAAGCGCCGCTAAGTGAAACGCCTGCATGATGAACTCCAGCCAGCAGAAGTAGCGTAGGAACAACACCCACAAACCAGGGAGGTCCCGCATGGCACGCGTCTTCATCACCGGATCCACGGACGGACTGGGCCGGGCTGCCGCAGCATCGCTGCTCGAGGCCGGCCACGAGGTGATCGTCCATGCACGGTCCTCCCACCGGATCCCCGCTGTCCAGCACCTGCTGGACCGCGGGGCGCAGTGCGTGACCGGGGACCTCGCCGTCGTGGACGAGGTCCGAAAGATCGCAGACCAGGCGAATGGGATCGGCCGCATCGATGCCGTCATCCACAACGCCGGGGTCCTGAACGGCGCGGCGCTGCTGCCCGTGAATGTCGTCGCCCCGTACCTGCTGACCGCCCTCATTCCCGGCCCCCGTCGGCTCATCTACCTGAGCAGCGGGATGCACCGCGGCGGCGACCCCGGCATGGACGGCCTTGACTGGGCAGGACGTACGACGACGGCCTCCTACTCCACCACCAAGCTGCACGTCACTGCGCTGTCCGCAGCGGTGGCGCGGCTTTTCCCGAACGTCGCCAGCAATGCCGTGGATCCGGGCTGGGTGCCCACCCGCATGGGCGGCCGCTCAGCGCCGGACAGCCTGGAACTCGGCCACCGAACGCAGGACTGGCTGGCCACCAGCGACGATCCCGCGGCCTTGACCACCGGCGGCTACTGGTACCACCAGCGCCACCAAACCCCGCATCCGGCCGCCAATGATCCCCAGTTCCAGGATGCCCTGATGGCGCAGCTCGCCACTCACACTGGGGTCACTTTTCCGGAGTCGACTGCTCCGTAAACGCCGTTTTGGAGCGTGAAAACGGTAGTTGGGCCCACGCCGGCAGGGTTCCCTGGCCGAGCTTGCGAGGTTAGGGTGCCGGTGGGGAGCAATCGATGAGGGATTAAGAGGTGCCGAGGCGGCGTTCGACGCCGGCCGCTTCCGGGTACGCCGCCTGGGTCCCTTTACGGGTGGTCGCCAAAGCCGCGGCAACAGAGGCGAATGCGGCAGCATCGGCGAGCGCATCGCCCGCCGCCAGCCGCACGGCCACGGCGCCGGTGAAGGCGTCCCCGGCTCCGGTGGTGTCGACGGCGTGCACCTGGGTGGGCTGGACGAACGTCACTTGGGAGCCGGGCGCGGCATGCGAGTCCAGCACCACCGAACCGTTCGAACCCAGCGTCACCAAGATCTGCCGAATCCCGCGGTCCGCGAACCGGGAGCGCGCCGCGTCCCAGTCCGCAGCGGAAGCACCGGCACCGGGAACCGAAGACCCGAGGAACAGCGCGGCCTCGTGCGCGTTGACCAGCAGGACGTCCGCCAACTCGGCCAGGGCTGACGGGATCTCCGCATAAGGCGACAGGTTCAGCAAAACTGTTGCGCCGGCGTCGTGCCCTGCCTGCGCTGCCGCCAGCACGGTCTCCGTGCTGACTTCCAGGCACAGGCTCACCACTGCGGCGTCGTCCATCACGTCCGCCGCCCGGGCCACGTCGGCCGGGGACAATGTTCCGTTGGCGCCGGCGGAAATGATGATGTTGTTCTCGCCGCGGGCATCCACCGCGATGACGGCCACCCCGGTAGGCTCGCTGGACCCCCGCACGTGGCTGACGTCCACGCCCGCGCCGGCCACGGAAGCCTCAAGCATGGCACCGTTGGGGTCCTCCCCCACCGCGCCCACCAGGCTGACGTGGCCGCCCAGCCGGGCTGCGGCCACGGCCTGGTTGGCGCTCTTGCCGCCGGGATTCACCGCGAACCCGTTGCCATGGACCGTCTCACCGGGCTGCGGGAGGCGTTCGCAGTAGATGGTGAGGTCGGCGTTGAGGGACCCGACGACGACGATCCGGCCGGAAGTGCCTGCTGCCGCACTCACGCGGCCACCTCGGCCTCAACCGGCTTGGGGATCAGCAGCGAGGCAGCGAACGCGGCGACGGTCAGCGCCAGGCCCACCGCCACGACGGTGAGGTACGACGCCGTCGTGTCACCGAGTGCCGACGTCGCCACCAGCACGGCGGGCAGGATGAGGAAGCTCAGGCCCGCGCCCAGGTTGAAGGCGCCGGCGTTCATGCCGGGCAGGAAGCCGGGGTTGCCGGCGGGCGAGAGGACAACGCCGAGTCCGTTGAGCATGATGTTGACCGTACCGGCGTACATGATGCCCAGCAAGACCGTGCCGGCGATCATCATCGGCAGGCTGTGCAGGCCCAGGAACGCGATGACGGCGAGCGCCGCGATGCTGCCCAGGAGGCCGATCCGCAGCACCTTGGTGTAGCCGAGGACCGGCGCGAGCTTCCCGCTGAGCGGCCCCACCAACCAGCCCAGCAGGGCGTACGGGGTGAGGATGATCAGTGACATCTCGGTGGGGCCCACGCCGAAGCCGGGGTCGGCGGCCTGGACGTAGGCGGGGACGATTCCGTTGATGACGGCGAAAATGCCGGTCATGGTCAGGGTGGTGGTGAGCAGCGGAGCCCAGGTGGCGCGCTGGCGCAGGTGCACAATTTCCACCATCGGCTGGGCGGCGCGCTGTTCGGTGCGCCAGAAGGCGAAGAACGCGACGGCGGAGACCACTACCAGGGCCAGGCTGAGCATCAGCGTGCCGGCAGAGAACCCGGCCACCAGCTTGGCGCCTTCGTTGAGCGCGGTGAGCAGGGCGCCCACGGCAACCACGATGAAGAACACGCCGGGCCAGTCCATCCGGGTGCCGGCGGCGGGCTTGCTCTCGGTGGCGAGGAACAGAATCAGGGCGGTGGCCGCGACGGCCAGGACCACCATGAGCCAGAAGATGCTGCGGAAGCCGAAGTGCTCGGCGAAGTAGCCGCCTACGAAGGAGTCCACGCCGGCCACGCCACCGTTGACTGCGGTGATGAGTCCCATGAGCATGCCGTACTTGCGGGGGTTGGTGACGGCGGAGCGCAGCATGATCAGGCAGAGCGGCACGGTGGGTCCGCTGACGCCCTGGATGATGCGGCCCACGAACAGCCACGTGATGTCCGGGGCCAGTGCGGCGATGACGGAGCCCACGGCCATGAGCAGCATCATGCCCACCAGGACCTTCTTGCGGCCGATGATGTCGCTCAGGCGCGGCAGGAACAGGGAGAACAGGGCGGCGGCGGTGAAGAACCAGGTCTGGGAGAGCCCGATCAGGGCCTGGTCCGCTTTGAGTTCCTGGCCCATGGTCACCAGGGCGGGGCTGAGCATGGAGGCGTTGAGCTGGAACGCCACGCAGGCGGCCAGCAGTGCGGTCATGAGGGCGGCGATGTTGCCGCGGCCGGTCCTGGTTTCAGTCATGGTTGCGGTGGCCATCTACTTGACCCCTCCAGCGGTGAGCTGGGCACCTTTGTTAAGTTCGACGTCGGACGCGCCGGCGCCGGTGTTTGTGGCACCGGTGCCGGGCTCGCCAATGCGGACCAGCGCGTCGGTGACCAGGCCCCAGAACCGTGCGTGGTCCAGGTCCACGGCTACGCTGGTGTGGCAGTCGGCCGGTGCGGGGGCGCGGAAGTCGGCAACGGTCATGCCCAGGGTGAGCGTGCCCTGGAGTTCAATGTTCACGGGGACCTTGCGGGTGCTGACGATGCTGGGGTCGATCACGTACGCGACGGCGCAGGGATCGTGGACCGGCGGGTGGTCGAAGCCCTGGGCGTCCTTGTAGGTGTGGGCGAAGAAGTCCATCAGTTCGGTGACGAACTTCGCCGGCCCGGTGCCGATCGCTGCGATTTTCTCCACGACGTCCGGGGTGGCCAGCGCCTGGTGGGTGAGGTCCAGGCCCACCATCACCACCGGCCACTTCTCGTTGAAGACAATGTGCGCGGCTTCGGGATCGATGATGATGTTGAACTCGGCCACGGCGCTCCAGTTGCCCACGTGGTAGCCGCCGCCCATCAGGACCACTTCCTTGACGCGTTCCACGATGCGCGGTTCCTTGCGGGCGGCCAGGGCGATGTTGGTCAGGCCGGCGGTGGGGACCAGGGTGACGGTGCCGGGCTCGTGCGCCATGACGGTGTCGATGATGAGGTCGACGGCGTGGCGCGGGTCCAGTTCAATGGTGGACTCAGGAAGCGCGGGGCCGTCCATGCCGGACTCGCCGTGGATGTCCGGCGCGGTTTCGATGCTGCGGACCAGCGGGCGGGGGCAGCCGGCGGCGAAGGGGACGCCGGTGATGCCGGCGATGGTGCCGACGGCCAGGGCATTGCGGGTGACTTTTTCGAGCGTCTGGTTGCCCACCACCGTGGTGACGGCCAGGAGTTCGATGTCGGGGTTGCCGTGCGCCAGCAGGAGTGCCACGGCGTCATCATGGCCGGGGTCGCAGTCCAGAATGATCTTCCTGGGCCCTGCCGGGTTCGTCCGGGACTGATTCGCTGGGGGATGAGGTTCCACGATGGTGCTCCACGTCATTGGGGCCTGCCGGGAGGCAGGGGTTTCAGTATTCCGGGAGTGATCATGGCAGCATTGTGTGGCCTACGTCAAACGCTTAACGTGACTCTGACATCGTCGCACGTCAAACGCTTGATGCCTTGACTGGCATGGAAGGCGGCAACCTTCGCCAGGCCGGTCTTTCCCGGCCGGGACCGCCGGGGCCCGGGGGCTACTACGATCAACGTATGGATTCCGGGGAACAGGTGCAGCAGCAACGTCCGCGGCCGCGGCGGGTGACGGCGGCGATGGTCGCCGCGCGGGCCGGTGTTTCGGTGGCCACGGTGTCTCTGGTGGCCAATGGCAAGACGGCTGGCCGCGTGGCCGAAGACAACATCTCCCGGGTGCGTGACGCCATTGCGGAACTGGGCTACGTGGTGGACGGCATCGGCAGCTCCCTGGCCAAAGGCGTCAGCTCGGTCGTAATCCTGGTGGCGCCGGACATCTCCAACCCGTTCTTCGCCAAGGTCATCGCCGGCGTGCGGGAATCCCTGGGCCCTCAGTACCCAGCTGCTGCTGTCCGTCACCGAGGCCGGCGAATTTCCGGAGGCCGACGACGTGCGGCGGCTGATGTCCCTGCGTCCGGCAGGCCTGCTGGTGGACGCACCCAACGCGGGCTTCCTCGAAGACCTCGCGTCGCCGTCGCCCCTTGTCCTGCTCGACGCGCCGGGGCTGGAGGCCTACGCGCCCTCCGTTAACCTGGATGTCGCCAGCGGGGCACGCCAACTGGCGGCGCACCTGGCGGACGCCGGGCACCGGGAAGCAGCCTATGTGGACAGCGTGACCGGCACGGAGACGTTCGCGGTGCGGCGCGCGGCATTCCTGTCGGAGGCAACAGCGCGCGGCATCACCGTCAACCCGGAGCGCATCATCAGCACCACCATCGACGTCGGGGAGGCGGCGGCGGCGTTTGCCCACGCCTGGCCGGAATGGCAGCATGCGGGGGTAACCGCCGTCGCCTGTGCCACCGACACCCATGCATATGGCGTCCTTCAGGAGGCCCGCGTGGAGGGCGTCCGCATTCCGGAGGAGCTGGCCGTGGCCGGGTTCGATGACCTGCCCTATTCGGCCACCAGCAACCCGGGCCTGACCAGCGTTCACCTGCCCGCCACTGCCCTGGGACAGAGGGCCGGCGAGCAACTGCGCCTGCTCATGGAGGGCAAGCCGCTGGAACACGGCGGCGTCACCCTGGAGACGTCCCTGGTGGTGCGCGGTTCCACTACGGCATCGCCGGCCGATCACCTTCCCGCAGCCAGTCGTTGAAGAACGCGCCCAGCTGCCGGCCGGAGGCTTCCTCCATCACTTTTTCGAAGTCTTCGGTGGTAGCCGAAGAGTTGGCATGGTGCTCCAGCCACTCCCTGGCGCCGGCGAAGAACGCCTCATCCCCCACCTTGGCGCGGAGGGCGTGGAGCGCGGCGGCCCCACGGAGATAGACGGGCCCGGAGAACAGGTTGTCCCGTCCGGGATCGGTGATGTCCATGCTCCAGAGGTTCCCGCTGTCCAGTTCCGCAACGGTGTCTGCGAACTGTTGGGCCACTGTTGCCTTGCCGGTGTGCCCGGCCCACAGCCACTCGATGTAGGTTGCCCAGCCTTCGTTGAGCCAGATGTCCTTCCAGTCCGCCGGGCTGACGCTGTTGCCGAACCACTGGTGGCCCAGTTCGTGGACAACCGTGCCCTCCTCAGCGACCCCTGAATAGACGGGACGGGTCTGGGTTTCCAGGGCGTAGTCGACGGAGTCGTCGTCCACGATCGCGCCGAAAGCTTCGAACGGGTAGCGTCCGAACAGGTCCGAGAGGAACGTGATCATTCGGGGCTGCAGGGCGAGGGCTGCGTTGGTGGTTTCAAGGTCCGGTCCTGTCATATCGCGGTCCACCGCATTGATGATCGGCAGGCCGTGGGGCCCCTTGCCGTAGGACAGGGTGAAGTCCCCGACGCCGGCCGTGGCCAGGTAGCTGGCCATCGGATCCGCCGCTTCCCAGCTCCACGTGGTCCATCCGCCGCTGGTCCTGGGCCTGCCGTCGGGCAGGCCGTTGGCCACCGCGGTCTTCCCTTCCGGGACCGTGATGTGGAAGGAATAGGTGGCCTTGTCCTCGGGGTCGTCGTTGACCGGGAACCACGTGGGCGCGCCGTCGGGTTCATTGACCACCATGGCGCCGTCAGCGGTGGTGACCCAGCCGTTGAGAGCCCCGGTGGTGTCCTCGGGACGGCCGGTGGCGCCACCGTAATCAATGGTGACGGTGGCCTCCTGGCCTTCCTTCAGTTTTGGCCGCAGGCCCACGGTGAGTTCCCAGGTGCGGCTGGCGTCGTCCTGCACCTGCGTCCATTCGGCCGGGCCGGCACCGCGGTTGACGTCCTTGCCGTCCACGTCGACGCCGGTCACGGCCAGCCCGCGCAGGTCGAAGTTAAGGGCGTCCAGGTCCTGGCCGGCGCGGAGGGTGATGGTTGCCTCCGCAGTGAGGTTTCCGGCCAGCACGGCCGGATCCGACGGCGGCGAGTAGCGGAGGTTGAGGTCGTAGTGCAGGACGTCGTACCCGCCGTTGCCCGCGGAAGGGAAGTAGGGATCACCGCTTCCCTGGGCGCCGGGCCCATAGTGGTCGGGCTCGCCCTGGGGTCCTGCCTGCGCTGCATTGATCCCGGCCGCGCCGGCCGTCAATAACGCCACTGCCGCCGCAGCGATGCGGCGTGTCTTCGTCAGGTTGGGCATGGTTGCAGTCCTGGGACGGTGCAGGCGCCGGCAGTCCCGCTTCCGTCAGTTCTGCTTCGCGCCCTTCGGGTACAAGTTGTCGTGTGCCTTCGCGGCGACGAGACCGGCCCCGGCGGCTCAACGGCCGCTGCTCCCCAAACGATGGAAGAAATCTAGGTTCGCCCCTTCGGCGTGTCAACGCTTTCCTGCCCCCTTGTGCATCCCCTTTCGCACCCCCGGGCACCCCGCCGGCCCCCTCCGGCCGCGGGGCCTTGGGGCGGGGCACCAGGGGCACCGCCCCCCCCGGACGCCGGCTCCGCGCCGCCGTCGTTCTGTCGGACCCCGGCCGTAAGCTGGGGTTATGCCGAGTAACTGGGAAAGCCTTGACGCGCCGCTGCGTGAGTCGGTGCAGCAAAACGTGGAAATCTACGAACGCGTCCGCCCTGCCTTGAAGCTTGTTACCCGCGATGTCCTGCTGACCCTGCGGGGAATGCTCAAGGACAGCGAAGTCACGCCGCTGTTCGTTACCGGCCGCACCAAAACGGTGGAGTCCTTCAAGGAGAAGATTTCCCGCACTGAGGAGCCGCTGGAGCCGGGCGGGCGCAGGCTCCTGAAGTTCCCGGACCCGTTCCGCACATTGAATGACATGGTCGGCATCCGCGTTATTACCAAGCTGCCGGCCGAGAATGCCGCGGTGGCCAACATCATCAAGCGGCAGCGCCAGGTTTTCGACTGCCGGGGGGACCGCGAGAAGGACATCGGGTCCATCGAGTCCGGCACCTACGGGTACTCCAGCCGGCACCTGATCCTGCGGACCATCCAGAACGAGGCCGTGAAGGAGTACCAGCAGGTTTTCAACCCGGACCTGCAGCCGAACGGCAGCTATTTCTTCGAGTGCCAGATCCGCACCATTTTCGCCCACGCGTGGAGCGAGATTGAGCACGACATCCGGTTCAAGGCCGAGGACCCGCGTGCGTGGACGCCGCACTTCGACCGGCAGTTCACGGCCACCGCGGCCATGCTGGAGACTGTGGAGACTGCCTTCGCGGACCTGCACGAAAGCTACGAGGAAGTCCGCAGCTTCTGGGACATGGACGGGGAGGGAGCCGCGCCGCTCACACCCAACCGCATCCGCGACGTCTGGCGCACCCTGCTCCCGCACGTGGACCGCAAGGTGGATGACGACTGGGGGTGGGCCGCCGAACTCCTGGCCGCACACGGGCTCGACCAGACCATGCAGCTGGCCGGCCTGCTGAACGCCAACCGGATCACGGAAGTCCGCAAGGCCCTGGACCACCGCTACTCCCCCGGGCCGGACCGGCTCCTGGACGACCTCCTCCTCTGGCAGTACGGCACCCGGCATGTGGACCTCACCGCCGAAGCGCCCGACGTCGTCCCGCACCCCCGGCGCGACAGCCTCCTGCGGCGGCTGCGGCAGATCGAGCGGTACCGGATGACGAAGAAGTAGGGGCGGTTGTTGGAACCCGTACGCCTGGTTCTGTCAGGCTTCGGTGGAGTGGGGCAGGCGTTTGTTGATGCTGTTCTGAAGCAGGATGGGTTCCTGCAGGTTGCCGCGATCCGGGGGCATGTGACTGAAGTTCTCCTTGCGCCGGGCCTGGGGGTGCCGGAGCGCTTTTCGTGGGGGACGATCAAGCCCATTGGGGAGACGCTGGCCCGGACCGGGGCTGCAGTGCTGGTCCAGGCGCTGCCCTCCTCGCCCGGGGCGCATCCGCGTGCCCTGCAGGAGGCGCTTACTGCCCTCGCGAGCGGTGTCGATGTGGTGGCGGCGACGAAGAGCCATGTGCTCAGCCATTGGCGGGAGCTTGAGCGTGCAGCAGAGGAAGGCGGGAGCCGGGTCCGGATTTCCGGGGCCACCGGGGCTGCGCTTCCCGGGGCAGACATGGCCAGGGTCGCGCTGAGGGGCATGGGCTGCAATGCGGTGCGGGCATGCCCCAACGGGACGTCGAACTTCATTCTGGATGAACTTTCCGAGGGTGTTGGGCTGGAGTCCGCGGTCGTTGAGGCGCAGCGCCGGGGAATCGCCGAGGCAGAACCGTCCGCGGACCTCTCCGGTTCGGATGCGGCTACGAAGGTACGGCTGATCGCAGGGCTCCTGTGGAACTGGGATGTTTCCCGGATTGCGGTGGAGGCGGAGCCGATCGGCTCCTCCGCTGCTGCCAGGGCGCTGGCCGCAGCCGAACAGGGGCTGCGCCTCCGCGCCGTGGCCGGCGCCTCCCTTGACCGGCCCATGTTGGTTACCGTGCAGCTGCAGGAAGTGGCACCGCCTGATCCGTTGTTTTTCATCACCGGCCCGGAAAAGGCAATGGTCTTCAGCTGCCCCGAAGCGGGCGAGATCACCGTCCAAGGCGGCCGCTCCAGCCCGAAAGGGGCGGCGCTGGCGATGCTTAAAGACGTATATGGCCTGGCTGGGTTAAATAACACCGGGTTCAACTAGGAGTCTCTTCCGACGGAAAGTGAGCAAACAAGTGGAGCAGTGCCATATATCCGGCGTCGGCGTCGTGACCTGCCAGGACAGCCTCGATCCAGGCGCCCCATCCGGCGCGCCTGCGATCGACCAACTGCTGGCGAAGAGCCGCATCGGGCTTGACCGCGTTCACGCATCGGATCTTGAACGGGAAATGGCAGCGGGCGCCCTGGTGGTGGACACACGCCCGGCCGATCAGCGGGAGCGCGACGGCGAACTTCCGGGAGCCGTGGTCATCGACCGGAACGTTCTCGAGTGGCGGCTCGATCCTTCCAGCCCGCACCGGCTCCCGATCGCCGACGACCCAGCCCGCCGGATCGTGGTGGTCTGCAACGAAGGCTATAGCTCAAGCCTGGCTGCATACACCCTGCAGCAGTTGGGGCTGAGCCGCGCCACCGACCTCATCGGCGGTTTCCAAGCCTGGCAGCTCTGTGCAATCAGCACCTCTGATCACCTGACGCGGGAGTAACGCGAAAGGGCCCGCGGTATTCCCGGACATGTACCATTCGCGCGCCTAAGGAATGCCGCGATATCAGAACTTGTGGAGGCAGCCATCTTTCTGACAGCATGTCAGAAAGATGCCAAGGCACCAAGACCGACAACGCCTTTTCCCGCTCCGTGGTCGATGAGGAGCAGTTCGCCGCCTGGCGCGGGCAGGACAGCGTTGCGGCTGCCACGATGTTGGGCGTGGGCATGGCCAACGCCACCATTGACGGCGGCAAGCAGGTGGACCTCACCCTCTTTGGAGTTGAACCCGGCTCCTTCCTTGAACCACCAAGGTCAGCGGGCGCACCCCTCGGCGACATCGATGGAATTGTAGTCTCCAGCACTGCCAAGGCGGAGGGGATTGAACTTGGCTCGGTAGTGACCCTGGACCGTATCGACACGAAGCTCCGGGTCATCGGCTTTACCGAGGGACAGGCCACCTTCGGCCATGTGGACGTTGCCTATTTGCCGCTTAGGACCTGGCAGCTGATCGCGTCTGGTCAGGCGGCAGCGGGCGCTCCTACCGAAAGCCAGCTCTCCACCCTGGACTTCAAGACCGCCAGCGTGGTGGCTGTCCAAGCCAGCGCCGGTACCAAGCCGGACCTCGCTGCCGGTGATGCAGCGGCAGGAACCTCGAGCAAATCACTTTCCTCCGCTTTCAACGCCTCCCCCGGCTACGAGGCGGAAACCATGACGCTCAGCATGATCCAGGTCTTCCTGTACGCAATCTGCGCCCTTGTAGTGGGAGCCTTCTTCACGGTATGGACCATCCAGCGCAAGCATGAGATCGCCATCCTGCGTGCCATCGGCGCCTCCACGGGCTACCTGCTCCGTGACGGAGTCGTTCAAGCTGCCCTACTGCTCGTGGGCTTTACCGCACTCGGCGTCGCCGCCGGCGTCGGACTCGGCGCGGCCATGCCGGACGCCATGCCGTTCGCACTTGAGGCCACCCCGGTCGCCATAGCCACGGCCCTGACAATCGGACTTGGCCTCATCGGAGCAGCTGTGGCGATCGTCCGCATATCCCGCATAAATCCCCTTGATGCCCTTGGAGGACAGCGATGACCGCCTCACCTATCAATGCAGCCGGCACAGCCCAAGGCACAAGCCCGGCAGCCTCAGGCCTGTCGATTCGCAACGCAGTGATGCAACTCGGTGACGGGGACACCAAGGTCACGGCTTTGGACAACGTCAGCCTCAATGTTGCACCGGGCGAGTTCGTGGCCATAGTAGGGCCTTCCGGTTCCGGAAAGTCCTCCCTTCTGGCCGTGGCCGGAGCGCTGGCCACTCCGGATTCCGGGACGGTCAGCATCAACGGGCAGGATCTGTCCCAGCTCAGCAAGGGCAAGCGTGCGGCCTTCCGCCTCGCCAACATCGGCTTTGTTTTCCAGTCAGGAAACCTCATCCCGGCCCTGACCGCCGCGGACCAGCTTCGCCTGGTCAACCGGCTCGCCGGCGGACCGAAGTCATTCGATCCAAATGCCCCGCTGGAATCGGTCGGCATGGCCCACCGGGCCGCAAACCGTCCCGGCCAACTGTCCGGCGGGGAACGGCAGCGCATTGGCATTGCCCGGGCCCTTGTTACAGGGGCGAAGCTTCTGCTTGTCGATGAACCGACGGCGGCACTGGACCGAGCCAGGAGCCGGGAAGTCGTGGAGCTGCTCGCCGAGCAAAGCCGCGAGCATGGCGTCGCCACCGTCATGGTCACCCACGACCACGACGTGCTCGGCTACTGCGACCGGGTGCTGGAAATGGTGGATGGCCGCCTGTCCGCACATGCGCTGACAACCTGATGAGCCCACGAGACGAGCGAAGCGGTTGCGGCATGCCGCTTCGCTCGTCATAGGCTTGCTAAGCACGCAAGCCAGTACCCAAAGGACTACGCAATGCCCAGGATCAGCGCCGCCACTGTGGCGGAGCACCGCGCAGCACAGCAACGGGCCCTTCTTAACGCCGCGCACGAACTTCTCCAGGAGACCTCAGAAGCACCAACCATGGCGGAAGTCGCTGCGCGGGCTGGGCTGTCCCGCCCGAGCGTTTACCAATACTTCACGTCCCGGCAGGACCTTCTCCAAGCCCTGGTCCGTGACGTCTTCCCCCGCTGGACCGAACGCGTCACCGGCGCAATGGCGGCCGCCCCCACAGATGCCGACCGCGTGATGGCCTACGCCATCGCAAACGTGGACCTCGTGGCCGAAGGAGCCCACGCCGTCGGCTCCGCACTGGCAACCTTGGCGCCTGGGGCCGAACTGGATGAACAAGCCCGACTTATGCACCGCCAGTTGCAGGAGCCGCTCATACAAACCCTGATCGATCTGAACATCGCAGATCCGGTGTCCCTTGCCGAAATGATCAACTCCGTAGTCCACGCAGGCACGCGCCTGCTTGAGTCGGGACAGCCACTGGAACAGGTCCATACCCACCTGCATCTCCTGCTGGGGCCATTCGTCACCGAACGTAGGGTTGAAGGAAGCCGGCGAACGAACCTCACTTCGCGATGAGGAGGGCCTGCGGGGCTGCTTGTTTCATTCGGGTTTGCAGCCATTTGAGTTGGGTGCCGGTCTGGCCGTCACAGGCGGCGACGACGTCCAGGAGTTCCTTATCCCTTAGTCCTTGCGCGGCTTGCTTGACCATCGTCCAGGTGATGTCGACAAGGCTCGCGAGGAGGTACAGGTCCTGGAGGTCCCTCAGCAGCCCAACGGGCCCTGTTCGGGTGTCCTGGAGCCCGTCCGCGTGCAGCCGTTCCGGTTCGTCGTCGGCATCGACCTCGCCGTACCGGTTGATGACGGGCTGAAGTGCCTTTTGGTGTTCGTCGCATTGTGCCGCCAGCGTCTGGCAGAGGAAGTGGACGTCGGGCTCGTGCCCGTGCCCTTCGGATACCTGTCGGAAGGATTCGGCGAGGGTGCCTTCGGACTTATGCAGCAGGCCCAGGTAGACGGGAAGCTTCATGAGTGTTCCTCCTTGGTGGCCACCGCCGGGGGTTCGACTGGTGCGATTGTCTCCTTGGCCTGTGCTGCCGGCCCGCCCGCCGTGGGCAGCACCCGTTTGCCTCCCCGTCCTTGGGTCGCGGGGCGCGAGGCTGTGGTGGTTGGGGCAAGGGCTGGTCCCACACCGTCGGCGATCTTTGTGACGCGGACCGCTGCGTTCTTCAGGACGGGCTGTTTGGAGACCGGATCCCATTCAGTGATGGTCAGTTCGTTCGCGGCCCGGTGCCTGCTGTTTGGTGTTCCCCCCTCGTCCCAGTACCCGTAGTGGAACGGGGCGAAAATGCTGCCGTCCCGGATCCCGCTGACCCGTACCGGGGCGGTGATATGTCCCCGGCGTGATTCGACCTGGACAAGGTCGCCTTCCACCAGCCCCGCGGACTGGGCGTCGTTAACGGACATCTCCACCCATGCATCGGGAGCTGCCTGGTTCAGCTGAGGGGATCTGGCCGTTTTAGTCCGGGTGTGAAAATGGTACACGGTGCGTCCGGTCGTAAACCGGAAGGGGTAGTCCTCATCCGGGGTCTCGTGCGCCGGCTGGTAGGGCGCAGTCTTGAAGATGGCCCGCCCTGCCGGATTCATGGCCTTGTAGGCTTCCGGGCCGACCGTAGCTCCGGTCAACAGGTCATGGCCGTAGGTTTCGCAGTACTCGGGGTCGGTGGCGAACACTCCGTCACGGTACATACGCACTGTGCCGTCTGGATGGTCCTCGTTGCACGGCCAGGGGACGCCGCTGCCGCCGCGGAGTTTGTCGTAGGTGATGCCGGTGTAGTCACAGGGACGCCCGCGCGTACATTCCTTCCAAGCGTTGAACGCGTCCTCCGGCCCTTTCCAGTCCAGCAGGGGCGATCCGTCACGCTGCGTGAAGCCCATGCGCCGGGAGTAGTCCAGGAATGTATCCAGGTCGCTGCGGGCCTGTCCCGGAGGTTCCACCGCTTTCTCCGACAGGTGCACTGTGCGGTTCACGTTGGTGAACGTCCCAGTTTTCTCTCCCCACGCCGCCGCCGGCAACACCACGTCGGCGTATTGGGCGGTCTCGGTCAGGTACAGGTCCTGCACCACCAGGAACAGGCTGTCGGCGTTGAGGATGTCCCGGATCCGCGGCAGCTGAGGCATCGACACGGCCGGGTTGGTTGCTGAGATCCACAGGAACTCTATCGATCCCTGTTCGACGTACCGGAAGATCTGCATGGCGTGGGTGGGCGGAGCCCAGTGCGGGATGATTGACGCATCGACGTTCCAGAGATCCGCGAGTTCCTGGACGTGCTCAGGGTTCTCCCAATTCCGGAACCCGGACAGATCCCCATCGGCTCCGCATTCGCGGTTGTTCTGGGCCGTTGGCTGGCCGTTCATCTGCAGGATCCCGCAGCCGGGCTTGCCCAAGAGCCCCCTGAGCAGGTGCAGGTTGTTCACCGCGCAGGAAGACGCGGTGGCTTGGGAGGACTGGTAAAAGCCCTGCAGGACCGTGGACAGCACCCGGTCCGAGGTGCCGAAGATTTCCGCCGCCCGGCGCACATCCTCCGCGTTGACGCCGCAGGTCTGTGCCACGGCCTCGGGAGTCCACGGTTCCACCGTGGTCCGCAGCTCGTCGACGTTCATCGTGTGCCGGTCGATATAGTCCTGATCGATCCAACCGTTGACGAACAGCTCCCGTACCAGCCCGTGCATCAAGGCCAGGTTGGTGCCGGGCCTGACCGGCAGGTGCACCTCTGCATGCCGGGCGACCTCGGTGTTTCGCGGGTCCACGCACACGATCCTGGGCTTGTCGGGGCCGGCGATCCGGTCAAGGACACGCGTCCACAGGACGGTCTGGCTTTCGGCCATGTTATGTCCGAACAGGAACATGGCATCGCACTCGTCAATATCGACGTAACTTCCCGGCTGCCCATCGGAGCCAAAGGATTCCTTCATGGCAGCGGCCGCGGTTGCGGTGCAAAGCCTGGTGTTGCCATCCATGTGAGGCGTGCCGATACCGGCTTTACCGACGATGGCCTGGGCGTAGTATTCCTCAGCAAACAACTGCCCGCTCGTGTAAAAGCCGTGCGAGAGAGGGCCTTTTTCATCCAGCAGGGTCCTGCTGCGGGCGACAATGCGTTCCATCGCCGTATCCCAGTCCGACTCGACCAGCACCCCGTTTTCCCGGACCAGTGGCTTGGTGAGACGGTCCTGGTTGTTCACCCCCTGCCAGCTCGCGAACAGGCCCTTCGGTCCCAGGCGGCCGTGGTTAACAATGTCCGCGGCCCTGCCGCGGACACCGACCATGGCCCCGTCCTTCACTGCGATGTCGATGCCGCATCCGTTACTGCAGAGCACGCACGCTGACTGTACCCACCGCTCCACCTCAGACTCCTGCACCCCCTCGGCAAGGACCTGGTCCACCCGGACCGGCCACCGCTCATCCCGGGCGAAGGGAGTACGAGTACCCCAAATCTCGGCAATACGATCAACCATGACCGATCCTTCCATGCAGGGCTAAGGCCGCTGGTACGGCGGACCCCCTTGGAAGGCGGACGACGCCGGCGCCAGGCACTGCGGCTGCTGCAGGCACAGTGCATGAACACCCAGCATCAATCCACCTTTGGGATCCTGAGACGATACGGTAGCCCCGTTACTTGCGTTGACGCAACAGTCAGCCTGGTCCGGGCGCCAACTGCTGCTGGGCATGCTGGCTTGATGTGAAATGACCGGGCGGAAAGGCAGTGCCACATTCCTCGTAATCGAAGCCAGCATTTGTCCAGCATTTCGAACTCAAGCCACTATGCTGGACAGATGACTTCCGCCAAAACTGTGGCCATCGCGGTCCCCCTTGAAGCCGAGCTTGTGGACCGGATCCGAGCCGTAGACCCGTCCGTCACCGTTCTCTACGAGCCTGACCTCCTGCCGCGGGAACGCTTCCCGGCCGATCACGCCGGCGATCCTTCCTTTAAACGCACGGAGGAACAGGAGGAGCGCTATTGGGCAATGCTCAACAGCGTCGAGGTACTCTACGGATTCCCCAACGAAAGCCCTGCGGGCCTGGCACGGGTCGCCCGGGAAAACCCAAGGCTGCAGTGGGTGCACGCCATGGCTGCAGGAGCGGGCGGTGCAGTCAAGGCGTCGGGGCTTGGGCAGGCCGTTCTGCAGAAGTTCAAAATCACCACCTCCGCCGGAGTCCATGCCCTCCCGCTCGCGGAATTCGCAGTCATGGGGATCCTGAACGGGTTCAAACGTACATCGGAACTCGGGCAGGACCAGGCAGCCAAGGTCTGGCCCGACCTGCGGGTCCCCACCCGCCTGGTCAACGGCTCGAACCTGGTAGTCACCGGACTCGGTGAAATCGGGCTGGAAACCGCGCGGATCGCCCGGGCGCTGGGCATGAACGTCAGCGGCACCAAACGAAGCGTGGCACCCATCGACGGCATCGACGAGGTGGCGGACAACGCAGGCCTCCCCGCCCTCCTGACCACGGCAGACGCCGTCGTCAATACTCTGCCTGGCACGACATATACGGAAAAGCTGTTCAACCGTGAACTGTTTGCTGCCATGAAACCCGGAACAACGTTTATCAACGTCGGCCGCGGAACCGTGGTGGATGAGGATGCCCTGCTGGAGGCGCTGGACAACGGCCAGGTGGGCTACGCGTGCCTGGATGTCTTCGCTGTGGAGCCGCTGCCGCAGGACAGCCCTCTGTGGGACCATCCCAAGGTGATGGTCTCGCCGCACACTTCGGCCCTTAGCGCCGCCGAGAACCGCCTCATCACCGAGCGCTTCTGCAGCAATCTCCGGATGTTCCTGGACGGCGGGGACCTCCCCCACCTCGTGGACACGGTGCACTTCTACTAGGACGGGGCGGAAAAGTGCGCATCGCCAGAATCCAAACAGCAGCAGGTCCGCAGCACGCCGTTGAAAGCGACGGCACCTGGCACCACATCACCGACCCGTTCGAGGAAAGCCTCCGCTACACCGGCGGCGCCACCACCCACAGCGAGGCAACGTTCCTCGCCCCGGTGACGCCCGCCGTCGTCCTGGGCATTGGCCATAACCGGACCTTGAATGACCACTCCCTTCCTATCCAGGCGTGGCACAAGTCCGTCCACACCGTGGCCGGACCGGGGGATGCCATTGTGGCGGCCCGCGACCGGGGCACCGTCCACGCGGAGGGTGAACTCGCCGTCGTTATCGGCAAGACAGCCACAAGCCTGACCGCTGAGAATGCGCTGGAACACGTCCTCGGCTACACCTGCGTCAACGACGTCACCAACGTGGACCAGAACGCGGTGGACGAGCGGAACTTCCAGGGCAAGGCCGGCGTCAATTACACACCCCTGGGCCCCTGGATCGAAACCGAGCTCCTGGATCCCGAGCAGGCGGGCATCGACGTCTATGTCAACGGAACCGCCAAGGCCAACTCCGGCACATTCAACCTGCCTTCCACCGTGGTGGAGTGCCTGGTTTACGTCACGTCGTGGCTTACCCTCCAACCCGGCGATGTGGTGATGACCGGAGCACCCGGCACCGCGGTACCCGTGGAACCGGGGGAACGCGTGGACATCGCGGTGGAGGGCATTGGCACGCTGAGCAGCATCGTGGCCTGACAGCAGGGGTGAGCAACGCCAGGGCCCTTAGGATGGATAGCGTTCAGTTGACTGAACGCGACCCCACTCCGCCTTGGCGACCTAAGGAGAATCATGGCCGATTCCCATATCCCCGCGTCATCCGACAAGCCGGGAGCCACCTCGCCGGCGCCGGCCGTTACGCGGGCGGCAGCCGTCCTGGACGCCCTCGCCGCCTCGGCTACCGGCCGCCTCACCCTGAGCGACCTCTCGCGTGAAGTGGGAATCCCGAAGTCGTCCACCTCCAACCTCCTGCTGGCTCTGGAGGAGGCGCGACTGATCAGCCGGCAGGGCTCGGAGTTCACGCTGGGCCGCAAGCTGGTGGAACTGGGCGCCGCCTACCTTGGCCGGATGGATGAGGTCCAGGAGTTTTACCGCTACTGCGAACAAGCCTCCGTCCTTTCCCGCGAAACGGTGCGGATCGCCATGCTGGACGGCACCAACGTGATCTACCTGGCCAGGTACGAGGGCCACCCTGCCGTGCGGCTCACGTCCAATATCGGCGACAAGATGCCCGTTTCCCTGTGCGCCGTGGGCAAGGCCCTGATCGCGCGGCTGCGCGACCATGACCTTGAGGAAATGTTCCCCGACGACGCCGAACTGCCGGTGCTCACACCCAAGTCCCTGCGCACTGGCGCGGAACTAAAGGCGCAGTTGAAGGAGATCCGCGAGCAGGGTTTCGCCTTCGAGGACGAGGAATCCACTACCGGCGTGGTGTGCCTCGCCGTCTCCGTCCCCACCCGTGGAGCCCACGGCCCCAGCCTGGGACTGTCCGTAACCGCCCTCAAGGCCACCTACACGCCGGAGCAGGGCTCCCAAATGGTCAAGGAACTGCAGGACCTGGCGCACTCCCTGGGCAACCCGATGGGATAGGCCCGAACGAGTCGGCCAGCGCACTCCAAGACCAGAAACAGTTGCGAAGCGTTCAGCTTGCTGTATTGTGTTCAGCATAGTGATCGACGCAACAGGTGTTGTCACTATCCCACCAGGCCAACGGGGGCCTGGAGTGCATTAGAGGGAGTTTTCGTGACAACTCGTACTAACTCACCGCAGGCCACCACGGACGGCGCCGTCGTCGATCCGGACCAATTGCGAAGGGCAACACTTGCCAGCTCCGTGGGATCCGCCCTGGAGTACTACGACTTCTACATCTATGGCCTTGCCTCGGCCCTGATCTTCGGTCCGCTGTTCTTTGCGCCGCTCGGGGAAAGCGGAGCGGTCATCGCCTCCTTCGCCACCTACGGCGTCGGCTTCGCCGCAAGACCCTTCGGCGGCGTGGTGTTCGGCTACATCGGTGACCGCTTCGGCCGCAAGATGGTGCTGATCCTCACCATCGGCCTCATGGGCCTGTCCAGCTGCGCCATCGGCCTGCTGCCCACCTTTGAACAGGCCGGGATGCTGGGAGCTGTGCTGCTCGTGACGCTGCGCATCCTGCAGGGCCTGGGCGCCGGCGCCGAGCAGGCAGGCGCCACGACGCTCATCTCCGAGGTGGCCCCGCGCCGCCGTCGTGGTTTCTTCGCATCCCTGCCGTTCGTCGGCATCCAGCTGGGCACCCTCCTGGGCGCCGGCACCTTCGCCCTGATGGCGCTGGCTGACAAGGAAGTCCTCCAGGGCTGGCTCTGGCGTGTTCCGTTCCTGGCGAGCGTCATCCTGATCGCGATCGCCGTCTTCATCAGGCTTCGGCTCAAGGAGACCCCCGTCTTCCAGGAACTCGAAAAGCACAAGGCCGTGGTCAAGAACCCCGTGGGCCAAATCTGGAAGCACTCCAAGAAGAACGTGCTGGTGGGCATCGGCCTGAGGATGGGCGAAAACGGCAACTCGTCCATCTATTCAGCGCTTCTGGTGTCTTTCATCAGCATGCCGGCCGGTGCCTTCGCCGGTGACAAGTTCATCGGCCCCACGGGCCTGCTGATCGCCGCGGGTTTCGCGGCGGTGATGGTTGTTGCCTTCGGCGCCCTCTCCGACCGGTTCGGTCGGGTTCCGGTTTACCGCTACGGCGCCCTCTTCCAGGCCCTCATCGCCCTGCCCGCGTTCTACCTGGTCACGCTTGGCAACGTCACCCTGGTCTGGGTGGTCATGGTGGTGGGCATCGCCCTCGGCGTGCAGGCCATGCTCGGCCCTCAGTGCGCCCTGCTCCCGGAACTCTTCGGCTCCCAGCACCGCTTCACCGGCGTGGCGCTCAGCCGTGAACTTTCCGCGGTGCTCGCCGGCGGCTTCGCCCCGATGATCGGCGTGGCCCTGTTGGCGGCGACCAACCATTCCTGGCTGGTGCCCGCGGTCTACTCACTGGTCCTGGCTGCCATATCGTTCGCCACCACGTTCTTCACCCCGGAGACCAATGGCCGCGACCTGGTGCTCGTGGAGGACGCCAGCTGAGCCAGGGCTGCACCGCCGCGGGCATGGGAACCACCGAAATCGTTGGGAAGACCTGCTATATCCTGATCTTTTGAAGCACGGTTCAGGGAGCAGCCGGGCTAAAGCACGTCGAACGGCCCGTCAGTGAATTCCAGCAGCGCATACCCAGGATCCATGTCAGTGGACATCCCGCACAGCGATTTTCTCGACTGCCCCACCGGGCTCGTCGAGTACTACTTCGCCGACGGTAAATTCCGCTGGTCCGATGGGCTGTACCGCATGTACGGGTATGAGCGGGGCGAGGTGGTCCCTTCCATGGACATGGTGCTTCCGCACGTGGAGCCCGAAGACCGGGAAAAAGTCCAGGCGTACTGGGAGCACGTGGCCGCCCACGGCGGACCGGCATCCATATATGTGTCCATCCGGGACCGCAAGGACCGCCAGCACAAGTTGCTCTACTCTGCGGACTACATCCTGGAAGGATCTACACCGGTCGGGGTCTGGGGTGTGGTGGTGGACCTCACCACCTCAATCCATACAGACCGGCACCAACTCGCCACCGAGGCGGTGGCCGCATCTGCGGTGAACCGGGCAGCCATCGAGCAGGCCAAGGGCATCCTGATGGGGCGCACCGGCGTCACCGCGGACGAAGCGTACGGGCTCATGAGCCAGTTGAGCCAGGATACGAACCGCAAGGTGTACGCGATTGCCCACGAAATCATCGAGCGCGCCACCACCCGGGCCGGAGAGCAGGCTGATGCCGGGGATCCGGAGAACCAAGACCATCCCCTGCTGTAACTGACGGACCGGAAGGTGAACTATCCCTTCCGGTCGGCCCGGTAGGCGCTTGGGCTGACCCCGTGCAGACGGCGGAACTGGCGCGAAAAGTAGAACTGGTCCTGCAGGCCCACTTCCCGGCCCACCTGGGCGATGGACAGGTCAGTGGTGTCCAGAAGGTGCCGGGCCCGGGCCATCTTCAGGGCGGTGTGGTGGGCCAGGACTCCACCGCCCGTCGCTTCGCGGAACAGCTTGCTGAGGTGTGACGGCGACACCCCCACCAGCGCGGCGAGTTCCGGCAGCCGGATGGTCCCGTCCGCCCGTTCCTCCAGGTAGTTCAGGGCCTGCTGGAGCGGCGTCCCCGTCTCCGGAACGCGGCGGTCCACCGCCAGCGTGGCCAGCAACTTCCACGCCATCCCGGCCGTGGCCACCAGCCGCGCCGGCGACTGGTCTTTCTCCAGCGCAGTGATGATCTCATCCAGCATGGCTGTCAGCCGGTCCACGGCCAGCAGTGGAATGATGGGCCGGTCGGTCCCCACTCCGGCCTCGGCCACCAGCTCGAAAACGTCGCTGCCACGCACATGGCACCACCAGATCGTCCATGGATCGCCGGGCGCGGCACCGTACGCATGTGCCTGGCCGGTCCCGCCGGGAAGGACGACGGCGGCCCCCTTGCCGACCTCGGTCCGCGCACCGGCGGTTTCCACCCACCCCCGTCCGGCGACGCAGAGCACGATGATGGTTTCCTCGGCGCCGACCGGGCGGTAGCGTCCGTGGTCTTCCGCAGCAGGAAAGACGCCGGCGTCCGTAACCACCAGATGCCGGGTAATGGGACGGCTAAGAGCCTCACGGACCAGCGGACGCGGCACCACCACCAGCCGCTGGTTGGCGAAGCCGTGCGCCCGCTCCACGTCCGCTCCTTCCGTCACGAAATGTCCATCCTATGACGGGAGCGGCGCATCAGTCGCGGGCTTCCCGCCAATCCGTCCAGCAGACCACCTTGACACTGTCCAGGGCCAGCAGGTCGCCTGCCGATCCGTCCCGTCGACGTTGGGCGGCCGCAGGCACCCCCACCTTGGCAGCCTTGGGCAGCGGAAGGATCTGAAGGACGACGTCGGATCCGGGCTGGATGCCCACATCACTGGTTTCGAGGAGCCAAGGGGAGCCGTCCCAGAACCTGTCAGCCACCACCCGGCCGTCGACCAGCAACCGGGCGACGTCGCCCGCCCAGGCGATCTCCAACTCCGTCATCCCGCCCGCGGAGGCACGTACCGGCGTCGGAAGTTCAAGCCGGTACAAGGCCGAGAGCCCACCGATGGTTGCATCGTCCGGTGCCGCTGCCCGGCCGGCCAGTGCGCCGAAGGAGGCAGGAACAGGCTGCGCAGCACCGACAAGCTCCACAGGCACGGATTGGCGTGCCGGCCCCTGGGCTTCGGCTTGGGCGGCTACGTCCTCAAAGCGGCAGTCCCCCGCGGAGTACCGCCGGATGCAAGGAGTTCCCGGCGACCTGCCTGCCAGCCGCCCCTCAGCGTCCACCCAGACCGGGTCTGCGGACAGCACCAGTTCCCGGCCCCGCCCTGTGTCCAGGACCCAGGCCTCATCCGCCACGGCTGCGGGCAGTATCAGGACCTTGAGGACGCCCTGGCCCGAGTTCGCCGTCAACGCCGCCGGCGCGGAGGCATCAAGAGTGTAGGCACCTCCGCCCAGCGCAGTGGCTGGCCCCTCCAGCACGGTCCCGTCCGGAAAGCACAGGTTCGGCTCGATCCCTGCCTCGGCAGCCAGGACCAGGGTGGGCGCACCGGCAGAATTAAGCACTGTCAGCGGGGTGGCGGTAGCCCAGGCCAGCTGCACGCCCCCGACCTCAAGGTTCACCGGCCACGCCGCGATGGTCCCAGGGGGAATGTCTACGGGGGATGCGGGGAACGTTGTTGCTCCAGCGTCGAGGCCCAGCCGGAACTGGGCATTGGAGTATGCCTGAAGGGGAATATGTGGCTGGTGCCAGGTGATGAAGACGAACCCGGAGTGCCCGTCCGAGCGCAGCGCCCACCGCAACGTCCCGGAATCCTCAACTCCTGGCGGCATCTGGTCCGGCAGCGTGGACGGCATGGGCGCCAACCGCTCCCCGAACGCTGCCAGGAACGCATGCTGACGGCGCAGCAGCCCGAAGCCTGGCGCCAGCCTGCCGGACGCACCTATCGGGGCATGGAAGTCGTAGTCGAACACCGGCAGGTCGTTCGGATAACCCGTGGCTTGGGACTCCTGCAGGCCGGCTGCGGGGTTGGCCCCGCCGGCAAACATGTAGTACCCCTGCCAGGCGGAGCCGCTGCCAATCTTGTTGTTCGCCACCGCAGCCACATCCCTGCCCGCAGGCCAAGGCCGGCGCTGGTAGGCCGTGGCCATCCCGCCGGTCAGCTCGCAGGTGGCCGGCGGGTAGAGGTCGGAAACAGATCGCGGCGCCGAAACACCGCCGCCGGACAAATGCTCGCGCAAGTCGGCGCCGATGCCGGGATCGTCCCACTGGTGGCTGAAGAAGTAGTGCTGCCGGAAGGTGGGGTCCCAGGGCGCGTCCGCGTCCACCCAGAAGCCATCGCCGTAGCCGCCGAAAACCGGCAGCACGTCTTCCAGCGGCAACTCGGCTCCGCCCCACGCTGTGGCCGTCCAGATCGGAGCACTAAGCCCCGCCGAACGCGCCAATTTCTTCAGCTCGGTGAGGTGCCGGGGCTGGTCGTAGAGCTCGTTCTCCAGCTGGATGCCGATGACGTTGCTCCCCGGCCCGGTCAGCCCGCCAAGCTGCGCACCCACCAGGTTGTACCAGCGATCCACCAGCGCCAGGTAGGCGGCATCGTTGGTACGGTGTTCGACGGCGGCCGCCTGGACCCAGTCCGGATACCCGCCGTTGCGGACCTCCCCGTGGGCCCAGGGTCCGATGCGCAGGACCACGTCCAGGCCGACGGATGCGCATAACCGGACGAAGGCTGCCACATCCAGGTTGCCGTCAAAGCGCGGCTTCCCCTGGACAGGCTCGTGATGGATCCAGAAGACGTAGCAGGCCACCACCGTGACCCCGCCTGCCTTCATCAGCCGGAGCCGGTCCTCCCAGCGGTTGCGCGGAAGCCTGCTGAAATGGATCTCGCCGGACACCGGGATCACCGGACGGCGGTCTTGTTCCAGGTAGTGGCTGGTGAGCCCCCACCGGCTGTGCACGTCTTCTGTGTTGCTCATCGCCGGCAGCCGCAACTCCGAGGCAAAAGGCCGGTGGACGGCGGTCAGCAGCTCAAGGGCTGTCTCTGGGGCACGCATTGGCGGAAGTCCTTCAGTTCGCAGAGGCGGTAAGTATCAGGGTGTTGATGCGGCGCTGCCACTCTTCGTCGGCCCACAGCGGGTGGTGGGGCGCGGCGTTGGAGCAGGACACCATGCCCCAGACGCCATGTTCAAGCGCCGTTCTGATGCCGTGCCGGGCCAGGTCCCGCCCCACCGGGCCCTCCTCGAACGTGCCGAGAAGCGGGGTGTACCCGATCCAGCCCTCGCCCACCACGGCGGGAACGTTCTTCCAGCGGGCCCATGCGGCGATGGCAATGACGCGGGACTCGATCTCGCGCCGCATCACCTCGCGGTACTGCCCGTACTCGTCGTGCAGCCACGTGTCCCAGGCGCCGGGGTCGATCCAGTCATAGCCATAGAACATCTGATCCGTGACCACAGTGGCCCGGTATTTCCACGGGGCCAGTCGTCCGTAGTCGGGGAAGGACGGCGCGTCTTTCCGGAGCAGCGCACGCAGGGCCGGGTTGGGGAAGCCTGCCGTTCCCTCGGACCTGATGTCGATCCGCCGCTGCAGCGCATCCAGCACGCTGTAGCTGTACACGTGGAACTGCGCCGCGCCCAGGCCGTCGGGAACTGTATGCATGGCAAGGTGCGGGGGTTTGCCGTAGCTGGCCGTTATCAACAGGTCGGGATGCAGCCGCCGCAGCCGCCGCACCTGCCCGCTGCCGCCGTCGGCCAGTGCCGGGAGGATGGAGAAGTCCACCTCGTTGTGCAGCTCCACCAGGGCGATGCGGTCCCGGTGTCCGGCGTCGGTGACCGTGCGGATCAAGCGGTCCCACGCAGCGGCAAGGACGCGGTAACGGTCGGCCAGCGGGACGGCATCGATGGCCTCGAACCACTGCGGGGACGCGGCAAACACGGGTGACTGCTGGTACTCCCAGCTGGCCAGGACCACCACCAGGCCGTGCCGTTCGGCGGCGCCGAACAGTTCCAGCAGCCGTTGCCGCAGATTCAGCCGGTAGCCGCCGGGCGCGTCGTACCAGCGTGTGCCGCGGGCGTAGATTCCGCCGTCGGGTGCCGTCCCCAGCCCCTCAATCTCCAGGTCCTCCGCGAGCGCGTCCAGGCCCAGGTCGCCGAACAGCAGCAGCGGCGCGGCGCAGATGCGGATGGCGTTGTAGCCGAGCTCCGCCGCCTTGGCGCAGGCCCTGTCCAGCTCCGCGTAGGGACCGCCGTCCTCGGCCCGGGTGTACCAGGAGAAGTCCCAGAGAGTGATGGCCAGGCGGGCGGGAAGGTGCGACGGCGGCGGGCCGGTCAGGCCGCGCACGCCGCCGTCCAAGGTCCCGGACCCTAGGTACCGCGGTTCTTCAGTCACAGGGAGACCTCTTCCTTCGTCTGCAGGCGCCGGCCCAGCAGCCGGCCGTGGCTGGCCAGTTGCCGGAGGGAGGCCGCCGCAGCGCCCCGCGACTCAGCGCTGTCCGTGTCGAACAGCAAAAGCTCCGGCAGCGACGTGGCGAAGTAGTCAGGAACAGCGGGCGCTGCCTCCAGTTCGGCGGCGCGGTCCTCCAGGCTGCCCCAGATCCGGTCCGCTTCCTGCCGCTCGCCCAGGCGGGCGCAGGCCACGCCCCGCCAATAGTCGGCAGGCCCAACCGGCTTTGAATCCACCGCCAGCGCGTTCCCCCGCCCGCGCGCCGCCGCCCACGCCTCGCGGGCAGCAACCCGGTCACCCGCCCGTTCCAGCGCATCGCCCAGCGCCACCAGCCGCTCGGCCATGCTGTCCGCGGGATGCCGCCCTTCGCCCAGGTTGGCCGGCGCTTCGGTGCCTTCACGCAGCAGGGCGGCTGCCGCCGTCGGCTCCTGCTCGATCAACGTCCGTGCCTGCTGGACGGCGGCGCGGTCATAGGCGGCGAGCGCCAGTCCCTCACCGCCCTCGAAGGGCTGGAAGGTGCGCGACACCAACAGGGCCAGGGCGTCGAGGGGCCGTCCGACGTCGGTCAGCAGGTTTGCGTACAGGACGGCAAGATCGTCGCGGGCCAGGACGCCCGGCCCGTGCTGCTCAATGTCCGCGATCCGCTGGCCTGCGGGCACACCACGCAGCCCTGCCAGCACTGCCCGTTCGAAGGCGAGCCGGGCATCCTGCGGGCTCAACTCCAGGGCACGCCTAAGGCAGCGGTCAGCGGCAGCGGGATCCCCACCGGTATTGACCGTAGCCAGCGCCGCGTTCCGCCAGACCACGGGGTCCCCGCTCCCGTGCGCCATGGACAGTTCAAGGTGTGCGAGGGCGTCCGCGGTCCGTCCGGCGTCCAGCAGCCAGCAACCCAGGAGCCCGTGGGCCACGTGGTCGCGGGGATCGGCCTCGAGGGCGCGGAGCAGCGCGTCGTAGTCGTCCAATCCATAAGGAAACGCGTAGGTGGTATCCACGCGCCGGGCCTTGACGCGCTCGGCAGCAGCGGCCGCCGGTTCCAGGAGCTCCTCCAGCCAGCCGGCGCGCAGGTAATGCCGAAGCGGCCCCGGCCTACCGAACGCCAGGTACGCCTCCGACGCTGCTTCAGTTTCGGTCAGTTCCAGGGCGCGCTGCCACTGCCCCGCGCGGGCAAGCCAGCACGCCAAGGTCAGCGCGGTTTTGGGATCCACTGCGTCCAGGGTCCCGGCGAGCGCCAGGGCCACGGGGTCCAGCGGGTCGGAGGCCAGGATGTCCTGGAGCAGTTGGTCGCCCTGGTCACGGTCCCCCAGCCACTCCAGCGCCAGGTACCGGAGGTGCCGCGCTTCGGGGCTGGTGCTCTCCAGCGACTGTGCGGCGTCGGCGTGCTGCAGGGCCAGGGCTGGGTCCTTGGATCGGAGGGCCAGCCGCGACAGTGCCAGCCGCGCCGGATGCGCCCAGGCCCTGTCCCAGGCAGCCTTCCCAAACCGTTCCCCCGCTTCCGCGGTGAGGCCGAGCCGCTCCAGGACCAGGCCCAGCCGGTAGTGGGCTTCCCCGCTTGGCGGGTTCAGGTTCCGCCGGCTCAGGCGTGCCACGGCGTTTTCGAGCAGTTCCCGTGCCCGGCCATAGCGGCCTTCCCGGTATCTCGCCGCGCCGAGGGCAATGGAGGCACGGGAGTCCTGCGGATCCCGGCGGAGCATTTCCTCAAGGTACTGCACGGCTGACCTGCTGGGGTGCCGGTTCTGGGCCAGATGGGTTGCGGTGACAAACAGCTCGTCCTGGCTTTCCATATCCCGCGGCTGCGCCGGTTCGGTGGCCACCCAGGGGCCGGGTGCGTTGTCCACGGGTTGCCGCGGCGTCCAGGAAATAAGTTCCCGGCCGCCGTCGAGGACCTGGAGCGTAAGGTCTTCTGCCTTTGCCGGCAAGTGCAGTTCAACCGTGCCGGTGAACGGATCGGCGGGTGAGACGAGGACGTTCCAGACCTGGACCGTGCCGCCACGGTGTTTCAGGACAATGGTGGCGTTCTTCCTGCGGCTGGTGCCGGTGACGCCAACGGTGACCGCCCTGCCCGGCTCGTCGAGGGACAGCGCGACGGCGGCGTCCAGGTTTGCCTGGTGGGCCGGGCCCATCTGCCGGATGGGGTACCAGTACTGGCTGAACGTGCGCTTCTCACCCGGGGCGAGGTAACTGAAGTCTGGCTGGTTGTCCGTGAAGACGCCTGCCATCAGCTCGACGTAAGGACCGTCGTCGTCCGTCAAATGCGCGTCCCACGCCCGGCCTACGGGGCCGTTACCCCACGTCCATTGCTTCTTGCCCGGCGCGATGGTGCGGTCCGCCCAGTGGACAAAACCGGCCTGGGCGTCATGGTCATAGCCGCCAAAGAAGCTGTCCGCCGTGTCCGTGACCATGTAGGAGGTCGGGACGGGGATATTTGCATAGAAATCGAGCCGGTCAGCGCCGGGGCGCCCGCCGCCCGCAGTCACTGCCGGATAGTCCACTCCGTAATAGGGCCGGTCGGCACGTGGGAAGGACGTGATGGCCCTGCGCGCGTGGTCAGCTACATACCGGACGTCGGTGGGAAAGAACGACTGGTAGTTCTCATGCGAGCGGGCAGCCACATTGGCCCACCACAGAAACGTCTGCGGCTCATCCGTCCGGTTGTGGAGCCGGACATCGACCTCGATCAATGAACTGCCCGGCCTAAGCCGCACGCCATGGGTTCCGCGCATCCGCTGCAGCGGATCCAGGTCACTGTGCCAGACGGTCACGGCGCCTGTGCCGGAACGTTCGACGGCGGTTTCCACCGGCAGGAAGGTGGCGGGCCGGTGGTGCTGCGGCCAGTTGAACTCCACGCCCCCGGAGATCCATGGCCCGGCCAGGCCCACCAAGCCGGGCTTGATTACGTTGTTGCGGTAGAAGAAGTCGTAGCCGGCGGTCTTGTCGTAGCCAACGTGGATCCGGCCCCCGATCTCCGGAAGCAGCATCAGGCGGACGTACTCATTCTCCAGGTGGATGGCCTGCCACAGCCTGGGCTGCTTCACCGCCTCAATGCTGTCAATGAACGGCATGGGATAGACCTTGCCGCTGGAGCCCTGGTAAACGCGCCGGTCCAGGAAGAGCGGGTACTTGTCCGGTTTGCCGGGGGCGTAGGTGTCGATCCATACCGGTTCGCTCCAGCAGGCCACGCCGCCTGCCGCAAGAACGTCCCGCTGGTCAGCCGGGGCCTCGGGCAGGACGATCCTGCTGGGGTCTTTGGGTTCGCTGGTCACTCCTCAAGGCTAGGGAGTGTGCAAGCGCGTTCCCATGGCAGAAACGATCACTTATATGGACGATCGCGTACTCAGGCGCTGGTTGAAGCCACGGACTTCCGAAGTGCGGCAAGTTTGTCCTGCCACAGGAGAAAGGTGCGAGTGCAAGCCGCCGCGCGACAACCGGGCTACAGCGCCAGGCGCGGCCCGTCCGCCACAGCCGGGGCGGAACCAACAGCGGACGTGACAACCGGCAGGGCCTCGGTGAATGCCTCGACGACGGCCATCTGGCCCGTGGAGTCCGGGACGCCCGGGTACTGGACATGAGCGGCTTCGGCGGGCGCAGGCGCCGTCTCCTCCGAACGCATCCGGGCCAGCGCAACGGCGGAGATCAGGAACCAGGCCACGTTGGTGACGACGGAAGGCCAGGCGCTGTGCAGGGTGCCGTTGATGATGAAGGCCACGGAACCGAAGAGGTTGGCGGTCTGGAAGCCCTTCCCGGCCTTCAGCCAGCCCATGGAAACGGCAAGGTACGCACTGAGAATCGCAACAGCGCCTGCCCATCCGGCGAGTTCCCACAGCAGATTCATGGCGTCCTTTCAAGGGGTCCCCGAGCATTATTCGGGCAGGATTCAAGAGGGGGTGGAACGGGTTTGGTTTGCCGGATGCCGGGTTACTCGAGCCCTGTTCGGGCGAGGACCTCATGCTGGTCAGCGGCATAATCATACCCTGCTCCGCGGGGCCGGATGACCACCGGAAACCCGCTGTTCGGACTCTGGACAAGGCACCCCGGACGTAGCACGATCAAAGCTGTGACCAGCAGTCCCGCATCCGATCCTTACCTTCGCGAACTCGTCCAGCTGAGACACGTCAAGGACCGGATGGACCGCGAGTATGCCGAGCCGCTGGACGTCGAGTCGCTCGCCAAAGACGTCCACATGTCCGCCGGCCACTTCAGCCGCCGCTTCAAGCTCGCCTACGGTGAATCGCCCTACAGCTACCTCATGACGCGGCGGGTCGAACGGGCCATGGCGCTGCTGCGCAAAGGCGACCTCAGCGTCACGGAGGTGTGCTTCGCCGTCGGCTGTTCCTCGCTGGGAACCTTCAGCACCCGGTTCAGTGAACTGGTGGGCATGCCGCCCAGCGTCTACAAACAGGAGGCGGAAGGCACGACGGCGGGCATCCCCGCGTGCGTGGAAAAGCAGGTCACCAGACCGGTCAGGAATCGAGAAGCGCCCGCCGCAGAGGCGTTACTAGCATGACTGGCATGGACATCAACATTTCCTCGACCTTCCTTCCCGCCACCGATCCCGATGCGTCCCTGGCGTTCTACCGCGACGCCCTGGGCTTCGAAATCCGCAACGACGTGGGCCGCGGCGCCATGCGCTGGATCACCGTGGGCCCCGCGGGCCAGAAGGACGTTTCCATCGTCCTTCACCCGCCCGCCGTGGACCCGGGCATCACCGAGAGTGAGCGCCGCACCATCACCGAGATGATGGCCAAGGGTACCTACGCCACCATCGTCCTCTCCTCCCCCGACGTGGACGCTGCGTTCGCCAAGGTGGAGGCAACAGGGGCGGACGTCGTCCAGGAACCCATCGACCAGCCGTACGGCATCCGGGACTGCGCCTTCCGCGACCCGGCCGGCAACACGGTCCGCATCAACCAGCAGCCCTAGGCATATAAACAGACACGTATATAAGGGACGACGCCGGAACGGGGCTGCCAGCGCAGCTCGGCTTCGGTGCCGCTCCACGAAGAAGGGGGACACCTTGAGCACGGAAGCAGACATGGAAACCAGGCAGGCGGTGCACGCCGCAGACAGCCACGACCTGATCCGGGTGCAGGGCGCGCGGGAAAACAACCTCAAGGACGTCAGCCTTGAGCTACCCAAGCGGCGGCTGACCGCCTTCACCGGGGTGTCCGGTTCCGGCAAGAGCTCGCTGGTGTTTGCCACCATCGCCGCCGAGTCGCAGCGGATGATCAACGAAACCTACAGCGCCTTTGTCCAGGGGTTCATGCCCAGCCTGGCCCGGCCCGACGTGGACCGGCTGGAGGGGCTGACCACGGCGATCATCGTGGACCAGGAGCGGATGGGTGCCAACCCGCGCTCCACCGTAGGCACGGCCACCGACGCCAACGCCATGCTGCGGATCCTCTTCAGCCGCCTGGGCAAGCCCTACGTCGGCCCGCCCACTGCCTTCTCCTTCAACGTGCCCACCCGCAAGGCCAGCGGCATCATGAGCACCGAGAAGGGCGGCCGGGTGGAGAAGAACGTGGTCCGCCAGGTCACCTACCTGGGCGGCATGTGCCCGCGCTGCGAGGGCATGGGGAACATCAGCGACATCGACCGGACGGCCCTCTATGACGAATCGAAGTCCCTGAGCGAGGGCGCGCTCACCGTGCCCGGCTACTCAATGGACGGCTGGTACGGGCGCCTGTTCGAGGGTATGGGCCTGCCCATGGACAAACCGATCGCCACGTTCACGGCCAAGCAGCTGGACACGATGCTGTACGCCGAACCAACCAAGATCAAGGTGGAGGGCGTCAACCTCACGTTCGAGGGCGTCATCCCCAAGATCCAGAAGTCCATGCTCTCCAAGGACATGGAGGCCATGCAGCCGCACGTGAAGCGGTTCGTGGAACGCGCGGTCACCTTCGCCACCTGCCCGGACTGCGGCGGCACCCGGCTGACTGCGGAGGTGCTCGACTCGCGGATCAACGGCAGGAACATCGCGGACCTGTGCACCATGCAGATCAGCGACCTGGCGCAGTGGGTCCGCGAGCTGGATGAGCCCTCAGTCCGGCCGCTGCTCGCCGGGCTGCGCGACCTGCTGGATTCCTTCACCGAAATCGGCCTGGGCTACCTCTCACTGGACCGTCCGGCGGGCACCCTCTCCGGCGGCGAGGCGCAGCGGACCAAGATGATCCGCCACCTGGGCTCTTCCCTAACGGACGTCACCTACGTTTTCGACGAGCCCAGCATCGGGCTGCACCCGCACGACATCGAGCGGATGAACACCCTCCTGCTGCAGCTGCGGGACAAAGGCAACACGGTCCTGGTGGTGGAGCACAAGCCGGAGATGATCGCCATTGCCGATCACGTCGTCGACCTCGGCCCCAAGGCCGGCACCGGCGGCGGGGAGATCGTCTACGAGGGCGACGTCGACGGGCTGCGGTCCAGCGGCACCATCACCGGCCGGCACCTGGACGACCGGGCCCGCCTGAAGGACTCCGTCCGGAAGACCAACGGCGCGCTGGAGGTCCGCGGGGCCGCGACGAACAACCTGAAGGACGTCGACGTCGATGTGCCGCTGGGTCTGCTGTGCGTGGTGACGGGCGTGGCCGGGTCCGGAAAAAGCTCGCTGATCCACGGCTCCTTGGCCAAACGGGAGGGCGTGGTGGTGATCGACCAGGGCGCCATCAAAGGATCCCGGCGGAGCAACCCGGCCACCTACACCGGACTGCTGGAACCCATCCGCAAAGCCTTCGCCAAAGCCAACGGCGTCAAGCCTGCCCTCTTCAGCTCCAACTCCGAGGGCGCCTGCCCCACCTGCAACGGCGCCGGGGTGATCTTCACCGAGCTCGGCGTGATGGCCACGGTGGAATCCACCTGCGAGGACTGCGAGGGACGCCGCTTCCAGCCCGCCGTCCTCGAATATACGTTGGGCGGCATGAACATAGCCGACGTCCTGGACATGTCCGTGGACGCAGCGCTGGCGTACTTCGCGGAGGGTGAGGCCAGGACGCCGGCGGCGCATAAGGTCCTTGAACGCCTGGCCGACGTGGGCCTGGGCTACATCTCCCTGGGCCAGCCGCTGACCACCCTGTCCGGCGGCGAGCGCCAGCGGCTCAAGCTGGCCACGCAGATGGCCGAAGCCGGCGAGGTCTACATCCTGGACGAGCCCACCGTGGGCCTGCACCTGGCCGACGTCCAGCAACTGCTGGGGCTGCTGGACCGCCTGGTGGACTCCGGCAAGTCAGTGATCGTCATCGAGCACCACCAGGCGGTGATGGCGCACGCAGACTGGATCATCGACATCGGTCCGGGAGCAGGGCACGACGGCGGCAGGATCGTTTTCGAGGGCACCCCGGCTGATCTGGTGGCCGGCCGGGCCACGCTCACCGGCCGGCACCTGGCAACGTACGTGGGTGCCTAAAGCCGGCCCAGGAATGACACCGTGGCCGCGGCGACCTGCTGCTGTGCCGCGCTGCGGCTCATGCCGGGTTCGCCGTCACCGGGCTGTATGCCGTAGTCACCAAAGAACGCGTGCACCCCTCCCTGGACGGCGGCGAATTCCGTGTCCGGGGGCAGGAGTTCCCGGGAGGCCCGGATCTTCTCCGGCGTGCTGAGCCCATCCCTGGTGCCGGAGACGGACAGGACGGAGAGGCCCGTCCGTCCGCGCAGTGATTCCACAGGGTAGGAGGCGTACAGCACCAGGCCCTTGACGTCGGCGTTGTTGAGCGCGAATGACGATGCCGACACCCCGCCCAGGGAATGGCCGCCCACCGCCCAGGTGCTGATGTCCGGATTCGCCCCGATGGCGCTACGGGCCTGGTTGCCGTCCAGCAGGCTGAGCCCGAGCGGTTCCTTAAGGATGACCACCCGGCACCCGGCGCCGACGGCCGGAGCCAGGATGTCCTGGTAGGCCCCGGCGTCCACGCGTGCTCCCGGGTAGAAGACCAGCCCGTTGGTGGGTCTGGCGCCATCGGGTGACATGGTGATGGCGGTGTCCGTTTCGGTGACGGTGAGGTCTGACGCCGGCCCGGCCTCCGCCGTCGGCCCCGGCTGGTAGGCAAAGGGGTTGAGCCAGGCCAGCCCGGCGGCTAGCGCCAGGACCGCCACCCTGCCGGCCCACGCCCCAACGGCCCGGACACGGGAGCGGGGCCGGGGAACATCGCGGCGGCGCCACAACAGGACCGCCCAGGCTGCGCCGGCGGCAGCCGAGGCCAGCAGGATGCCCGGCAGCAGCGGGTGGCCGCCCAGGACGGCAGGGTTCCCGGCAAGCATCCACAGTGCAACCCCCACCAGGGCAGCTGTGCACCCCACCGATGCCCAGAAAAGGGCCGTCCGTTTCCTGGCCAGCGCGCTGCCCTGGCTGGCAGGTGATGTCTCCATGGTTCCCGATCCTTCCATCCCGCGGCAGGATTTCAATCCCCGGCTGCCCTACGCTGGCCGTATGCCCGAAAAGTTCCGGTACGACGTCGAGATCCTGCACCTGCTGGTGTCCCCTGCGCACGCGTACTTTGGCCGTGCCCGGGACGGTGCCCCCGACGTCCCCACCACCGACGCTCCCCAGGCGGAGGTGGTGGCCGGAAAGGGAATCGTGGGCGACCGGTTCTTCGGCAAGGCGGCGCACATGGACGCTGCCGTGACCCTCTTTGCCGCGGAGTCCCTCGAAGCCATTGCCGCCGAGTTGGGCGCGCCACCGTTCGACCCCCTGATGACCCGCCGGAATGTGGTCCTCCGTGGAGCGCAGTTGGCCCCGCTGCTGGGGCAGGACTTTGTGCTGGAATCCGGAGGCTCCTCGGTGACGCTGCACGGCGGTCGGCACGCCCAGCCCTGCGCCTGGATGAATGAGGTGCTCGCCCCCGGCGCGCATCCGGCCATGCGCGGCCGCGGCGGCATCCGCTGCCGGGCCCTGTCCAACGGATTCCTGCACCGCGGGCCTGCGGTGCTGGTCAGCCCGGTGCCGCTTGACCCTGCACGGGCAGGCGAGGCAAGCCTGCTCCGGCCATCCCGGCTGCCCTAGCACCCGGGCCAAGGGTCAATCCGTACGAAATGCCATGCCGACCTGCCTAAATTACAGCCTAGTTGAGTAATTAACTGGATGAAGAATCTTATTTACAACTTTGTCATACCGGGATAGGTTCATCACCAGCGAACCGCAATCCAGGTCCGCTTCACCCGAACCTACCGAGGACAGCTATGACATCAACCAGGACTCTGGCCACAAGCCTCATGAGTTTCAGCACGGCAGCACTGTTCGCTCTCTGCTCAGCGGGTCAGGCAACGGCGGCTCCCGCACCGTCGGACACCAAGGACGTTGCCGGCGTCAGCAGCGCGGCCGTCACCGACACCACCAGCGCCGACTACTGGACGCCCGAACGCATGCGTTCGGCCATCCCGGCGGACGTCCTGGCCAGGAAGGCGGTGGACCGGCAGAAGTCCAGCCCGGCGGTTCTCCCTGAGCAGGCCAAGGGCCAGGAGACCAGGGTCCAGGGCTCCGCACCCCAAATCCAGGCCAAGGCCAACGCCAGCGAGAGCCCTGTGCCCCACATCGGCAAGGTGTTCTTCACCCTCGGCGGCACCAATTACGTCTGCTCGGCAAACTCGGTGGCGTCCACCAACCGGAACACCGTGTCCACCGCCGGCCACTGCCTCAATGAAGGACCCGGAGCCTTTGCCACCAAATTCACGTTCGTTCCCGCCTACCTGAATGGCTCCGCGCCCTACGGAAAGTGGACCGCCAAGGCGCTTTACGCCCCCACCCAGTGGAGCTCGTCCGGCAGCATGGAGTATGACACGGGCTTTGCCGTGATGAACCAGCTCAACGGCCGCAACCTTGCCGACGTCGTCGGGGCCTCCGGTGTCAGCTTCAACGCCGCCCGCGGGCTCGCCTACAAGGCATTCGGCTACCCGGCAGCCTCACCGTTCAACGGCGAATCCCTGAAGAGCTGCTCCGGCACCGCCACCAACGATCCCTACAACCCCCAATTCAACAGCCAGGGAATTCCCTGCAACATGACGGGCGGCTCCTCGGGCGGACCCTGGTTCATCGGCACCAGCTCCAGCGGTTACCAGAACTCGGTCAACAGCTACGGCTACGGCAGCAACTCCACCAAGATGTACGGCCCGTACTGGGGTTCTGTGATCCAGCAGGCGTACAACGCGGCTTCCTCAGCCCCGTAACGCGGACGACGGCGTCACGCAGGGCACGCTTTCGGCGCACCTGGGGTGGGGATCCCCGGAAAGCCGGGGCGCCGCCGTCGTGTTCTGCCTGAAAGCATGCCTGGCGTGACGTTGAGGGTCCGGCCGGTGATTATCGCCGGCCGGACCTTTGCGCAGGTACCGCCTACCTCTTCCGGTGGATCGACTTGTAGCTCAGGTAGGCGTTGAGCCCCTCGATCCCGTATTCGGTGCCCAGCCCGGAATCGTGCCGGCCGCCGAAGGGGGCCGCGTGGTTGGAGGCGAAGAAGTTCAAGCCCACCGAGCCGGTGTCCATCCGGTCGGCCACGGCGAGCGCCGCGTCCTCGTCCCGGCCGAACACCAAACCGCCCAGGCCGAATTCGGTGTTGTTCGCCAGTGCCACAGCCTCGTCGACGCTGCCGCCGGCGTCGTCGTATTTGAGGATGGTGATCACCGGCCCGAAGATCTCCTCCCGTGCTATCCGCATGTCCGGGGTAACGTCCGCGAACACCGTGGGCTCCACGAAGTAGCCGTTCTCCAGCCCCCCGGCCAGCGAGGCCGCGCGCCCGCCGGTGGTGGCTCGGGCGCCTTCGGCCAGCCCTGACTCCACGTATTCCAGCACGGTGCGGTACTGCGACTCGGTGGCGCAGGGGCCAAAGACCGTCTCCGGGTTTAGGGGATCGCCCTGCTTCCCGGCTGCGATGGTGGCCGTGACCATGTCCACCACTTCGCCATAGCGGCTGGCGGGGGCCAGGATGCGGGTGGAGATGTAGCAGGTCTGCCCCGTGTTCCGCATGGAGGATTTGATGAGCACCCGGGACATGGCGTCCAGGTCCGCGTCCGGCAGCACGATTGCGCTGGACTTGCCGCCCAGCTCCAGGGTGACCGGACGCAGCAGCTCACCGCAGGCGGCGGCGATCTTCCGGCCCACGGGTGTCGAGCCGGTGAATGCCACCTTGGCTACCCCGGGGTGCCTGACCAGCACGTCACCCAGGCGGCCGGAGCCGGTGACCAGGTTGACGACGCCGGCCGGGACGCCTGCTGCGGCAATGGCGTCGATGATCACGCGGATGGACAGCGGGGTGGGGGACGCCGGTTTGATCACCACGGTGCAGCCGGCCAGCAGCGCCGGCGCCAGCTTGATCATCACCAGGTTGATGGGGAAGTTCCACGGGGCGATCAGGGCGCACACGCCCAGGGGATCGCGCCGCACCACCGATTCGCCGCCGCCGCGCGGGAAGGGGCGGACGTCCTCCTGTTCCAGGTATCCGACCAGGGTGGCGAAGTAGCGGAGGATGCCGGCGGCGTTGGCAGCGGCGCCGGAGGATTCGGCCACCGGGGATCCGTTCTCCCGCGAGTTGGTCAGTGAGAGCTCCTCCGCCCGCTTCTCCACTTCATCGGCGATCCGGAGCAGGTAAGCGGCCCGCTCAGATGGCGCCAGCCGGCGCCATTCGCCGTCGAAAGCCTTCTGGGCGGAGCCGACGGCGGCGTCCACGTCCTCCGCCGTGCCGTCCGGGACAGAACCCCAGACTTCGCCGGTGGCGGGGTCGGTAACCGGGTTCCGGCCGGTGCCCCGGGAGGGCTGCCAGGCGCCGTCAACGTAGATGGTGTCCACGTGGGTGTGCGGCAGGGCCAGGCCGGACCGCGTGGCCAGGGCCGGTGCGTCAGCCGGTGCGTCGTGCGTGGCGGAGGTCATCGGATCACCGCCGTCTTCAGCAGGGCGTTGGACCGGCAGAGGTCCGCGGTGGCCATCTCCACGGCAGCCTGGGTGATGAGTTCCGGGACGATTTCGGTGGCCAGCCGGTCGGTGTAGGTGGCGGGATCCATCCCGAACCAGGAGGAGGCCAGGGCGATGCCGGCGTGGTCGAACCGCCACAGCCTGTCGGCGTCACGCATCAGCGCGTCCTCCAGTGAGCGGGCCACGGGCCGGGTGTCGTGGCCGTCGATAATGTCGCAGACCTGTTCCACGAATCTGCCTGAATAGCCCAGGCCGGGAAGGACCCGGCGGGCCACGTCGCAGCCCTGCTTCTCGTGCTCATAGCGGATGGTGGCCTTTCGCCAGTCCCCCGTGAAGCCTTCCGAGAGGATCCGGGACTCATCCACGTGTGCCCAACCAGTGTCGTGCAGCAGCGTGGCCACCCGCACCAGTTCGGCATCCGCGTCGGGGTAGGCCCGGCACAACCGTTCGGCGAAGGCCAGGGAGATGGGCAGGTGGATGTCATTGCCGCGGGTCCTGGTTTCGTGGACCACTGCCTTCCAAAGCGCGTCGAGCGAGTCCAGGGCCGCGGGCGTGCCGGTGATGGGGGTGGTGTCCACGGGTCCGGGGGCTGGGATGGGGCGGACGCTGTACTCCGCGGCGAAAGCATCGGCCAGGGCGTCGCCGGTGTCCGGTGCGGTGCCGGGCGCGCTACCGGCGGCGGTGCCGGGCTCCGCCGGGGCAAACGGCGTCTTGGGGGTGCTCATAATGCTCCTTCGGGTTGGCCAACCTACTGTCTGGGTGCAGTCAGCTGTCCGTGGTGATGGTCTTGAGTTGGATGCCGGGGTCTGCCGCGGCATCAGCGGGAATGTTGAGGCCCTTGGCGAGCGCGTTCTTGACGGCCATGAAGTCCAGCGGCGCGTTGACGCAGTCCGCGGCGATGATGCGGCCCTGCCGGTAGTAGAGGACGCTGAATTTTCCGCGTTCCCGGTCGTTCCGGACCACAGTCTGGTCGTAGCCGTTGCACAGGCCGGCGATCTGCAGCTTGAGGTCCGCCTGGTTGGACCAGAACCACGGGATTCCGGCGTACTCCTCGCGCCGTCCGGTCAGCGAATACGCGGCCACTTTGGCGTGCTCGATGGCGTTGTTGACGCTTTCCAGCCGGATCCGTTCCCCGGGCTCGGAGCCGGGAACGGGGTTGGGCATGTTGGCGACGTCCCCCACGGCCACCGTGGTCCCGTCGGAGGCCAACGCGAACCGGTCCACCACCACGCCGTTGTCCACGGCCAGGCCCAGCTGGTCCGCCAGTTGCGTGTTGGGAATGACGCCGATGCCGATCAGGACGATCTGTGCCGGCAGTACCGTCCCGTCCTGGAGTTCGACGGCGGCAACCCGGGTGCCGCCGTCGTCAGCGGTGAAGCGCGCCGCACTGGTGTTGAGGCGGATATCCAGGCCGCGGGAGCGGTGGGCCTGCAGGAAGTATTCGGCGGTCTCCTCCCCCACGGCCCGGCCCACGAGCCGCGGCCCAAATTCGAGCACGGTGACATTTTTCCCCATCTTCTGCAGGCTGGACGCGGCTTCAAGGCCGATGAACCCGCCCCCAATCACCACCACGTCCGTGGCGTCGCCAACCCGCGCTTTGAGCGCCAGGGCGTCGTCGGCGTTGCGGAGGTAGAGCACGCCGTCCAGGCCGCTGCCGTCAATCTCGAGCTTCCGCGCCCTGGCGCCCACGGTCAGGGCCAGCCGCTTGAACGGAAACTCCCGGCCCGAGGACGCATGCGCCACCCCGGAACCGTCCGCTTCCTTGTCGATCCGGACGATGTATTCGCCCTTGACCAGGTCCACGTTGTGCCCGGCCCAGTAGTCGTTGGAGCGGAAGATGAGGGATTCGCTTTCCACGGTGCCCTGCAGGAACTCCTTGGACAGCGCCGGCCGCTGGTACGGGCGGTGGTCCTCGTCCCCCAGCAGGGTGATGTGTTCGTCGAAGCCCAGCGCCCGGAGCGATACCGCCAGCTGCACGCCGGACTGGCTGGCGCCGATGATCAGGAGCCCGGTCCTGGTGGGAACCGTGGCCGTCGCGGTTTCCTGTTCCACTGCCTGCGTTCCCATGGCTACACCTGGGTTTCGGGGGTGGTGACGAACAGTTCGAGCTCGTCCGTCAGGCGGAGCTGGCAGGACAGCCGGGAGTTGTCCTCACGGTCCACGGCGGTGCCGTAGAGCATCTCGTCCTCCATGTCCTCCATGGCGGGCAGCTGCGATGCACAGTCCTCGCGGACGAAGACGTGGCAGGTGGCGCAGGACAGCGAGCCGCCGCATTCGGCCACGATGCCTGGGACGCCGTTGCGCACCGCGGTTTCCATGACCGAATCGCCTGCATTGCCTTCGACGTCCCGGACGGTGCCTTCTGCGTCGGTGAAGTGAACCGTTGGCATTGTGGTCCTCCTTGGTTGAAGTTGGTTGGATGGTGGCGGGGGTGGCCGGTCAGATGAACTGCCGGCCGCCGTCCACCACCATGGTCTGGCCGGTGTAGTAGGAGCTGTCCGGCCCGGCGAGGAACAGGGCGGCGCCCACGATGTCCTCGGGCTGGCTGGCGCGCTTGATGGCGCCGCGGTCCACGCCGTAGTTCTCGGCGTTTTCCATGAGCCCGTAGCTGGCTTCCGTGAGCGTGAAGCCGGGGGCGATCGCGTTCACCGTGATCCCCCGCCGGCCCAGTTCCTTGGCCATAACCCGGGTGAGTGCCACCACGCCGCCCTTGGAGGCAACATAGTGCGCCCACTGTTCCGAGCCGCTGAAGATCGTGGCGCTGGAGAGGTTAATGACGCGCCCGCCCTCGGCCAGGTAGGGGCTCGCGGCGCGGGTCACCAGCCAGGGGCCCTTGAGGTTGACATTCATCACCAGGTCCCATTCGGCCGGATCGATGTCCTCGAAGCGGCTGCGGGTCACCCCCGCGTACACCGCCGCGTTGTTAAGGACGACGTCGATGCGTCCGTTTCCGAACTCCGCGCAGCTTGCGGCGAGCTGCTCCGTGGAGTGGACGTCGGTCACGTCTGCGGCGAAGGCCGCGGCGTTGGCACCGGCTTCCCGGACCAGTTTGGCGGTCTGTTCGGCGCCCTCGGGATTGATGTCCGCCACCGCCACCCGGTATCCACGGCCGGCAAAACCGAGCGCGAACGCCCTGCCCAGCCCGCCCGCGGCGCCGGTGATAAGGACCGTCCTTTCCTCGGTTCCGTCAACGGCATATGCCCCGGAGGGAATGTTTAGATCAGACATGGCTATGGCTGTGGGCGCCGGGTCCGGCAACCACGAGGTCGTCCTCGGCGTCCAGGATCTGAACCGTGCCCTTGGTGCCGTCCACACGCAGCCGCTGACCGGTCTTGATGGTGGTGGACCCGGAGCCCGTGCCGGTGACGGCCGGCAGGCCGTATTCGCGGCAAACGATCGCCGCGTGGCTCATCATGCCGCCGATGTCCGTGACCGTGGCGCTGATCTTGCCGAAGATGGGACCCCAGGAGGGAGCGGTCACCGTGGCCACCAGGATTTCGCCCTGCTGCACCTCGGAGAGCTGGTCGGCGTCGGTGACCACGCGGGCCAGGCCTTCCACCACGCCGGGTGAGGCGGCCATGCCGCGCAGTCCGCCGCCTTCCACCTCTTCACCGGCTCCCAGCCACTGCTGGACCTGTTCGGTGGTGATGCCCCAGAGCATCCGGGTGAAGGGTTCGGTGATGGATGCCGGCGGGGTGTTCAGGGCGGGGGCGGGGCGGGCGGTCTTGAGAGCGTCCACGATGCCGCGGCGGCGTTCGATCTCCTCGGGCCAGTAGTCGGGGCCGATGGGTTTGGCACCCACGCCCCACCCGGTGACCAGGTCGAAGAGGGCGTCGCGGACCTCGTTGCGGCCCAGGTAGAGCAGGTCGTCCGGCTGGGTCCAGAAGCCCTCGGCATGCATCATGCGGGAGAGTTCGCGGATCTTGCGCCAGAAGACGCCCATGGTCCAGTGCTCGATGTAGAAGTTGTGGTTCTCCACGTAAGGGTAGGCGGTGGCGGCGAGGCCGCGCTTGGCGTCGAAGACGGCCTGGTTGTCGCCTTCGAGGAGGTCGCGGTATTCCTCAATGATGCGGTCGCGTTCGGCGATGAGGGCCTCGACGGGACGCATGATTTCCTGGCCCTCGTCCACGCGGCGGATGTAGTCGGCGATGTAGCCCAGCGGGATTTCCTGGTTCACGTTCCAGTACTTGTCGTGGCCGTAGAAGCCGTTGCCCACGGTGAAGTTGAACCAGGGGTCCTTGGCACCTTCGTACTGGGCCAGCCAGCGGTCCCCGCCCGGGGCGGCGGCGATGGCACCCAAGGTAGCCTCGACGTCGTCCGTGTTTCCGAAGTGGGGCTGGAGGCCCAGTTCGACGGCGAGCTTGGCGAGCTGCTTGAGCTCGTCATCGGGGCGGAACAGTTCCATGTCGACGCCCTGGACCATGCTGGCGATGGACTGGTCCGGGATGTTGGGGAAGACCTGCTTGCAGAAGTTGAAGAAGTCCAGGTAGGCGATGTAGCCCAGGTTCAGGAACTCGAAGTGGTACTGCCAGTTCTGGTAGGCCAGCTGGATGAGGCGGTCGTAGCTTTCCAGCAGCTTTTCGGAGCCGTCCTTGCCCTTGCCGGAGGTGATGTCCTCCATGGGGACCATGTCCGGAAGCTTGGGGAAGGAAATGGTTTCCATCTCGGCGATGGTGCCCTTGACCTTGACGTGCCAGTCCTTGAGCAGTTGCTCCCAGTTCTGGAAGTAGTGGCCAACGCGCTGCTCGAACAGCGGTACGCGGGCGGCGATCTGGTCCTCGGGAACCGGAATCGGCGACATGTAGAGGTAGCCCAGGTGGATACGGAATTCGATGCCGTTGGCGTTGGGGATCATCAGGTGCCGGGCGTTGTACTGGCCCAGGCACTTGACCGCGAATTCGCCGCCGATGGTTTCGAAGGGCTTGAACACGGTCGGCCAGTGCTGGCTGTCGCAGAACCAGAACTTGGCGTCCTCCTGTTCCTTGAGTTTGTCCTGGAAGACCAGGTAGTAGGGGTAGAGCTTTTCCCATCCTTCGGCGCCGGCGGGAACCGGCAGCTCGGAGGGCTTGGGGAACGACTTCATGGACATGGTGGTCCTTTCAGGAGGGCTCGGCGGTGAGCCTTGGTGGGGTGAAGCCTCGGATGGGTCAGGCAGTTGGCTTGAGCGCGGGGGTGCTCAGTCCGCTGAAGTAGCCGCCGGTGACGACGGGCTGGGGCGCGGTCACCGGTGCGGGCTTGGAGGAGTGGACCGTTTCCGGCCGGGACTGCAGGAGGAGCAGGTTTTCGCCGTCGGGGAGGTCGGCGTCGAGGGCCCATTCAATGTCCTGCGGGCACTTGTAGTGCTTCTCGGCCCGCTTGGCCATCTGGGCGACGGCGGTCAGCTCGGCGTCGGTGAGGCTGCGGCGGCCCCGGCGTTCGTCGTCGACCTCGCGCTCAACCAGCCCCTTGGCACCGGCGTCCGGGACCAGCTCGGCGTGTTTGTCCCCCAGGTGTTCACTGACGACGGCGAGGGTCACCTTGTCCAGCACGATGTTGTCCGGGGTGACCTGGCCGGAGACCACCATCTCGCCCACGCCGTAGGAGGAATCGATGGTGATCTTGGACCGGTCGCCGTTGGTGGGGTCCATGGTGATGGCCACGCCGGAAACCTTGGAGTTGACCATCTTCTGCACCACCACGGCCATGGACAGGCCTTCGTTGGGGATGCTGTTCTTGAGCCGGTAGATGATGGCGCGGGACGTGTAGAGCGAAGCCCAGCACTGGCGGATGTGGTCGGTGACCGCCTTGACCCCGTCCAGCCAAAGGTAGGTGTCCTGCTGCCCGGCGAAGGAGGCGTCCGGCAGGTCCTCTGCGGTGGCGCTGGACCGCACGGCCACCGGGACGGGGGCGTCGAAGCGTCCCATCAGGGATTCATAAGCGGCAATAGTCATGCTGCGCAGTGCCTCAGGTACCGGGCGGGAGCAGATGTCCTCGCGGATGGCCGCGGATACCTGGTCCACCTGCCGGGTGTCCTCCGGGTCGAGGCCGGCGAGCAGTTCGTGGATCTTCGCCGTAATGCCGGCTTCGTCCATGAAGGCATCGAACTGCGCGGTGGTGACGACGAATCCGGGTGGAACGGGCATGCCGGCGGAAGTCATGGTGACCAGGGACGCGCCCTTGCCGCCGAGGTTTTCAAGCTTCGGCTCGATGCCGCCGTCGAAGAACTGGACGTAATCGTTGCTTTGCATGGTGCTTAGGCCTTCCAGGTGACAGGAACGGTCTCGGGAACACGGAAGGAGAGGTTTTCGCGGAAGGCGATGTCCTCCGGGGCGTCGAGCTGCAACCTGGGGGCGAGCCGGGCCACTTCCTCGAGCGCGATTTTTGCCTGCAGCTTGGCGAGCATGTTGCCCAGGCAGTAGTGGATGCCGAATCCAAAGGAAAGGTGCTCGCGGGCATTGGGCCGGGTGATGTCGAAGTCCTCGCCGGCGGTGAACTTGGTTTCATCGCGGTTGGCCGAGCCCATCAGGAGCAGCAGCTGCGAGCCCTCCTGGATGGGTACTCCGCCCACCTCGGTGTCCTTGAGGGCTTTGCGCCGCCATCCGACGATGGAGCCGGCGTAGCGGAGGACCTCGTCGATGGCGGCGGGGATCTTCTTGGGATCCGCCACCAGCTGCTGCCACTGCTCCGGACGGGCCAGGAGCTCGCGCAGGGCGTTGGAGATGAGGGTGGTGGTGGTCTCGTGCCCGGCGAAGAGCAGGCTGTAAAGGACCGAGGCGATCTCGTGGTCCGAGATCTCGGCGCCGTCCTGCTGGGCCTTGACCAGGTCCGCGGTGAGATTGTCGCCGCCCTGTTCGTGGGCCACCCGGACCAGTCGCAGGCATTCCTGCCAGTACTCCACCAAGTTGTGGGCGTGCGGGATCTGCTGTTCGTCGCTAAGGTCGCCCCAGGTCATGGCGGCGCGGGAGTCCGACCAGCGCTTGAACGTGTCCACCTGGGAAACGTCGGCCCCGATCAGGGTGAGGATGGTGATGGTGGGAACGTCGTAGGCCAAGTCCTTGACCAGGTCCCCGCGGCGCTCTTCGCGGGAAAGCATCTTTTCGAGCAGGTCCACCACGTTCTGCCGGATGAACGGTTCCAGGGCCTTGTAGCGGCGGGGCGTGAAGGCTTTCTGCACCACGGCGCGGATGCGGGTGTGCTCCGGCGGCCGGCGGGCGGACAGGCCGGAGTAGGCGGTGAAGCCGCCCTCTTCCATGATCTTCTTCGCGGACGGACCGCGTTCCCGGACCGGAGCCTGGGCGTTCTCGCTGGAGAACGTTTCCCAGTCCTCGAAGACGGCCTTGATGTCGTCGTAGCGGGAGACCACGTAGAGGCCAATACGCTCATCGAACATCACGGGCTGCTCGGCCCGGAGTTCTGCGTAGGCGGTGAAGGGATCCTTCATCTGGAAGGGTTCGTAGCCGTGGTGCCCGGCGGGGGCTTCGGCGCCGTACCCGAAAGGACAGCGGCCAGCCGTTTCTGTCGACGATGACATGGTGACTCCTGGTGACTTTGGCTCCGTCCGGCGCCTCAGGGCGGCGGGGGGTTCTTAGTGACCAGTGTGGTCCACATCACCGGGCAGGGACAGCGCCGGCTTCCACTGGACGGAAACGAATGGTCTCAGCCGCGGGGTCCTTTGTGGACGCCGATCAGTGTCTCCAGGGGGATGCGTGCTGTGGCCTTTTCGATCTGGGCCGATATGCCCTTGAGGACGGGAAGGTACCTGTTCATGGTGGACGCCTGGGCGGTGGGCAGCACCAGGCCGATGGCGGCGCCGATCCGGCCGGTGTGGAACACCGGGACCGCAATGGAGCACGAGCCAAGCCGCACTTCTTCGAGGGTGGTGGCGTAACCCTGCGCGTGGATGTCCGCCAGCTCGGCGGTGAATTTCTGCGGGTCGATGTGGGTGTGGGCCGTGGCGCGTTCCAGGTCCCGGTGCAGGTAGGCGTCGCGCACCCAGTCGTCTTCGAACGCCAGGATGACTTTCCCGACGGCGGTGGCGTGCATCGGCAGGCGGCCGCCCACCCGGGACGCGCGGGGCACGCGCTTGGAGCCGTAGACCCGGTCGATGTACAGGACCTCATTGCCGGCCCGGATAGCTAGGTGTGCCGTCTCGCCGGTCAGCGAGAACAGGTCCTGGATGTAGGGGTGGGCGGCATCGCGCAGTTGGCGGCCCGTATTCTGCGCCAGCTCCCACAGCCGGATCCCCAGCTGGTAGCGGCCATTCGGTTCCCGCGACAGGAATCCCCAGTCGGTCAGTTCGTTCACCAGCCGGTGCGCGGTGCTGAGCGGCAGTCCGGATTTGTCCGCGATGTCGGTCAGGCTCAGGGCGCCGCGGGAGGTCTCGAAGGCTTCCAGGATGGACAGCACTTTGGACGTCACGGTGCGTCCGGGGTCGCGGCTGCCGCCGGCCATGGGGGCCTCCTCGCTCCTGGCGCTGGGCCCAGGGTGCCGGCAGCGTCCGGAACGAGTCTAAGCGCGGGAACGGCTCCGGGCCGCGCCGGTTTCCGGCTCAGCCAAGCAGGCGCTGCCGCTGCGGCCAGAGGGTGACGGATTCCAGTGCTGACAGCGCGCGCGCCATGGCCTGCGCCTCTGCGGTGAACAGGTGGCCGTGCACGCGCTGGGAGCAGAGCCGCAGGGCCTGTCCGCGGTCCAGACCGAACCAGTCCATCACGGTGTCGATCCCGTGCGGGCTGAGGCGCCAGGTCTTGTCCGCGTCCTTGACGATTGCGTCCTCGATGGAGAGGGCCTCCCGCCGGGAATCATGGCCGTCGATGATGGCCAGGATGGCCGGGATCCGGGCGTTGTCATAACGGCACTCCGCGAGGATGTCCGCGGCCAGCCGCGCGCCCCCCTTTTCGTGCAGCAGCACCAGGTCCGGCCTGCCGCCGCCGGGCGCAATGGCCGCCAGGACGTCGGCGGGCGGCACCTGGGACCAGCCGATATCGTGCAGCATGATCGCGGGAAGGACGACGGCAGCATCCGCTTCCGGATGGGCGTCCAGCAGGGCGCGGGCCAGGCCGAAGGCGTACAGCGTGTGGGCGTCGTTGTCCCGGACCTTCAAGTACGGCGCGGCCAGTTCCCAGATCCCGGCCAGCGCCGGTTCCAGCGCGATGACCCCGGCCGGGTCCGGCTCGATCGCGGAGGCGACCGCAGTGGCGTCGAGCCCTGAATGGTTGGCGTCGGGCTGCAGCTTCGTCATCCACACAGCCTGCAGGGCGGGCGGGCGGCTGGCAACGGCGGTTTCTGTCCAACGGAACCATTCAGAGCGTACGACGGCGTCACGCACGGCACGCTTTCGGCCCACCTGGGGCGGGGAAGCCCCGGAAACCCGGGGTCCCGCCGTCGTGCGTTTCCCTGAAAGCGTGCCCGCCGTGACGCAGGGAAGCACCGTCAGTCCAGCTGCACGCCCCGGAGCAGCAGGAGCGTCCCGCCCACCACCACGGCCGACGCGAGGAACACGCCGCCGGCACCAAGCCCGGCCGCAACCCCGCCGATCACACTCGGCAGGACCACCTGCCCCACCCGGTTCCCCGCGAGCCGTAGGGCCAGGGCACGCCCGCGCTGCCCCTCCGGGGCCTGCGACGAAAGCCAGGACATGGTCAGCGGCTGGCCGATGCCAAGGCCAAGGCCAAGCACGGCCATCACGACAAAGAGCAGCCACGCCGGCATGGGGATCGCCGCCACCGCGAGCGCCGCCGTGGACAGTGCAAGGCTGACCACCAGCAGCCGCATCCGGCCGATCTTCCGGGATACCCGGCCCAGCAGGAGCCGCGAAACCATGGAGAAGACCGCGCGGACGGTCAGCATGGCGCCCACGGTTGCCGCCGTGAGTCCGCGGTCGGCACCGAGGGCCGGCAGGTAGACCATGGTCAGGTCCACCACGGCCAGGACGGTGGCGCTGGTGGCCAGCGCCCGGGCGACGCCGGGAGCCTTCAGCAGCGACACCGCGCTGCCCCTGCCGCCGGCGGACATAGCCTTCCTTTTCCCGCCGCTGACGGGTGCTGAGACTACGAAGGTGGCCAGGAAAAGCACCAGGCTCATGATGACCGAGAGCAGGAAGATCGCCTGCGTGTTGGGACGGACGGACGCCCCGCCCACCAGGGAAATCGCCAGCGGCCCCAGGGCCTGTCCCAGGGATGCGGCGAACGTGAGGTAGCCGAAGGCTGAGTCCATCCGCGACGCGGCAGCGTTGTTGGCCACCACCGCCTGCTGCCCCACCACGCAGGCCAGCTGCCCTGCCCCCAGCAGCGCGGTTCCGATTACCAGGGTCAAAATCGACGAGCCCCACAGCAGCAGGAAGACAGAGCAGGAAAGCACGACGGCGGACCCGATCGCCATGAGCCGGCGCTCACCCAGACGGTCCACCAGGCCGCCTGTGGGTACGGCGAGCAGCAGGGGAAAGACCGCATAGCTGGCGGCCAGCAGGCCGAGCGCGAAACCAGGGACGTCCAGCTCGAGGGCTCGGTAGGTGGCAGCCGGGCGGACCAGGAAGGTGACGGCCTGGATCAGGGCGGAGTGCACCAGGAGGGCTTTGGCCGAGCGGCGTCCGAGTTCACCGATCATGCGCCGGTTGTGGCGGTGCCGGACATGGCACGGACAGCAGCGTCACGGGCGCCCATGACGTGATCGAAGGCGATCCGGGCAGCCTTGTCCGGGTCGCCGCCGGCTACTGCATCCACCAAGGTGCGGTGCTGGGCGAGGGCCTGGTCCCGGCGTTCCTGCGTGCTGTTGGTGAAGTGCCGGTACCGCTCCATGTGGCTGGAAATCTGGCTGTGGAAGCGGCGGGCCCAGGAGTTCCCGGCGATTGCTGCGATGCTGGCGTGCAGTGCCATGCCCTGCTGCATGGCATCGTCGGCGAACGTCACCATGGCGGCGTTGCGTTCAAGGATGCCGTGCAGGGCTTCGATATCAGCAGGCGTCGCTTTCAGGCAGGCGTTGCGGGCCATCAGGGATTCCATTGCCGCGCGAACCTCATAGAGTTCTGAAATGGCAGCTTCGTCCAGGGCCGGCACCAGCACCCCGCCTGTGGGCTGCTGTTCCAGCAGGTCCTCGCTGATGAGGCGCCGGATGGCCTCGCGCAGCGGCGTGCGGCTCACCTGCAGCGCCGACGCCATCGCCGGTTCGTAGATGCGCTCCCCCGGCTTCAACTCAAGGCTCAGGATCCGGCGCTTGAGTTCCTGGTAGACAAAGTGTGCGCCGGTGTTCCGGGCGCGTGACTCTCGCATCGTTTGTACCTCCGCCAGCCATCATACTTGTATACATCTATACAAATTGTCATTGCGTGCAAGCCGCCCTGCCCGGGGGCACAGGCCGGCACACGAAGAAGGAGGGGCAGCACGCGCTGCCCCTCCTTCTGGCTAAATGACTGCGGACCCCTAGCTGTACTCAGCCAGTAGGTTGGTTGCACCTGCTGATGGGTGGTTTGCCTCCGAGGCTGCCGTGGGGCCGGTGGTTGTTGTAGAAGTTTAGCCAAGGCTGCAGGGCGTCGGTGCGGGCCTGGTTTGAGGCGAAGGGTTGTCGATAGGCCCAGCCTTCCTGGAGGGTGCGGTTGAAGCGTTCTGCTTTGCCGTTTTGCCAGGGGTGGCGGGGTTTGATCAGGATGTGTTTAGCGCCCAGCTTTGCCAGTGCGTTCTGGAAATCGAGGGAGAGCCGGTAGGCGAACGCGTTGTCAGTCATCACGCGTTTGACCGGTGCCCCGTTGGCTGCCATGGCAGCCGCGGCCCTGGTGAGAAACCCTGCGCAGGTAGGGCCTTTCTCGTCGGGCAGGACTTCGGCGTAGGCGAAGCGGGTGTAGTCATCGACGGCCACGTGAACGTAGTCAAAACCGAGTTTCTGGCCTGACGTGCGGTGGTTGGCGGGGCTCTGTGCCGGGTCAGCCCGCCAGCCTCCGCCGTCGGGGATCCGTCCGACTCTTCTATGTCTGTCAAGCGGCATTCGAAGTGCAGGAGGCATTGAGCGTACGGTGTACGCGTCGGGCTAGGTAGCGCTTGATGCATCGACGGATTTCCCTATTTGTGTGGCCTTCTGCCCGCCGCTTCTCGACGTATTTCCGGGTCTCGGGATCGTGGGCCATTTTGGTGAGCGCAACCATGTGTAAGGCGCGGTTCAGGCTTCTGTCGCCCCCGCGGTTCAGGCGGTGGCGGACGGTGTTTCCCGAAGACGCAGGGATCGGGTTGACGCCCGCCAGGGAGGCGTAGGCGGCTTCGTTTCGAACCCGCCCGTGGTGGGACCAGGTGGCGAGGCAGGTCGCTGCAGCGACGGGCCCAAAGCCCGGTTCCTGAAGCAGGGGCGCGGCCTCGCTGATCTGCACCAGCTCGGTCAGCTGGTTCTCGTTGGATTTGAGCTGTTCATCGAGTTCGAGGACACGCCTGGCCAGGCGAACCGCCTCGGCGCGGGCAATGGACAGGGAGAGCTCCTCCTCGCGTGCACGCCACCGCGAGACGTCAGTGATCTGCCCGCCTGAAAGAGGCTTCCGGGCGTCCATTCCCAAAACGTGTGTGCGCAGCAGCGCGGTGAGCGCGTTGACCGAGCGGGTCCGCTCGGTGCTCATCGCATCGCGTGCCGTGATCAGGATCCGCAGGGCTTGACGGACCCCGTCGTTCACCCTGGGCCGGCGCAGCTTCTCCAGCGGCAGCGGCAGCACGGCCGCGCCGAGCCGGTGGGCGTCCAGGGCATCGGACTTCCCAACGCCGCGGCGCTTCCTGGCATCCATGCGTGGTGCCTCGGCGACAGGGAAGCCCTCGGCGGCAACAGTGCCGGCCAGGACAGCCCCGTAGGATGCGGCGCCTTCGATGACCCAGAGCGCGCCAGCGTCTGCCCCGGTACGGCGGGCGACCCAGGCGATGGCCCTGCTGATGCCGGCAGGCGTCGTGGGAAACTCCCGGGTATCCAGCAGCTCGCCGGTCCCGGCGGCGAGGACGGCGTAAACATGATTCCGGGCGTGGGTATCAACCCCCACGACAAACGGGTGGGAATGCGCAACGATAGACATGGCGGTGCAGCACCTTTCCTCAGCGATGGACAAGGTCCGGCCGCTAAAGGCCGGTACCGGTCCGGGTAGGAATCACATCGGAACAGCACTGTGACGAGTCACGCGCTCAACAACGCGGACAATCTTCTGATCAAGTCACCGAAGTGGGCCGGACAGGTACCGGCCGACCACCCCGACGGAAGGACAAGTCGGACGCAAGACACTAATGGTCATAGTTTCTTTGAGTCACAACCACCGAGGCGGACGGCCGATACCATCCTGCCAGCCAGTCCCAGACCAGCTGCTGATAAGACTCACAGAGTTTCTTGACGTCAATGTGGATCATGTCCCCGGGGGCGTCTCGTTCGTAGCGGCGGTCTGTGGCGCGCGAAGCCCGAATCCGTGCCCCGCTCACGGGGTCAAGATCCCATAGCTTGGGCATGCCGGCACGGGCCAGAATCCGGGAGACCGTCCGGGCGCTGACACCGCAGCGCAAGGCCAAATCAGTCGGCCCCTCGCGGTGCTCGACGCGCTGTGCCAGGACCTCGGCAACCACGTTCACCGGAGTGGCGTGCGGGCAGGACTTTGGTCTGGAGCTGCGGTCCTCCAGGCCCTTCCAGCCATCGGCCCGATACCGGCGGATCCAGCGGTGGGCGCAGGTTCGCGAGACGCCCATTTCCTTGGCCACGTGGGCAACCGGACGGCCGGTCAAGACGCGTTCGACGAGGATCCGTCTACCGGTCGGGGTCAGACGGGCATTACGGTGGAGCATGAAGACCTCTTAGTCGTTGGCTGTGTGTGGCAACCACCAACCTAAGAGGTCTTCACCTATTCACGATGTAACCAACGTCCTGACTCAGTACACCTAGCGGCCTGCGGTTCGTCCGGTCTTTTGCGCCTCGAGGTCCTCGAGAGACGTGCCCCTGGTGTCGGAGGACATCAGGGTGGCCACCGCGGAGACCAGGCAGATGCCGAGCGTGACCAGCCCGATGGTCAGGGGGATGTTGGCCGAGCCGGGAGGAGCGATTGCGGTGAAGATGCTCGGGAAGAACGACGCGATCATGAGTCCGATGTTCTGCGAGACAGCGAAGCCGGTTACCCGGATCCGCATGGGGAACTGCTCTTGGAAGAACGTGGCGAACGTGGCGTTCCACATCTGGAAAAAGATGCCCTGCACGATGACCACGCAGACGAAGACCAGCGGGAGGCTCCCCTGCTCGATCGCCCACAGGTATCCGGTCACCAGGACGCCGCCGATGACGCCGCCGGCCGCCATCAGCATCCGCCGGCCGATCCTGTCCGAGAGCGCGCCGAACACCGGAATGGTGGCCACGGCCGCGATGTTGGCGACCAGCGTCACCCACAGGAACTCGCTGCTGGAGAAGCCGTTGCCGTAACCCTTCTGCGTGGCAAAGGAGACGCCGAAAATCAGGGTGGCCATGCCGATGACATTGGTGAAGGTCATGAGCACGCAGCGGACCAGTGCTCCCGGCCGGGTGCGCAGGAGCTCGGCGAGCGGAAAGCGGTGTTTGGTTCCCTCGGTACCCGGCTGCGCGGTGTAGGCAGGGGGCTCGGTCACCCGGCGGCGAATGAGATAGCCGGCAAAAATAACGACGGCGCTGAGCAGGAAGGGGATGCGCCAGCCCCAGGCACCGAACTGGTCAGCCGGAAGGAGGGCGGCGAGCGGCAGCAGGACGGCGGTGGCCAGGATTGACCCCACCTGGGTGCCCTGGAGGCTGAAGCTGGCGAAGAAGCCGCGCCGGGCGTCCGGCGAGTGTTCGACGATCATCGCGCTGGCACCGCCGAGTTCGCCGGCCACCGCGAAGCCCTGGATCAGGCGGAGGATCACCAGCAGGGCGGGGGCGAGGAGGCCCACTTGCCCGTAGGTGGGCAGGAGCCCGACCGCGAAGGTCGCGAAGCCCATGAGCAACATGGCGAAGACGAGCACCTTCTTGCGCCCGTGCCGGTCCCCGTAGGCACCGAGGACGACGGCGCCTACCGGCCGGGAGACGTAGCCTACCGCGTAGGTTGCAAGGGAGGCAATGATCCCGACGGTGGGGTTTTCCGCGGGAAAGAAGATGGTGGGGAAGATCAGCGTGGCGGCCAGCGAGTACAGCGCGAAGTCGTAGTACTCGAGGGCACTTCCGATCCAGCCGCTCATTGCCGCTTTCTTCGGATCCCGCAAAACTGCACCAGCAGCTGGACTGGAAGGGGCCACGCGGGTTGGGGTGGTGCTCATGTGCTTGTCCTTCGTCTTCTTTGGCAAGGAACCGGAACCGCTGGAAACAGTTGTGGCGGCGTCAGCGCCGCAAACCGCCGGACAGGGGCTCGGGCGTCAGCTCTTGAATCGATTCATCCAATATAGAAGGTGACGTCCATTACGTCAAAGGGCAAGCGCTATCCGGTGAATGGGACACCTCCGGGAGGCTCCCGGCCTCCCGGAAGATGCGGCCTATGCGGCAGTGATCCTCACCGGCAGGGATTCAAACCCGCGGAGCACGTTGTGCAGTATCGGCGCGGGAGCACCGTCCGGCTCGATCGCGGCCACGCGCTTGAGCAGCTGCTGCAGCACAATCTCCATTTCGAGCCGGGCGATAGGCTGTCCCACACACTGGTGCAGGCCCATGCCGAACGCCACGTGGCCCGACGCATTGCGGTGGAGATCGAAGTCATCGGCATTGTCACCCCATTTGCGCGGGTCACGGTTCGCGGCCCCGAGGAACACCAGCACCTTGGCGCCCGCCGGCAGGTGCACGCCGCCCAGGACCGTGTCCACGGCAACGGTCCGGTGGAACTTCTGGAACGGCGATTCCAGGCGCAGCGCCTCGTCCACGGCAAATTTGGCCAGCTTGGGGTTCTCGCGCAGCCGGGCCCAGGCCTCTGGGTAACGCGCCAGCACCGAGAGCGTGTTCCCGATGCCGAAGATGGTGGTGTCCACTCCGGCGGACAGCAGGGCGCGGACCAGCAGCGTGGCCTGCTGCTCGGTAATCAGGCCGTCCTCCACGCGCTTCCAGATCTGGGCACCGAAGCCGACGTCGTCCAGGTTTTCGCGCTGGCAGTTCCGCATCACCGCGGCAGCGTGCTCATCGCCCTGGGCAAAAGCCTGCTTGAAGATGTAGTTCTCCGGGCCAAACGCGTTGAACACCATGTTGCCGTACGGCAACAGATGTTCACGTCCGACGTCGGGAATCCCCACCGCGTCCGGGAAGACACGCAGGGGGTACTTTTCGGCGAGGTCCGCGATGGCGTCGAACCGCTCGCGTTGCGCCAGCTGTTCCGTCAGCTCCACAGCCGGTGGCGTGAACGGTTCGCGGAGGGCGCGGACTGTACTGGGATTGATGACGCCGGTCAGCGCCCGGCGCATCACGGTGTGGATGGGCGGATCCGATTCCAGGATGCTGGGCGGCCGCCAGCCCGAATCCTTCCGGATGTCCCGCGGGCCCAGCCCGCCCGAGGAGATGTAGGTTTCGAAGTCGGTGAGGACCTCATAGACCTCCTGGTAGCCGGCCACGGCGTAGCTGCCGGTGCTCTCCAGGTAGGAGACGGCACCGGCATCGCGGAGCCGGCCCAGAAACGGGTACGGGTCCAGGAGGTTCGCGGTGTCGAACGGATCCTCGCCCAACACGCTGGCGTCATGGGTGATAACGGTCATGGGAAACACTCCTGGGGACAAAACTTGGCGGGATGAATGAGGTGGCTAGAGATCCAGGACGAGGCGCGGGCAGCCGGCCGCGGCACGGGAGACGCAAACCAGCATGACTTCGCCGGCGTCACGGTCCTCCTGGCTGAGGACGGCATCGCGGTGCTCAGGCTCACCCGAGATGATCTGGGTTTCGCAGGTGCCGCACAAGCCGCCCCGGCACGAGGACAGGACGCGCACGCCCACCTCCTCCACAGCTTCGAGGATGGTCTTGTCGTTGGGCACGGTCACGGTGGTTCCGGTGCGGGCCAGCTCGACCTCGAACGGGGCGTTGGCCGCGGCAGCGCCCAAGGTGGAGGCAACGAAACGTTCGGTGTGCAGGGCGCCCGGAGGCCAGCCCATGCAGCGTTCCTCCACCGCACCGAGCAGCCCGCCGGGACCGCATGCGTAAACCAGCATGTGCGCCCGGGGCATGCCCAGGATCTGGTCCAGGTCCAGCCGGCCTGCCTCGTCCTCGGCGATGATGCGGATACGGTCCGGGCCATACCGGTCTTCGAGCTGCTGCGCGAAGGCCATGGTATTCCGGCTCCGGCCGCCATAGACCAGGGTCCATTCCTTGCCGGCGGCCTCAGCCGCCTCAAGCATCGGAATCAGCGGCGTGATGCCGATGCCGCCCGCGAGGAAGAGGTAGCGGCGGGAGTCACGCATCGGAAAGTTGTTACGCGGCTCGGAGATGGTCAGCGGCGTGCCGGCCAGCAGCGCGTGCACCGCTTTCGACCCGCCCCGGGAATCCGGCACGTGCAGCACGCCGATCCGGAGGTGGTCCAGCTCGTCAGGTGAGGAACACAGGGAGTACTGGCGCACCAGGCCGTCCCCCACATGGACATCGATGTGTGCGCCGGGCTGCCAGGGCTGGAACGGCTGGCCGTCGGCACGCCGCAGCACCAGGGAGACCACCTGGTCCGCCACGCTGTCCACCTGATCGACCACGGCGTCGATGGTGGCTCCTGCAGATGCACTCATGGGGTTTTCACTTCCTTTGGGACGGCTCGCCTGCGCGGCAGGCTTCGGCCGGAGGTCCGGCGCTCTAAGGGCTTACTTGAGGTTAGGTGTTGCACGCCACACGCGGGGCGACCCTTTCCACCCAACGGAAAGATCTGCCCTGGCAGCTGTCGCGGCACCTGGCGCGGCACTTGGCGCGCAACCGCAAATTAGTGCGGCAAGTGCTCCACGCCCAGGCGCCGCGCGATGCCGCGTGCAGCAATGTTGAGCACCGGAACCACACTGCCCACCGGGGCCGGGCGCCCCCGGGTGACGATGCCCAGCGCGGCCACCACCTGCTTGTTCGGCAGTAAAACCGGAACGGCCAGGCCGTAGTTGTCCGGGCCGGCTTCCTCCTCAGTGGTGGCGTAGCCGTTGGCACGGACCCGCTCGATCTCGGCAGCCAGCAGTCCGGGCTGGGTGATGGTCCGCGGCGTATGCGGCTCCAGCCGCTGGACAGCGGAGGAAAAGAGGTCCTTGGCTCCGTAAGCGAGCATGATTTTGCCCGCGGCGCTTGCGTGCAGGGGCAGGCGGGCGCCCACGCGCCGGAACGGCTGGCCGGCACCGGTGCCGGACATCCGCTCCACCAGCAGGACCTCCTCGCCGTCCAAAATGAACAGGTTCACCACGTTGTGGGTGACGAAGAGAACGTCCTGCATAAAGGGTGCGGCCACTTCGGCGATGTTCTGCTGCGCGGGTGCCAGCAGGCCCAGCCGCCAGATCCGCTGGCCTACACGGTATTCGCCGTTCGCCTTCTCGAGGCCGCCCCACGCCACCAAATCACCGGCCAGGCGGTGTGCGGTGGCCACCGGGAGCCCTGCCCTCCGGGCCATGGAACTGAGGCTTTGAACGGAATGCTCGGTATCGAAAGTGCCCAGCAGCGCCAGGGCGCGCGACGTGACGCTGGCCGCCTGGGGTGCGGCAGCACCGTCGTCGCCGGCTGGACGTTTTGGCGCGGCCGTCGGACCCGCGCGCCGGGTGGTCCGGCCTGCCGGGGCAGCGTTAGCCATGGGTCACCCTTCTGCGCGCTGGAGGACACGGCGCCGTCCGTGGCGCGGTGCTGCATCCCGCCATCTTAACGCCCGACGCCGGTGCCTCCCAGGACGCAAGGCGAGGCGCCGGCGTCGTACTGTAGGCGCCTCCTCCATGGGAGGAGAAGGTTCAGTTGGGTACTGCGGCGAGGCCGGAGCCGCGGTAGGCGCCCAGGCCGCCGTCCACGCGGATGTCCGAGCCGTTCACCCAGCCCGATTCGGGGCGGAGCAGGAAGTCGATGACGGGGGCAATATCGTCCGGGTCGCCGAAGCGGCCCAGCAGTGCACCGGCGCCCTCCACCTTGTCGCGGCCGTGGTCTTTCTTGAAGTCCTCGAGGATGGGAGTGGCCACGGGTCCCGGGCTGACGCTGTTGACCCGGATCCGCTGCGGCAGAAGTTCGGCGGCCAGATGCTCAGTGAGGACCCGGACGCACTGTTTGGAGAAGAGGTAGGACTCGCCCATTACCTCGTCGTCGCCGGCAATGGACTCCAACGCGGCAGCTTGGTCTTCGGCGAGCGCGAAAGCGGAGCACTTTGCCTTGACCTCCCGCCAGTTCACGGCAACGCTGGAGGCGAGGTTCACCACGGCGGCACCCTCGCCCAGAAGGGGGGCCAGCGCCCGGACCAGCCCGCGGACGCCGAATACGTTCACCGCCAGCACGGTCCGCCACGGGGCCGTGCCAGGGACGCCGGCGATGTTCGCCAGGCCCGCGATGCCGTGCGGCGCTGCGGCCGTGACTGCTGCCGCGGCGGCGTCAACGCCGGCCTGGCTCGAGAGGTCTGCCTGGACAAATGTGCCGCTGAACTCCGCGGGTGGGTTGCGGTCGATGCCGATCAGCGGGATGCCCCGGCCGGCGAGGATGCGGGCCGCGCGTGCCCCGATTCCGGAGGAGACCCCGGTGACGACGATGGGCAGTTGCTCGTGGGACATGCAGACTCCTCGTTAGTGCGTGACGTGCTTCACTCCATAGTGGCAAGCGGGACTGGGCGGTTGCGGGACACTTTCCGTTGGACGGAAAGGTCGTCCCGGGATGTGACGGGTGCCATGACACTGGGATAAGAATTCCCTCCCGGCCGAAAGGACAAACCATGACGGCAGCCCAGTATGAGGTCCACGACCCGGCCACCCTTGAGCTCGTTGGACATGCTCCGGAAAACACCGCGCAGGACGTCGAAGCCGCGGTGGCAGCCGCCCGTGCAGCGTCGGCCGGCTGGGCTGCGGACCGGGAGTCCCGCCGCAGTTCCCTGCGGGCAGGTGCGGCCCTGATCCGCCGCGACCTGGACGCGCTGGCCACCCTGCTCTCCCGGGAACAGGGCAAACCGAAGGCCGAGGCCGCCGGCGAATTCTCCGTGGCCGCAGGGCTGTTCGAGTACTACGCCGACCTGGAATGGGACTCGGAACAGCAGCTGAGCCCGCGCGCGGACCGCAGCCTGGAGGTCCAGTACCGGCCCGTGGGCATCGTTGGCACCATCACGCCGTGGAACTTTCCCATCTCCCTGCTCTGCGTGAAACTCGCCCCCGCTTTGGTGGCCGGCTGCACCGTGGTCGCCAAGCCCTCACCATCCACTCCCCTGTCCACGATTGCCCTGGTGAACCTGCTCAACGAGGCCCTCCCCGCCGGTGTGCTGCAGGTCCGGACCAGTTCGCGGCGGACCGTGAACGTTGCTTTGAGCACCTCGCCGGGCATCCGGAAGATCTCCTTCACCGGCTCCACGGAGGTGGGCATCTCCATCGCGCAGCAGGCCGCCTCAACGGTCAAGCGCGTCACCATGGAACTGGGCGGGAATGATCCTGCCATCGTGCTGGACGATGCGGACATCGCGGTCACCGCCCGCGGCATTGTGGGCAGCGCCTTCCGCAACGCCGGCCAAGTCTGCATGGCGGTCAAGCGCGTCTACGTCCCGCGCAGCCGCAGTGCGGAACTTGCTGAGGCCATTGCCGCCGAGGCGGCCCGCCATGTGCTGGGCCACGGCATTGCTGATGGCACCACCATGGGCCCGATGCACAACGAGTCCCAGCTCAAGCTGGTCCACGGCCTGGTGGATTCCGCCGTGGGCGCCGGTGCCCGCATCCTCTCCGGTGGCACCGCCGGCTGCGACCTGCCGGGCTACTTCCTCTCCCCCACCGTAGTGATCGACGCCGAACCCGGCATGGACCTGGTGGAGCAGGAACAGTTCGGGGCGGCGCTGCCCATCGTGGCCTACGACAACCTCGACGACATCATCGCGGGACTGAACGCCGGCGAATTCGGCCTCGGCGCATCGGTGTGGAGCCCGGACCAGGAGCGGGCCTACGCCACTGCCTCCCGCCTTGAGGCAGGAACGGTCTGGGTCAACCAGCACACCCTGGTGGAACCGGACGCCCCGTTCGGCGGCTGGAAAGCCTCCGGCGTCGGCCGCGAGCGCGGCCGCTGGGGCCTGGAGGAATACCTGGAAACCCGTGTCATCAATGCCCGCCCCCACGCCTGACCCCCCCCCCCCCCCCCCCCCCCCCCGCACACCCTGCAGAAGGACTTCCATGTGAGCGTCGAACTGATCACTCTTGGCACCGCCGCCGGCCCGGCCATCCGCGGACCTGAAAACGGCATCTCCAGCGCACTGGTGGTGGGTGATGCCTTTTACATGGTGGACTTTGGCCTCGGCTGCTCCCGCGCGGCACATGAGGCGGGGCTCCGGGGCAAGGATTTTGTGGCCGGCTTCGTCACGCACCTGCATTCGGACCATGTGGTGGAGCTTCCCGGCTTCCTGCTGTGGAACTGGGGGAATCCGGTGGAGGGCTTCACGCGGCCGGTATCCGTTGTTGGCCCGGGCAAGGATGCCACCCGGACGCGTGGCGGCGGCCTGTCCGGCACCGCCGAACTGGTGTCCCACTCGCTGCAGGCCTTCTCCTACGACATTGACATCCGGGTCCATGACGAGGCCCGCCCGGACCTTGCGTCGCTGGTGCGCACCGTGGACCTGGCCACCCCCGCGCACGGTTCCGAGGACGCGGCCCGCCCCTTCGACGTCTACGAGGATGACAGGGTCAAGGTCACCGGCATCCTGGTGGAGCACCCGCCGGTGCGGCCCGCCTTGGCGTTCCGCTTCGAGACCGACGCCGGTTCTGTCGTATTCTCCGGCGATACCGCCGAATGCGAGGCCATGGTTGTGCTCGCCGAGGGTGCGGATGTCCTGGTGCATGAAGCGGTCAACCTGGACTTCTATGCGGACAAGGGGTTCGCGCCGGAGTTCCTGAACCACCAGCGGATCGCCCACACGCCGCCTGAGGCCGCCGGCCGGGTAGCCTCCGCGGCGGGGGTGGACCGGCTTGTGCTCTCCCACTTGGCCGGGCGGGCGGAACCGCAGTGGTGGCGCAGCCGTGCTGCCTCAACCTTTGCCGGCACCGTGGACGTCGCCGTCAGCGGCCAGCGTTTCCGCATCGGCAGCCCCGTCCTGGCTTCCGCCTGAGAAGAACCTGATCCCGGGTCGCCTGCCACAAACTCAGCGAGGACAACTCTTGGCCCTGCCGTCGCACGCCACACCCATTGATGACACCGAGGCGACGACGGACCGGGCGTGGCTTGCCGTCCTCGCGGCCGGTATCGCAGCGGCCATGCACATCTGGAAGCTTCCCGCCGCTTTGGGCGGCATCCAGGCGGATCTTGGCACCTCGCTGATCCAGGCCGGGCTGCTGCTGGGCATCATCCAGCTGGCCAGCGTGGTTGGCGGCCTGGCCACGGCCGTGGGCGGTGAGATGGCCGGCCTGCGCCGACTCCTGATCCTCGGACTTGTCCTGCTGAGCGGCGCGTCCGCCGTGGGTGCGGCCGCCCCCAGCACCGAATGGCTGATGGCAGCACGCACCCTGGAGGGCATCGGCTTCCTGCTCGCCGTGGTGGTGGCGCCCGCCCTCATCCGCAAAGTGGCCCCGCCGCAGAGGCTGAACATTGCGCTGGCAAGCTGGGCCACGTTCCAGGGAACGGCCACGCTGATCGGCCTTTCCGCGGGTGCACTGTTCCTGCAGGCTGGGGGCTGGCGGGAATGGTGGCTGATTATGGCGGTTCTCACGCTTCTCCCGGTGCCGCTGCTGCTGCGCCGGGTGCCGAAGGACGTCGCTCCAGCCGAGGCCGGACTCCGGCACGCTCTGCGCAGGGTGGGGCGCACCGTTGCCACCCGCAGGCCCTGGATCATCGGCGTGGTGTTCGCCTGCTACACGGCGCAGTGGATGGCGGTGCTTGGCTTCCTGCCCTCGATCTACCGCTCAGCGGGGCTCGACGGCCCGTGGCCCGGTATCCTCAGCGCCCTGGTCGGTGGCGTCAACGCCATCGGTGCCCTCAGTGCCGGTCCGCTGATCCAGCGGGGAATTTCTGAGCGGAGCATCATTTTCTGGACCTTCCTGTCGATGTCCGCCGCTTCCGTGGCCACGTTCGCCGTGAACTGGGACCGCTTCGGCAACGGCATCTTTATCCAGGTTGTCCTGATCGCCGCGTTTTCCGCCGTCGGGGGCCTCATACCGGCGGCGATGACCAGCTACTCCGTGCGCATCGCAGCCGCAGATGGCTCCGTCACTGCCGTGCTGGGGCTGACGCAGCAAATCTTCAATGTGGGAAACTTTGCGGGGCCCATGCTGTTCGCCCTGCTCGCCACCACCACCGGCGGCTGGGGCACCACCTGGTGGCTGACGTGTGCCTTGAGCTGCTTGGGGATGGGCCTGCTGGCGCCCCTGGGACGGGCCGCCAAAAGTGACTTTCCGGCCAACGGAAAACCCAAATGTAAGGCCGGTCACACGAGCCTACAGTCAAGGAAACGCCGGTGAAACCGGCAAAGACTCCCCTTCAACGATTGGGCAACCGTGTCTAAAACTCCGCTTATGACGCCGGGCTCCGCGGCCTCCCGCGATCCCCGCACCTGGTCCCGGGCCAAGCGTAACCGCTACGGCTGGTTCATGACGTTCGGCCTGCTTTTCCTGATGATGCTCAGCTGGGCGGACAAGGCAGTCCTGGGCATCGCGGCCGTTCCCCTGATGAAACAGCTGGGCATCACGCCCGAGCAGTTTGGCCTGGTGGGCAGCGCCATGTTCCTGACCTTTGGTGTGGCCCAGATCGTTGCCGCCCCAATCGCCAATAAGGTATCCAGCAAGTGGATCCTGCTGGTCCTGTGCCTGCTGTGGTCCGTGGCGCAGGTTCCCATCCTGCTCTTCGCCTCGCTGCCCGCGCTCTGGGCAAGCCGCCTGCTCCTCGGCGCCGGCGAGGGCCCGCTGGCACCGGTCCTGATGCATGGCATCTACAAGTGGTTCCCCGAGAAGAAGGGCGCCACACCCGCGGCGCTGGCATCATCCGGCGTGACTTTGGGCATTGTGGCGTTCGCCCCGGTCCTGGCCTGGGTCATTGGACAATTCGGCTGGCAGACCGCCTTTGCCGTGCTGGCCATCGTGGGCCTGCTGTGGTCCGTCTTCTGGGCCATCGCTGGCAAGGAGGGTCCCTACACCAGCCGGAAAGCTGAACAGGAAATTGACGGCATCGCCCGGGAGGAAACTCCGGTGATCAGCGAAACCAAGATCCGCTACTGGCGCACCATCCTGTCCCCCAGTTGGATCTTCGCGGTCCTGGCCTCCTTCTTCGGCTACTGGACCTTCACACTCGCCATGTCCTGGGGACCCGCCTATTTCCAGAACGTCCTGGGCTTCAGCGGCCAGCAGTCCGGCACCATGATCGCCCTGCCCGCGGCCTGGGGAACCATCGCCACCGTTGGCCTTAGCGCACTTACCCAACGCCTGCACCTCAAGGGCGTTCCCACCAGGAAAGCGCGCGGCTGGGTCCTCGGCGGTGCCGGAGCGTTCGCTGGGACGTGCCTGGTCGCAGCAACCATGACCACATCCCCGGTCCTGTCCATCGTCCTCATGGTGTTCGGCTTCGGTACCGCACCGGCGCTCTTCGCCATCACGTACCTGGTGGTCGCTGAACTGACCACCATCGGCCAGCGCGGTGCCAACCTCTCCATCGCAAACGCGGTCCTCACGACCGGCGGCGTGTTCGCACCGGCAGTGTCAGGTTTCCTGATCGGCGGCGCGGCCACTCCGGCAGACGGCTACCGTGCGGCGTTTGCCCTGGCCGGAGGGCTCATGCTGACGTTCGGCGTCCTGGCCCTGATGTTCGTCAACCAGCAGCGTGACCGTCGCCGGCTCGGCCTTGACGTAGCCGCTGGCGTCTCACTCAAGCCGGCAAACCTTGCGGCCGGGGCTGATGAAACGGTAGTGGTAACCGCCAAAGCCTGAGACGCCATTCCAGAAGGCAGCTGTCGGAAGCCACAAGCACGGCCTCCGGCAGCTGCCTTCTCTACATCAAGAACCAATGGCAAGCTGGGACCCGTCCGCACGGATAACCTCAAATGCCCTCGAACGGTGCAACCCACTTTTCGCCCTGCTACCGGCTGGCGTAGTAGGCGGCAGCCATGTCCTGTTTGGCCCGGCCCTGTTCCGCCACCCGGTCCAGCCGCGCGGCAAACGCCTCGGCGCCGTCAAGCCTAATGTCCTGCTCAGCTGCCGCATCGACGATGAGGTGGGCATCCTTGCACGCGGTGTCCACCGCGAAGGAAGCCGGCTCCAGGCCGTTATCCAGAATGAGGCCCATCTTGGTCCGCAGGTAGGGCAGGTCCAGGCCGCCGCCGTCGATCACGTCAAGGAACTGCTGCGGATCCACGCCGAGGGCTTCGGCCAGGGCAACCACCTCACCTGCGGCGTTGGAAGCGGCGATGACCCAGCTGTTCACCACCAACTTGAGACGGGCAGCCGCCCCCTTCGACGGGTCCTCCCCGGTCCAGATGGTGCGGGCGCCAATGGCATCAAGGACCGGCGCCACCCGCTCACGAGCAGCCCCAGGGCCGGCGGCAAGCACCAGCAGCTGGCCCGCTTCGGCTGGAGCGCGGGTACCTGAAACGGGGGCCTCCACCAGGTCCAGGCCAAGCCCGGCGGCGAGCTTGGCCAAAGCGGGCACGTCCTTCACGCCCACGGTGGTGGACTGGACCCACGCCGTGCCGGGCCGGAAGCCCGGGGCTGCGGCCCGAATGACTTCTTCCACCGCGGCGGCGTCGTACAGCATGGTCAGGACAACGTCGGCGCCCTCGACTGCTTCGGCCGGGTCCAAGGCACGCCGGGCACCTTCAGAAGCCAGCGGCTCGGTCTTGGCCGCGTCCCGGTTCCACACCGAGACCTCGAGGCCGGCCCGCAACAGGTTCCGGGCCATGGCCGCCCCCATGATTCCGGTCCCCAGCACGGCAACTTTGAGTTTCGCTTCCATTGAGTCCTCCTGGTCCAGGTTTGGCTTTCCCTACCAACTCAACGTCTCCAGGATTCCCTGAATTATTCACCCGGCGGCCGGCACACGCTCCTGCAGAATGTCGGCACCCCAGCCTAGACTCGTACCCATGAGCGACAGCAACCAGGAAACAATCGGCAGCCCGGAACCCGAGCCCAATGCAGGCATCAACAGGGACCCGGAAGACTGGGTGACCGGAGACGAACCCATGACGGCAGCGCAGCGCAGCTACCTCGATACGCTGGCACGCGAGGCCGGGGAGGAACTCCCCGCAGACCTGAGCAAGGCGGATGCGTCAAAGCACATTGACCGCCTGCAGCAGCGCAGCAACCGCGTAAGTGGCGAGGGAGAGAGCAGCGCCGGTAGTTAGAACCGGAGGCCCTACCAGGCCTGCTGCTCGCGGGTGAGACCGAAGGGAACTGCCTCACTGAGGTCAACCGTGAACTTGTCCACGCCGTGGCGGGTTACCAGGATTCCGTGGCGTTTGCCGGTGAGGGCGTGGGCCTTGGCAGCTGCGACGGCGGCGTCGAGCTCGCTGTCCATGCTTCGGCGGTCGGACACGGTGAGGGTCAGTGGGAAGTTCATGGGGTTGCCTTATGTCTTTCGGGGGGTGGTGGAAATGCGCCGCCCAGCGCTCCCCCTGGCTGCATAGGCGGTGGACGCCTCAGCGCCTCGCACCATGGTGCCCCAACATCCAAGGGCCAGCAACTTTAGATAAATGACGCAGGTCAGAGCCATACTCCCCCGCTTTGCACTGACAATTACTGGCAGCAAGGTGCCGTCAATTAGAGTTGGACAGGAATGGGAGCCGGTTTTCAAGGCTTCCAGCTGCCCTGAAACCCGCCTCGCGGCCTGACCCGAGCCATTATTGCGCGACCGCTGACTGTGCAACGACCTGACAAGGATTCCGCCATTTCCACCGACGCTCTCTTCGGCAATCTGACCAGGATCCGCAACGTCATCCTCCCCATGCCGGTGCGGAGCCGGCTCAACACCGGCCGCGGATTGCTGGCCGGCTTCATCGTGGTGCATCTTGTCTTCCTGGTCTTCGCCGCGTCACTTTCCCTGCGCGGCGAAGCGTTCAGTGACACCTTTATCTACCGCGACTGGGCCATGGCGGGTTTCAACGACGCGAACTTGAGGGGCGGCCCCAGCCCCTGGGTCTACCCCATCCTTGCGCTGATCCCCATGGCCATCGCGGGCATGGCAGGACCCGCACCGTTCTTCTTCCTCTGGGTCCTCATGACCACGATCCTCAACGGCTGGGCGCTGCTGAAACTCACCGACCGCGGCCGCAGTGCCAACGCCATCCCTGCCGGCTGGTGGTGGCTTGCCTTCACCTTCCTGATGGGCTGGCTGGGATTCGCGCGTGTGGACGGCCTCACCGCCCCGCTGGTCCTGGTGGCACTGGCGTACGGCGTCAAGCGCCCCTTCATCGCCTCGGTCCTGCTTGCCATCGGCACCTGGGTGAAAGTCTGGCCGGCGGCCATCATGCTGGCCCTCTTCGCCGTCGTCAAAAACCGGCTGCTGGTGGTCCTGGCCGGGATCGCGGCGACGGCGGGTGTTGTAGCGCTGGCAGCGGCCCTGGGCAGCGTCCCCAAGCTCCTGAACTTCCTCACCCAGCAGGGCGACCGCGGCATGCAGCTCGAGGCCACCTTCACCACGCCCTGGCTCTGGCTGTCGGTGCTGAACGTGGGCGGCTCCCGCATGTACATGAACACAGACATCAACTCCATGCAGGTGGACGGGCCCGGCACCGCCACCATGTCCGTGCTGATGCAGCCGCTCCTGGTCCTGGCCGCCCTGCTGGTGGCAGGACTGGCCTTCTGGGCGCTCCATAACGGCAAGCAACACAAAGTGGCCGGCGGCGTGGACCGCACCGAGCTGCTCCTGGCCGGCGCCCTCGCGCTGGCCGCCGCCTTCGTGGTCTTCAACAAGGTGGGTTCCCCCCAGTTCGTGGTGTGGCTGGGACCTGCAGTCGCCGTCGGCCTGGCACACAGCTGGCGGGAGTGGCGCGTCCCGGCACTGATGCTGATCGCCATCGCCGTGGCCACGTACTTCATCTACCCGCTCTTCTACGACGCCCTCAGCCACAACAACCCCTGGATGGCGCTGGTGCTGACCATCCGCAACGTCCTGCTGGTGGTCCTGTTCCTGTGGAGCGTCCGGCGCCTGTACTCGCTGGGCAAGAAGACCACTGCACCTGCCCCTGCGCTCAAGGAGACCTGAGATTTCCACGAGGTTCTTTGACCGCCTGGTGACGGTCCGCAGCAAAGTCCTTCCGGCAAAGGTTGTGGACTGGTTCGCCCGCCCGTCCAGCGTCTGGTGGGGCTTCGCCGTCGTCCATCTCTACTTCCTGGGCTGGATGGCGTCCTTCTTCCTGAACGGCGACACGTTCAGCGACACCGAGCAGTACCGGCAGTGGGCCACGGACGGATACAACCCCGCGGACCTGACCGGCAAAATCAGCCCCTGGGTCTACCCGGTGCTGGCGCAGATCCCCATCTTCCTCGCCAACATCGCGGGCCCCAGCCTGTACCTGCTGGTCTGGTTCCTGATCATCACGGCGCTCAACGCCGTCGGCCTGTTGTACCTCACCCGCGGCTCGCGGAAGGTGACCGGCATTGCGCCTGCCTGGTGGTGGCTGTTCTTCACGGTCTTCATGGGCTACCTCAGCTTCGCCCGCGTGGAAGGCATCACCGCACCGATCGTCCTGATCGCACTGCTGTACGCGGCAGAACGGCCCGTGGTGGCGGGCATCCTGCTCAGCGTCGCCACCTGGATCAAGGTATGGCCGGCAGCGGTCCTGGTGCCCATCGTCATCGCCAGCCACAGGCGCGTCCAGGTGGTGCTCGCCGGTGCCGCCGTGACCGCCGTCGTGGGTGTGGGCACCTGGCTGACCGGCGGCCTGCCGCACATCATGGACTTCCTGCTCAACCAGGGCGAACGCGGCATGCAGCTGGAAGCCACCTTCTCCACGCCCTGGGTCTGGCTGAGCGTGTTCCACATCGCCGGCTCCAAGATGGCGGACAACACGGCCATCAACTCCACCGAGGTCTACGGCCCGGGAGCCAGTACTGCAGCGTTCCTGATGCAGCCGCTGCTGATCCTCGCTGCCATCACCGCTGCCATCCTGCTGGTGCGGGCCATGCGCCGCGGCGCGGAGCGGGAGGAACTGTTCCTTGAGGGATCGCTCATGATGGTCACCGCGTTCATCGTGTTCAACAAGGTGGGATCGCCGCAGTTCATCATCTGGCTGGCGCCGGTGATCATCGCCGGCCTGACGCACGACTGGGAGCGCTGGAAGGTCCCGGCAGCCCTGCTCATGGGCATCGCCATGACAACATTCGTGATCTACCCACTGTTCTACACCCCGCTCATCCACGCCCACCCGGTGATGGCGGCCATCCTCACCACCCGCAACGTGCTCCTGGTGGTGCTGCTGTGGTGGTCGGTGAAACGCACGGCGGAGTTGGGCCGGAAGACTGCGGCGCCGGTTCGGGCTGGAGCCTAAAGGGTCTCGCGGCGGGCGGCTTCCGGGCGCTCGACGGCGGCGGGGGCCTGCGGTGCGGCAGCGCGGCGCGCGGCCCGGCGTTCCATTGCCCACTGCCAGGCGCGGCGGGCAAGGTCCACCGGCTTGCCTTCAATCAGCAGTTTCCGCGTGTGGACGTCCAGGACCAGCAGGTAGAACGTGAACGCCAACGCGGTGAAGAACGCCAGGGACGACGCGTCGATGGGCAGCTCCACGAAGGACCAGACCGAGAGCTGGTCCTGGGCACCGAACACCACGAAGAACGTCACGGCCACGTAGAGCGACCGGATCTGCCAGTCGTCCCGGATGCCGGTGACGGCCAGGAACGGCAGGAACCACAGGATGTACCAGGGCTGGATGATGGGCGAGAGCATCACGACGGCGGTGAACGCCAGGGCCATCCGACGCACCGCCCTGGAGTAGTCGCCCCGGAACATCAGCAGCAGGACCAGCGCAATGGCGCCCCACTTCATGGCGGTCCGCAGCCAGGTGGCCAGCGTTCCGCCGGGCAGTCCCAGGGCGTTGGCCAGCATCTCCACCTGCTGGCCCAGGAAGCCCGACGGCGAGTACCCGGTGTACCCGGGGGTGGGGTCCATGATGGCCCAGGTCCAGCCGATGCCCAGGTTGTAGGGGATGCCGCTGAGGGCCAGCACACCGAAGCTGATGCCCGCCGTGGCAGCCCACATCAGGAATTTCCGCGGCCAGGTGGCCGATGGACCTGCCCACATGAGTCCGATGAACGGCAGCAGCAGCACGGTGATGGGTTTGATGCCGATGGAGGCAGTGACCAGGAGGATGCCCAGCAGGTAGCGGCGGGTGGCGGCGAGGTACACACCTGCGACGGCGAGGCCTACCATGAGGGCGTCGTTGTGGGCGCTGGCGATAAAGCTGATGAGGAACAGCGGGTTGGCCACGGAGATCCAGAGGGCCCGCGCGCCATTTATGCCGTGCAGTTCTGCCAGTTTGGGCACGTAGATGACGCAGAGCAGCACGCCGACGCCGGCCAGCAGGCGGAAGAGCAGGACGGATGCGTCGGGCTGGGCCCCGGTCAGTCCGACCACCGCCCGCGCCAGCCAGAGGAAGTAGGGGCCGTAGGGGGTCCGGTTTTCGGCCCAGGCGGGGTCGGCGCCCAGGGCGAACCAGTTGTTGAGGGTGGAAATGCCCACCTCGTACGGGTTCTGGCCTTCCTGGACCAGACGGCCCTGGCCCGTATACGCGTAGACGTCGCGGGAAAAGACGGGCACACAGAACAGCAGGGGCAGGGACCAGGCGGAGATGGCCGCCACCACGGACCGCAGGGATGACTGTCCCCAGTCCCCCAGCCGCTGGCCCAGGCGGAGCCAGGAGCGCATCAACAGCATGGCGCCCGCGGTCAGCAGCACGGTGGAAACCGCCACTCCCCAGCCCTCGGTGCGGAGCGCGATCACTACCGGCTGGCGGATCATGGGGGAACCGTTGGCGATCCAGCCCGTTCCGATGGAGCCGACGAACATCATGAGGGCGCCGATGAAACCTTCGAGGGTTGCCAGGTAGGCACGGCCCTTGGCGGGCACCGAGGCGTCGGCCGGTGCGCCCGGCCTGGCTTCCGATGTCCTGAGGTGTGACCCGCCTGCCGTCATGATTGTTGGTCCCCTACCTTGTTACGGCACTGCTCGCCCAGCTTCACAAGGCCGCCATGCAACCCGGTCATTTTATCAGCCGCACTTACTGCTGCCGCGGGCCGCCGCCGCGCGGAACACCACAGTTTGGCAACAGCGCCGGGACCCTAGCGGGCGCGCAGGAGTGCCAGGAATTCGTCGGCCATGCCGAGTTGTTCCTCCAACTTGGCGCGGCGCCTCGCTGCCTCTTCGATAAAACCGTTCAACTCAGACCTGATCTCCGTAACATCCTGGTCCCGGCGGGCCGTCTCCAGTGCGTCAATGACCTTCAGGAGCCCTGACATGGCTTCAAGAGTGAACCCCAACGGCTTCATCCTGCGGATCAACAGCAGGCGTGTGAAGTCGCGCTCGGTGTAGAGGCGGAACCCGCCCTCGGTGCGCCCGGACGGTTTGAGCAGGCCCACCTCGTCGTAGTGGCGGATGGTCCGCAGGGACATCTGCGAACGGTCCGCCAGTTCGCCGATATGCATTGTGGCCACTACTTCTTCAGCCGTCATCTCGTTCGTCATCACGTCACCAATCCACTCAACCCTCACGTTAGGGTAGTGTTGCATGCGCAGCCGAAAGTCACCGGCGCATTCTTCCTCCACCCATTGTCTTTCATGTCAGGGCTGGACCCGTGCGCACCGTGGCGCGCAGAAACTTGCACACCGCTCTCCGGAGGAGAGCCAAGTCCCCTGGAGCTGCTCCTTGACCGTCGCTGACCGCACCCGGCCCATCAGGCAACCAATCACCGTTCGCACGGCCCTGCGCTCCCCGCGGCAGCTCAGCCGCGAGGTCCTGGCCGGAATGGTCACCACCCTGGCACTCGTCCCTGAAGTCATCTCGTTCTCGATCGTGGCCGGCGTCGATCCGATGGTCAGCCTTGTGGCCTCCATCGTGCTGGCCCTGGCCATGTCCATCCTGGGCGGCCGCCCAGGTGTGGTCACTGCCGCCGCCGGTTCCGTCGCCCTGGTGATCGCCCCGCTGGTCCACGCGCACGGCGTCGAGTACGTCCTGCCGGCGGTGCTTCTCGCCGGCGTGATCCAGGTGGTCTTTGGCCTGGCCGGGCTGGCGCGCCTGATGCGGTTCATCCCGCGGTCAGTGATGATCGGGTTCGTCAACGCACTGGGTGTGCTGATCTTCATGGCGCAGGTGCCCCACGTCCTCAACGTCCCCTGGCTCGCCTACGTCCTGTTCGCCCTGACGTTCGCGATCATTTTCATCCTGCCCCGGTTCACCAAGGTGGTCCCGTCGCCGCTGGTGGCCATCGTCGTCGTCACCGCAATCGTCATCATCGCCGGCCTAACCGTTCCGAACGTCGCGGACGAGGGGCCGCTTACCGGCAAGCTGCCCGGAATCACACCGTTCCTCTTCCCGGTAAACCTGGAGACCTTCCAGCTGGTCCTCCCCACTGCACTGAGCGTGGCGTTCGTGGGTCTCATGGAAACCCTCCTCACAGCGAAACTCGTGGACGACATTACAGAGACGCCGTCGCACAAGGGCCGCGAGTCCTGGGCCCTGGGCGTCTCGAACATCCTTTCCGGCTTCTACGGCGGCATCGCCGGATGCGCCATGATCGGCCAAACAGTCCTCAACGTGAAGACCGGCCAGGCCCGCACCAGGATTTCGACGTTCGTGGCGGGACTGTTCCTGCTGGCCCTGGTGACGGGGCTCAGCTCGATCATGGGGCAGATCCCCATGGTGGCCCTCGCCGCCGTGATGATGGTGGTGGCCGTGACCACCGTTGACTGGCACAGCGTGAAACCGTCCACGCTGAAGCGGATGCCGGTGCCGGAGACGCTCGTCATGGTTGTCACCGTCGCCGTGGTGGTCCTCACTGGAAACCTGGCCTACGGTGTGCTGGTGGGCGTCGTGCTTGCGATGGTGCTCTTCGCCCGCCGGGTGGCCCACGTCATCAGCGTTGAGCGGAACCTGGCGGACGACGGTGAAAGCGTCCGCTACGACGTGGTGGGGCCGCTGTTCTTCGGAAGCAGCAACGACCTGGTGGAGCAGTTCGCCTACGCCGACGATCCCGCCTCGGTGACCATTGACCTCACCCGCGCCCAGATCTGGGACGCCTCAACCGTCGCCGCGCTCGACTCCATCGAAACCAAGTACGCGGACCACGGCGCGACGGTGAAAATTGAAGGCCTCGACGAACGCAGCACGGGCTTCCACCGCCGCCTTTCCGGCCATCTGGGCGGCTAAGCGGAATCTCACTTCGAGCAGGCGAAGCCGCCGGGCAGGCGAAGGGGCGGGGCCACATGTGGCGCCCGCCCCTTCCGCAGGAGAACTAGGAGAAGCGTCCGGGCCGGAAGGTGGCCAGCATGGGGTGCTTCTTCCCGGTCAGGATTTCCCCGGCCAGAAGCTCGCCGGCGATCAGGCCCAGGGTGGCGCCGGAGTGGGTGAAGGCGACGAAGCAGCCCGGCACCTGGCCCAGTTCACCCAGGACCGGTTCGCCGTCGCCCGGGATCGGCTTGTACCCCATTTTCCAGGAGGCCGGCTTGAGTTCGGGGTTGCCGGCAACCAGCTTGGACGCCTCATCGGCCAGTTCCTGCACCACCTCATCAGGAATGGTGAAGGAGCCGTCCGCGTGCTCGGTGATGTGCTCCTCGTACCAGTCGTGGTCCAGGGCGAACGTGCCGCCCGGGTTGGGCCGGACCGCGGCGCGGGGGGTGTTCATCACGGCGATGACGTCGTGCTGCACCTGCTTGGTCACCACCAGCATGGACACCGGGGAACCATTGGGGATGTGCACGCCAAGGGGTTCGACGACGGCGGGCGTCGCTGCGCCGCACGCCACCAGGACCGCGTCGGCCGGGTAGGTCCCGCCCGACGCCGTCTCCACGCCCGTGGTGCGGCCGCCCTCCACCATGACGGAGGCTTTGCCGGCGTTGAGGACAAGTTCGCCGCCGCGGGAGTGGAACTCCTCCATCAGGAAGTCGATCAGGTCCGGCAGGCTCACCCAGCCTTCGCCGGGGTTGAAGATGGCGTTGTCGGGCACGGCACCGGCATCAATGCCAGGGGTGGCTGATGCGATGTCCTCCGGGGCAAGCAGCTTGGAGTCATAGCCGATGGACTTCTCGTAGGCGTGCCGGGACTCTGTGGCCTCACCCTGGCCGGCGGCGTTCCACATGAGGCCGCCGCCGAACTGGAGCCAGTCCCGGCTGGGGTTGGAGGCGAAGAGGGTGCGGTAACGGTCAACGCCTGCAACCCGCAGTTGGTGGTACGGAGTGGACCGTTCGCCGGCGGAGTTCAGCCAGGACAGCGACCGCCCGCTGGCTTCGCTGGCCAGGCCGCGCTCGGTCAGCAGGATTACCGAGGCACCTTCGCGGAGCAGGTGCACGGCGGTGGAGACGCCCAGGATGCCGCCGCCGATGATGGCAACGCGCTTGGTGGCTGTAGTAGAGGACATTAGTGTCCCTTTCTGTGGAATTCGTGGTTGTGGCGGACGCGGACGGAGCGTCAAAGAAATAGCGCCGGGGCCCGGAACGTTCAGGCCAGGGCGTGGATGCCCTCGATGACCTTGAGTACTTCAAGCGGATCGGCGGGATCGACGGGCAGCGGCCCCTCCCCTCGGAGGGCAGCGGCCAGCTGCACGTAGAACTGTGGATAGGCCCCGCGTTCGGCAGGAATGGCAGACGTTGCGCCGTCGACTCCCAGGAGCCCCCAAGACTCCTGGGGGTCAACGCCGTAGGCCTGGTCCGACGGCAGCGTCCCGGCCGCGAGGGCCGGTTCCTGGCCGTCGAGTCCCCACTTTGTATAGCCGGCCTGGGAACCGAGGACGTGGAACCGGGCGCCGACTTGGGCTGCCATGCCGTTCATCCACAGCCGGGATCGGACGCCGGAGGCATGCAGCAGTGACACGAAAGCTTCGGTGTCGGCCGCGTCCGGATGTGGACCGCGGTTGGCCGTCTCGCCGTAGCTCCTCTCCACCGGGCCGAACAGCTGGATGGCCTGGTCGATCAGGTGGGCGCCCAGGTCGTGCAGGATGCCGCCGCCTTCTGAGAGGGACACGGTGTCCCGCCAGTTTCCGAAGCCCTCGGGCCGCCACCACTCGAACCGCGACTCGAAGCTGCTGACCTGTCCCAGTACTCCTGAGGCCAGGACCTTCTGCAGGGTCAGGAAGTCGGCGTCCCACCGGCGGTTCTGGAACACCGTCAGCTGCACCCCGCCGTCGTACGCCCTGTTGACCAGCTCCTCGCCCAAGGCGGACGTGGGCACGAAAGGCTTGTCCACCACCACGTGCAGGCCATGCGCGATGGCGGTGGCGGCCAGCGCAAAATGGCTATGCGGTGGCGTGCCCAGGATGACCAGATCAAGGTCCACGGACAGGGTGAAAAGTTCCTCGGAGGTGGCAACGATTCGGGCTTGGGGGTAGAGACGTGCCGCCTCGGCGGCGCGTTCAGGCTGGGCAGTGACGATAACGTCAAGCGAGTAATCCGTGTTGGCCGCCACCAGCGGGGCGTGGAAGACCTTGCCGGAGACGCCGAAGCCGACGACGGCCGTGCGGATGGGTGCCGCGGTAACAGTGCGCATCAGAGCACCTCGGAGAGGAAGCGCTGCAGTCGTTCGCTGCGGGGGTTGTCGAAGAGCTGGGCAGGTGTTCCTGCTTCCACCACTTCACCTTCGTCCATGAAGACCACTTGGTCCGCGACTTTGCGGGCGAAACCCATTTCGTGGGTGACCACCAGCATTGTCATGCCGCGCCGGCCCAGGCCGGCCATGAGGTTCAGGACGCCTTTGACCAGTTCGGGGTCCAGGGCGCTGGTGGCTTCATCGAAGAGCATGACTTCGGGTTCCATTGCCAGGGCCCGGGCAATGGCGACGCGTTGCTGCTGGCCGCCGGAGAGGTCGCGGGGACGGTGGTCGGCGCGTTCGGCGAGTCCTACTTCGGCGAGGCGCTGGCGTGCGAGCTCCATGGCCTGGGCTTTGGGCATGCCCTTGACGCTCCACAGTGCCAGGGCGACGTTTTCTTCGGCGGTGTGGTCCGGGAAGAGGTTGAAGTGCTGGAAGACCATGCCAATGCGTGTGCGGAGGGTGTCCGCGTTCGCGCGAAGGGTGCTGTCGCCGGCGAGGAGCACGTCACCGCTTTTGGGTTCGTGCAGCCGGTTGATGCCACGCAGCAGGGTGGATTTGCCGGAGCCTGAGGGTCCGATGATGCAGGTGGTAGTGCCTGGGGCGACCGTGAGGCTGACGTTGCGCAGGACCTCGATGTCGCCGTAGGCCATGGTCAGGTTCCGCAGTTCCATGCTTGACCCCTGGAATGTCGGGGCGGTTGCGGTGGCGGTGTTTTTGGTGGGGGTGGGGGTGTTCATGTGTTGCTCCCGGCAGTGAGCGGCGAGGCCGCGTCGAGTTCCGTGACTTCCTTCAGGCCGCTGGTGGGCGCTGCGGCCCGGCGGCGGCCGGTGCGGAACTTGTTGTCGAAGTAGTTGACCAGGTGGGTCAGCGGGACCGTGATCACCAGGTAGAGGAGGCCGGCAGCGACCAGCGGCGAGAGGTTGCCGGACAGCACGGCGGCGTCCTGGCCAACGCGGAAGAGTTCGCGTTCGGTGACCAGCAGGCCGAGGAAGTAGACCAGGGATGAGTCCTTGACGATGGCGATGAACTGGTTCACCAGGGCTGGGAGGACCCGGCGGACCCCCTGGGGCACCACCACCAGGGCCATGGATTTGGCGTAGCTCATGCCCAGGGCACGGCAGGCCTCGCCCTGGCCCTTGTCCACGCTGAGGATGCCGGCGCGGAAGATCTCGCCGATGTAGGCGCTGGCGATCAGGCTCAACGCGATGATGCCCAGCGGGTACGGGGACGGCCCGAAGATCGACTGGCTGAGGCGGGCAAAGCCCTGACCGATCAGCAGGATGGTCAGGATGGCAGGCAGGCCCCGGAAGAGGTCCGTGTAGATCCGGGCCGGGACGCGCAGCCACTTGGACGGTGAGATGCCCATGACGGCCACCACCATTCCCAGCACCGTGCCAAGGACGGTGGCGGCGATGGAGATGATCAGCGTGTTCAGCAGGCCGACCGCCAGGAGTTGGGGCAGGACCTCGGCCATTGCACCGAAGTCGAAGAAAGTACGGATGATGGTGTTGAACCAGTCCATGGTTGCTCTCAGACGTAGATTGTTTGGAAGGTGCCGGGCGGCCGCGTGCTGCGGCGCGCCCGGCCAGGCGGGCAAAGCCCTGTTGCCAGGTGCTTACTTGCCCGCGCTTTCTTGCTCGATGCTTATTTGCTCGGTGCCGGGGAGGCGGCGGTCTGCTCGGCCTTGGGCAGGTACTGCTCAGGCATCGGGGAACCGGGGAACCACTTCTGGTAGAGCTTCTTCCAGGTCCCGTCCTCCATGGCTGCCGCCAGGCCCTTGTTCAGGGCTTCCTTGAAGGCCGTTTTGCCCTTTGCTACGGCGAACCCGGCCGGTGCGTCGAAGGACGGAATGTCCGCGGCGCTGACCAGGCCGTGCTGCTCCTCATAGGCCTTTGCGGCCTCGTAATCCAGGAAGTGTGCGTCCACTGCACCGCTGTTCACGGCCGCGATGGCGGTGTTGTTGTCCGGGAAGCGGACCAGGCTGGCCGACGTGAAGTTCTTGACCGCATAAGCCTCCTGCAGGGTGCCCTGGACTACGCCCAGGCGCTTTCCCGCCAGACCGTCAACACCCGTGATGCCGGAAGTCTTGGTGGTGATGACCGTCAGGTAGCCGGCCAGGTAGCCGTCCGAGAAGTCCACCGTTTGCTTGCGCTTGTCAGTGATGCCGATAGCGGCAACTCCAGCATCGAACTGTCCGTTGGCCACCGCGGCAAGGAGGCCGGAGAAGTCCTGGCCGGTGAAGACTACGTTGTCCACACCGGCCCGGTGGGCCACGTCCTTGAACAGTTCCACATCGAAGCCGGTGAAGTTCCCGGAGGCGTCAGCGAACGTGTATGGCTTGGAGTCACCCAGGCTGGCCACCCGGACGGTGCCGGGCTGGATCAGGCCGTAGGGGTTGTTCTCCGTGTTGGAGGCTGCTGACGTGGAGTTGCAGCCGGAAAGGGCCAGGACCGCGGCCAGTGCTGCCGCGGCGATACCGGCCGGGCGGAAATTCTTTTTCTTCACAGCGTTGTCCAATCGTTGGTGGGAAGGCGGTGCTGTCAGGGCCGCCGAAGAAAGTCGCCGATGCTCTTGTTGAGTCCGGTCTCACACCCTAGGATTGAGACCGGACTCACATCGATGGATAGAAATGTAGCCGAAGTCACAGAGGGCGTCAACAACCCTTCGAAAGGTGAAGATGAACAGCGAAGGAGCACGACGGCGGGACGTGACGGTTGCCGACGTCGCCAAGGCTGCCCAGGTGTCCAAGGCGCAGGCCGCGCGGGCCCTGGGCAATTACGGTGCAGTCAGCGACGACGTACGCGAACGCGTCCTCGCTGCTGCCGAGGCCCTTTCCTACCGGCCCAATGAGCTGGCCCGCAGCATGAACACGGGCAAGTCCCACACCATCGGCGTCGTGGTGGGCGATATTGAAAACCCGCACTTCGGGCTTGCCACGCGGGGCATCACGGACACGGCAAAGAAGTCCGGCTACAACGTCATCCTGGTCAACACGGACGAGGACCGGGCGGCCGAAGTGGACGCAGTCCGGGTCCTGCTGGACAAGCGCGTGGACGGCCTCATCGTCGCTCCCGCGTCATCGGTGGAAACCGGGCACTTGCAGGAGGTGCACAGGTCCGGCCGCCCCCTGGTGTTCATTGACCGAACGGCAGGAGACATGCCGGTGGAGACCATGGCCGTGGACATGGAAAGGATCTCGCGGGAAGCCACCCAATACCTGATCGAGGCCGGGCACCGGCGGATAGCCTTCATTTCCACCTTGACGACTGACACCCGCTACACGGCCGGGATGAGGCTGGAGTCCTCCCAGATCGCAGACCGTATTGAGGGGATGCGGGCGGCCTTCCTGGAGGCAGATTTGCCCTTCCCGGAGGACCTGGTTCGGCTGAATGCAGGAGATGAAGATTCCATCCGCGGCATCACCCGCGAGGTGCTCCGCGGCCCGGATCGAGCCACGGCGGTGGTGGCTTCCGACGGCCTGATCGCCCTCAGCGTGGTGGAGGCCATCCAGGAACTCGGACTTTCCATTCCGGCGGATGTTTCGTTCCTGATGTACGACGACTTCGCATGGACCAGGCTCACCACCCCACCCCTTACGGTTATCGCCCAGCCTGTCTACAACATGGGCGTGGCGGCCGCGAGGGCGCTGATCCGCCAGATGGAGGGCCTGCCTCCCGCCGCTCCCGCACAGTTCACCGCAACACTGGTGCGCCGGGGTTCGGTGGGTCCGCGGAGGGCCGAGGCAGCGGAAGCGTCAGAGCTGGAAGCTGTCAAGAGTTAGCAGACATTCCAGCACGGCGCACCGGGGCCCCGATGTCAGCCCCGCCGGGCGGGCTTGTCGAAGCGCCAGCCCTCTGAGCGCAGTTCGGGGATGATCTGGTCCACGGCCTCCACGGTTTGGGTTCTGTCCCCGCCGCCGTCATGCATGAGGATGACTGCACCCGGAGCGATGCCCTCCTTGAGGCGGCGGACCAGTTCGTTGGTTCCGGGCGGCTCCCAGTCACCAATGGCAAGGCGCCAGCCAAGGGGCTGCATTCCCATGTCGGCGGCGACCTGCGGCGTCTGCCCCCAGCTGCCGTAAGGCGCCCGGAAATACTTGATGGGGGCATCCGGAGCTGCCTCTCGGATGAGGGCGCTGGTCTCTTCCAGGTCAGCCCTGATCGCCTCTGCACTCCACGTGGCCATGTCGTCGTGATGCATGGTGTGGTTGCAGAGCGCGTGCCCCGCATCAGCTATTTGGCGGACGATCTCCGGGTGCTGCCTGACGTGGTCGCCCCAGAGGCAAAAGGTGGCCTTGACTTGGTGCTTTTCGAGCACAGCGAGCAGCTTGGGGGTGTTGACGGGGTCGGGGCCGTCGTCGAAGGTCAGGCTGAGGTACTGACCCTCGTGCCGGGCCGAATCGACGATGGCAGGCGTGGCCTGGTCCGCAAAGGCGGGGGCGGCGCCGGCAAGGCCTGCGGGAACTGTGGCGGCCGCAGCCAACGCGATGGCAGCCAGGGGCAAGGCTGCTTTGGGCAAGAAGTGAGGGCGGTGGCATCTTCATGGCTACCTCTTCGGAGTCCCTATAAACTTCCGGAAGTTTCCGGAATGGGCTTAGCGTAGGTAGGCGGGCGTTGCCATGTCAAGGGTGTGAGGAGGCCGGCGGAAAAAAGCGATCAGTGCCGGCTGGGCGCCGCGGTGCTTTCCCTGGTTACCAGCCTGGTGGCCAGTTCGACGCGCGGGCTTTCGACGCCCTCGCCCTGGAGCATCCTAAGAATGGTGCGGGCAGCGAGCTTGCCCATTTCTGCGAGTGGCTGCCGCACAGTGGTCAGTGGAGGAGACGCCCACCGGGCCTCCGGCAGGTCATCGAATCCCACAACGCTGACGTCCTCCGGTACGCGCAGCCCTTTTTGACGGACCGCCTCATACACGCCCAGCGCCATCTGGTCGCTGGCAGCAAACACGGCCGACGGAGGCTCTGCCAATTCAAGAAGCCTGCAGCCGGCGCGGAAGCCGGACTCGTAGTCGAAGTCCCCTTCCACTACGAGTGCAGGATCGTAGGCAACGCCGGCAGCATCAAGGCCTGCCCGGTAGCCATCGAGCCGGGCCCTGCTGCACCACAGGCCGGGTACGCCGGCAACGAAACCTATCCGCCGGTGGCCGAGCCCGGTGAGGTGCTCCGTGGCGCCTACGGCCCCGGTCCAGTTGGTGGCGCCGATCGTGGGTACCTCCAGGTCTGGAACCCCGGCGGGATCGACCACGACAACGGGCAAGTCCAGGCGCTGCAGTTCCGCCCGCAGGAACGAGTCAAGGTCGGTAGTGACGAGTATGGCCCCGTCACTGGCCCTGGCGCTGACGTTGTCCAGCCATTGCCGGGTGGACGTTGAGCCTGTCCTGCGATGGATCGCGGAGACCACCGTGGATGCGCCGGCTTCGTTTGAAGCTTCCTCCACGCCACGGATGATTTCAACGGCCCAGGGACTGTCCAGGTCATTGAAGACAAGGTCAATGAGTCCGGAACGTACGGCCGGGCGGACGCCCCTCCGCCGGTAACCGTGGTCCCGCAACAGGATTTCCACCCGTTCACGGGTTCTCGGGGAAACGTCACTCCGGCCGTTAAGGACCCGGGAGACGGTGGGCACTGAAACACCGGCTTCCGCCGCAATATCCGAAATTGTGACTGCGGGGCGCTGGGTCTCGGGCACGCATCTCCTCCTGCTTTCGCTGCAAGTATAGGCGTTCTCGCCTGGACGCCGGCTTGAAACTTTCTTTGAAAACCCTTGACGCACACTCGGGAATCTTCCTACCGTTCAAGGCATGTATTCCGGAACTTTCCGGAACACATGAGACCGGCACTCACGCACGCCGGTCGACTCGTACCTCAAAGGAGAGCACTCAATGAAGGTTGCCCAACTTGTCGCCGCCGCCGTGCTGGCGTCGACGTTTGTCCTCCCCACGGCGCTGCCGGCAGTTGCCGGGGAGAATGACAAGCCGCAGCCGCCGGGACTTGCAAAGCAGGACACCCTGCGGTGGGCCGCACCCAAGGACCTCCGGATCGGCACCGCAGTTGCCGGTGGAGGACACCATGAGACCATGCCGTACCCAAACCCCTTTACCTTTGACCAGCAGTACCGGGAGGTCCTGGGGTCGGAGTTCAGCTCGGTCTCACCCGAGAACCAGGCAAAATGGGAATTCATCCACCTCCAGCGCGACCAGTACCGGTTCGCCGAAATGGACGCGATTGTGGATTTCGCCCAGCAGCACGGCCAGGTTGTCCGCGGCCACACGCTGTTCTGGCACAGCCAGAATCCTGCCTGGCTGGAAAACGGCAGCTTCAGCAAGGAGGAACTGCGTTCCATCCTGAAGGACCACATCACCACCGTTGTTGGACGCTACGCGGGCAAGATCCAGCAATGGGACGTCGCGAATGAGATCTTGAACGGCGACGGCACGCTCCGGACCACGGACAACATCTGGATCCGTGAACTTGGTCCGGAGATCATTGCGGATGCCTTCCGGTGGGCCCATGAAGCAGATCCCGCTGCCAAGCTCTTCTTCAATGACTATGGAGTGGAAAGCATCAATGCCAAGAGCACCGCATATGTGGGCCTTATCTCGAAGCTCCTGGCCCAGGGCGTCCAGGTGGATGGCTTCGCCGTACAGGGCCACCTCAGCACGCAGTACGGCTTCCCAGGAGACCTGCAGGCGAACCTTCAGCGCTTCGACGACCTCGGCCTGGAAACTGCCGTGACCGAGATCGACGTCCGCATGAACATCGCTGCCGGGACCAAGCCCACTGAAGCGCAGTTGGCCAAACAGGCCAGCTACTACCAGCAGGCGCTGGAGGCGTGCCTGAATGTCGAGGACTGCAATTCCTTCACCATCTGGGGCTTCAACGACAAGTACTCATGGGTGCCGGTCTTCTTCAGCGGCCAGGGCGAGGCCACTGTGATGTGGGAGGACTACACCCGGAAGCCTTCGTATTATGCACTGCAGTCCACCCTTCTCAAGGCGAACCCGGGAGGGGAACAGCGGGACGCCCACCACCCCGCCTACCAGCGGTAGCAGCCTGCTGAACACCGCCAAAAGCACTGCGGCCCGGACCATTTCGGTCCGGGCCGCGGTGTTCCACGCCCATCAATTCACATGGCCGGCGTTCGCTCGAGGTTGAAGTAGGACCTGGCGTCCGGCGGCCGGATGTCCGCCACCACGTCGCTGAAGATCCGCATGGGATGCGGCGTGAAGGGATGCTCGGCGATGGCGTCGAAGTCCAGTTCGATGCCCAAACCCACCCCTTCCGGGATCATGACGTCACCCTCCGCCGTCAGCTGGAGTCGCTCAGTCGAGATCTCGCTCCGCCAAGGCACATCCGTGGCCATGATCTCCAGGTAGCGGAAGTTGGGCAGCGTGGCACCCAGTTGCAGGGTCGCCGCGGTACTGAGGGGCCCGCTGGGATTGTGGGGTGCAAACGGAACGTAATGCGCCGCTGCCAGCGTCGAAATGAACGACAATTCCAGCAGCCCCCCGGCATGGGTGACGTCTGGCTGGATGTAATCTACTGCGTTGCGCGCAAGCGCGGGGATGAAGGTGTTCCGGCCCATCCACCGCTCCCCTGCCGCGATCGGGACCGGGGATTTTGACCGCACCTCGATAAGAGCATCAAGACCGTCAGGCGGGCAGGGTTCTTCGAAGAACACTGGCTGGAACTGTTCAATCTCCCGGGCCACCCGGATGGACGTAGGAACATCGAAGCGCCCGTGCCCTTCGATGAACAGCTCGATGTCATCACCGACCGCATCCCGAACGGCCGCCACGGGCTCCAGCATCCGCCGCAGGTCCCGTGGCTCCAGGATGAGGTCCGCCGCCTCGAACGGATCCCATTTCAGTCCCCGGAAGCCCTGGGCAACCGTCTGGACGGCAGCCTCGGCGAACTCCTCCGGGGTTCTGGCCCCGGAAAACCAACCGTTGGCGTAGGCCCGGACCCGGTCGCGGACCTGCCCGCCAAGCATGCGGTGGACGGGGACTCCCAGTGCACGTGCCGAGACATCCCACATGGCCATTTCAAGGGCGCTGAGGGCGGTCGTTGATATGGGTCCGCCACGCCAGTACGCGTCCCGGTTCACTTCGTAGATGGTTTGAGTGATGCGGGTTGGGTCCTTGCCCCGTACTGCGTCGGCAAGGACGGCCACGGCGCCCCGGACCGCATGCTCCTGGCCTTCGAGGGTCGCCTCCGCTATTCCAGTGAGGCCCTCATCAGTGGTCAGCCGGACGAAGATGAGGTTGGTCCGGTAGAAGTCCACGACCACGGTGTCGAGGTTGGTGATTTTCATGGGATGTCTTTCATGAACGGCTTGGGTGCCGGCGAGGTCAGTCAGGCCGCTGGCGGGGCGGTGGATTCACGGACGATGACCTGGGTGGCCAACTCCACGCGGTGGGAATCCAAGACCTCACCCTGGGCCTGGCGCAGGAGAGACCTCAGGGCGGCCCGGCCCATCTCTTCAAGAGGTTGTGACACCGAGCTCAGCGATGGCACCGATTGCTCACCCTGGTTGGTGCCGTCAAAACCGATGATGCTGATGTCCTCCGGAACCCTGATCCCGTGGTGCCGCGCTTCGCTGAGGACACCCAAGGCGATGGCATCGCTGCCTGCGAAGATGGCCGTGGGAAGGGCATCAAGCTTCAGCAGCTCCCTGAATCCGATGACGCCGCTTTCGGTCCGGAACCGCCCGCCGGAGACGATGTACCGGGGGTCCACCTTGATGCCTTGAGCCATCAGGGCTGCCATATACCCGTGAAGCCGGGCCTGGTTGCATTCGGCGCCCTCAATCCCGCCGATGTAGGCAATGCGCCGGTGCCCCAGTCCCAACAGATGTTCGGTGGCCGCCTTGCCACCCGCCCAGTTGGTCGCTCCCACGCTGACGACGTCGGCCGAAGGCGGGTTCAGCGGGTCGATCACCACAACCGGGATGTGGCGGCGGCGGAAGGCATGCAGTTGGACCTCGCTGAACGCGGACGTCACCACGATCATCCCCGCCCTGCCCTCTTCGAGCATGCGCTGGGCACGGCGCTCCGGGGTATGGCGGCCAGGGGTCGATTGACCAGTCACGCTCACCAGGATTTCGACGTCGGCAGCGGCTGCGAACTGCAGTATGCCGTTGAGGACCTGGATGGTGTAGGCGGAATCCAGCACGTCAATAACCACTTCAACCACGGTCGCGCTTTCGGCAGCAGCCCTGCGCTGCACGGGCGACTGGTAGCCCGCCTGCTCCAGCACCGCAAGAATCCGCGCCCTGGTTTCCGGCGCTACGTCGTCACGGCCGTTCACCACCTTGGAGACGGTCGGCGCGGAGACCCCCGCCTGCCTGGCCACGGTGGCGAGCGTGGGTTTCGCACGCTCCGGCAATTTGGTTGTCATGGGTTCGCAATCTTTCGAAGATGAGAGGTGCCTTCATTCTGTAGAAGAGATGTTTTCGCCGTCAAGCACAGCCCGCAGGAACGCGGTTTTCAGAAAATATCCTCTACGATCCCTTGACTCCGGGGATTTTTAGAGCTTTAGTTTACACCGTGACTTATATCACCGTTCGAAATGTTTCGAACGATCGTCGGAGCAAACGCCCCGTACCTCGACAGCAAATTCACAATGGAGAAGCAATGAAGCAACCCCAGACCTCACGGCGCTCTTTCCTCGCCCTCGCTGCCCTTACTCCCTTTGCCGTTGCCGCAACCTCTGCCTGTGGGACGTCAGGCCCGGGTGCCTCAAGCAGCGGAGGGGGAGCCAGCATGTGGTACCTGTCGGGCGAGCCGAACCAGACCACCATGCAGAAGGCTGTCGATGCCTTCAACTCGGCCAACTCCGCCGACAAGATTTCAGTCACCTACTTCCAGAATGACGCGTACAAGACCAAGATCAAGACCGCGATCGGCGCCAACCAGGCGCCCACCATCATCTACGGCTGGGGTGGCGGCGGCCTGAAGACCTACGCCGAGGCCAACCAGGTTGACGACCTGACCAGCTGGTTTGAGCAGAACCCGGACCTGAAGAAGAAGTTCTTTCCCTCCGTGTTTGGCGCAGCTACCGTCAATGGCAAGATCTACGCTCTCCCCAACCAGTACGTAGCCCCGATCGTCCTGTTCTACAACAAGGAGCTCTTCCAGAAGGCCGGCGTCCAGCCACCCAAGACCTGGGACGACGTCATGTCGCTGGTCAAGACCTTCAATGGCATGGGTGTGGCCCCCTTCTCCCTGGGCGGCCAGTCGCGCTGGACCTCCATGATGTGGCTTGAATACCTGCTGGACCGCATCGGCGGACCCGATGTGTTCAAGGCGATCTTCGAAGGCAAGCCCAATGCCTGGATGGATCCCGCGGTGATCGAAACCGGCACCAAGGTCCAGGAACTGGTCTCCGCTGATGGCTTCATCAAGGGCTTCTCCTCCATCACCGCGGACTCCCAGGCCGACCAGGCCCTGCTGTTCTCCGGCAAGGCAGCCATGATGCTGCATGGTTCCTGGACCTACGGGGCCATGAAGAAGGCTGGCCAGAACTTCGTCCAGGACGGCAAACTGGGCTTTGTCCCGTTCCCCACCGTTGCCGGCGGCAAGGGCGACCCCAAGAATGGGGTAGGCAACCCTGCCCAGTACATGTCCATCTCCTCGAAGGCCAGCGACAAGGAAAAGGAGTCCGCCAAGAAGTTCTTCAAGGATGGCATCCTCACCGAGGCCGTGATCGATGCCTACATCAAGTCCGGTTCCGTGCCCATCGTCAACGGCATCGAAGACAAGCTGAACACCTCCGAGGACAAGGAGTTCCTGAACTTCGTTTACGACATGGCAAAGAACGCGCCGAACTTCCAGCAGTCCTGGGACCAGGCGCTGAGCCCCACCGCAGCCGAGGCCCTGCTGAACAACATCGACCAGCTGTTCCTGAAGTCGATCACGCCGCAGCAGTTCGCCGAGAATATGAACGGCACCCTCGGGAAATGAGTAACGCTGTTTCCACGGGACCGCGGGGCGCCGTCAGCCTAAAGGATTCCAAGCAGACCGAGCAGCGCAAGGCCGCGCTGGCGTGGCTGACGGTGCCCGCCCTGTTCTTCTTCCTGGTGTTCGCCGTCATCCCGCTGGCCGGCGTGCTCATCCTGAGCTTCGCCAGCTGGGACGGAATCGGCGCCATCGGGGCGGCGGGCCTGGACAACTGGTTCTCCGTGCTGGCGGATCCCGGACTGTACAACGCCTTGGGCCTGACCTTCCTGATCATGATCGTCTCGTGGCTGGTCCAGACGCCCATCAGCCTGCTGCTGGGCGTCTTCACCGCGGGAAGCCAGCGGTACCGGGCAGTCCTCGCGGTCCTGTACTTCCTGCCCCTGCTGTTGTCCTCCGCCGCTGTCGCCATTGCCTTCAAGGCACTGCTGGATCCCAACTTCGGGCTGGCAACCGGCCTGGGCCTGCCGTTCCTTGCCCAGGACTGGCTGGGTGTCCCGCAGTTGGCAATCGGCCTGGTCGTCTTCGTCATCGCCTGGCAGTTCGTGCCGTTCCACACACTCATCTACCAAGGTGGCGTCCGCCAGATCCCCAAGTCGCTGTACGAGGCCGCCCAGATCGATGGGGCCGGGACCATAAAGCAGTTCTTCCACATCACCCTTCCGCAGCTGAAGTACACGATCATCACATCCTCCACGCTGATGGTGGTCGGTTCGCTGACCTACTTCGACCTGATTTTCGTCCTCACTGGCGGCGGACCGGGAAACTCCACCCGGATCCTGGCCCTGGATATGTACCTGCGGGGCTTCCGCGCCAACCTCATGGGCCCGGCCAGCGTCATCGCGGTCATTCTCGTCATTATCGGCCTTGCACTCGCCTTGTTCCTCCAGCGCCTTGGAGGCAAGGACAAGCAGGGCAGCCAATTGGAAGGTTTGTAGGGTGAGTACCGTCCTGAAAAGCAATACCCAGGAAGCCCGCGACGGGTCGTCCGGCCGCCCAGCGCCCGCCAAGCGGCGGCTCGGTTCACGGCTGGGCCGGCTGAACATCCCCGGCGGGCTGGGCGGCTGGATCTGGCTCGCCATCATTATTCTGCCCATCTACTATGTGGTCATTACCAGCCTCAAGACGCAGGCGGGCTACTTCGGACAGAACCCACTGGCGCTGCCCACTTCACCCACGCTGGAAAATTACCAGCTGGTGCTCGAGAAGGACTTCGCAACATACTTCATGAACAGCGCCATCGTGACGCTGGGTTCGGTGATCCCCACGGTGCTGATTTCCTTCATGGCTTCGTTCGCGATCGTCCGCGGCAGTGGGAAGTTCCTCAAGCTGGTCAACGGCATGTTCCTCATGGGGCTGGCCATCCCGCTGCAGGCCACGATCATCCCCATCTACCTGATGATCATCCGGCTCAACCTGTATGACAGCCTGCTCGCTCTCATGCTGCCGTCCATCGCCTTTGCCATCCCGCTGACGGTGCTGATCCTGTCAAACTTCATCCGCGACGTTCCGAACGAACTGTTCGAGTCCATGCGGCTGGACGGCTGCAGCGAATGGCAGACCATGTGGCGGCTGGCCCTGCCCCTCACCCGCCCGGCCATCGTGACCGTTGCCATTTACAACGGCCTGCACGTCTGGAACGGGTTCCTGCTTCCGCTGGTCCTCACCCAGAGCCCCGGCCTGCGCGTCCTGCCCCTGGGCCTGTGGACCTTCCAGGGCGAGTTCAGCGTCAACATCCCCGCCGTGCTCGCCTCCGTCATGCTCAGCACCCTGCCCATCCTGGTGCTTTACGTCATCGGCCGGCGCCAGCTGCTCGCCGGCCTGACCGCCGGCTTCAGCAAGTAACGCCCGGGATCTCCAGAAAGGACTTTCAACATGACCACCCCGAAACCCCTGCGGGTCGGCATGGTGGGCTACGCCTTCATGGGCGCCGCCCACTCCCACGCCTGGCGCACCGCACCACGGTTCTTCGACCTGCCGCTGCAGCCGCAGCTCACCGCGGTGGCCGGCAGGAATGCCGAGGGCGTCCGCGCTGCTGCGGACAAACTCGGCTGGGACTCGGTTGAGACCGACTGGCGCCACCTGATCGAGCGTGACGACATCGACCTCATCGACATCTGCACGCCCGGCAACACCCACGCCGAGATTGCCATCGCCGCCCTCGAAGCCGGCAAGCACGTGCTGTGCGAAAAGCCCCTGGCCAACTCCGTGGAGGAAGCCGAACGGATGACCCTCGCCGCGGAGACGGCCGCGAAGAACGGCGTCCTCTCCATGTGCGGCTTCAGCTACCGGCGCACCCCCGCGCTGGCGCTGGCCAAGCGGTTCGTGGAACAGGGCCGGCTCGGGGAGATCCGGCACATCCGCGCGCAGTACCTGCAGGACTGGCTCACCGATGCCAACGCCCCGATGACCTGGCGGCTGGACAAGAGCAAGTCCGGTTCCGGCTCACTGGGTGACATAGGTGCACACAGCATCGACGCGGCGCAGTGGGTCACGGGCCTGAACATCAGCGGGGTGTCGGCGCTGCTCGAAACCTTTGTCCCGGAACGCCCGCTGGCCGGTGACCTGGTGGGCCTGGGCGGCCACGGCGACCTCAGCAGCGACGCCCCGCGCGGGCAAGTCACCGTGGATGATGCGGCCATCTTCAGCGCAAAGTTCGACGGCGGCACGGCCGCAGGTGCAATCGGCGTCTTTGAAGCAACGCGCTACGCGCTGGGCAGGAAGAATGCCATGCGGCTGGAGGTCAACGGCACCAAGGGTTCCCTGGCTTTTGATTTTGAGGACATGAACGTCCTGTCCTTCTATGATGCGGCGGAATCCCCCGACGCCGGCTTCCGCCGGATCTTCGTGACCGAGCCCGAGCACCCTTATGTGGGGAACTGGTGGCCCACCGGCCACGGCCTGGGGTACGAGCACGGCTTCACGCACCAGGTGGTGGACCTGGTCACGGCCATCGGTGAAGGACGCCAGCCCGAACCGTCCTTCGCAGACGCGCTGCAGGTGCAGCGGGTTTTGGCCGCCGTGGAGTCCAGTGCCGCGAACTCCAGCCAGTGGCAAAAAGTCTGAGCAACGTACGGCTTCGATCGATCTAGGAACTGACATGACACGACCAATCACGCTGTTTACCGGCCAATGGGCGGACCTGCCGTTTGAGGAGGTGGCGCGGCTCGCCGGCGAGTGGGGCTTTGACGGGCTGGAGATCGCCTGCTGGGGCGACCACCTTGACCCGCGCCGTGCGGCCGAGGACGACAACTACCTCCAGGGCCGGCTGGACATCCTCGAAAAGAACAACCTGAAGGTTTTCGCCATCGCCAACCACCTGACCGGGCAGGCCGTGTGCGATGACCCCATCGATGAGCGCCACCAGGGCATCCTGTCGGCCGAGACCTGGGGCGACGGCGAGCCGGAGGGAGTACGCCGCAGGGCAGCGGAGGCCATGAAGGACACCGCCCGGGCGGCTGCGCGGCTCGGCGTGAAGACGGTGACAGGCTTCACCGGGTCTTCCATTTGGAAGGCCGTGGCGATGTTCCCGCCGGCTTCCCAGTCAATGATCGACGCCGGATACCAGGACTTCGCGGACCGCTGGAACCCCATCCTCGACGTCTTCGATGAGGTGGATGTCCGTTTTGCCCTGGAAGTCCACCCCTCCGAGATCGCCTACGACTACTGGACAGCCAAACGTACCCTCGAGGCAATTGGCCACAGGAAGAATTTCGGCCTGAACTTCGATCCCTCCCACTTCATCTGGCAGGACCTGGACCCTGTGATGTTCCTGCAGGACTTCGCGGACAAGATCTTCCACGTCCACGTCAAGGAGTCCGTCCGCCAACTCGATGGCCGCAACGGCCGCCTCGGTTCGCACCTTGCCTGGGCTGACCCGCGCCGGGGCTGGGATTTCGTCACGGCAGGGCATGGGGACGTGCAGTGGAACAGGATCTTCCGCACCCTCAACGCCATCGGCTACGACGGTCCCACCAGCATCGAGTGGGAGGACGCCGGCATGGACCGGCTCATCGGTGCCCCGCAGGCACTGGCCATGGTGCAGGAACTTGCCCGCATCGCGCCGCCCGCGGCAGCCTTCGACGCCGCCTTCGCCAGCCACTGAACCCACGCTTTGCCGGCAGACGCCGGCAGCCAAACAAAAGGAAACTTCAATGTCAGAACGCAAGAAGGCGCTGGTCGTCCGCGGCGGCTGGGACGGCCACCAGCCGTACGAGGCCACTGAACTCTTCATTCCCTACCTCAAGGAGAACGGCTACGACGTCCGGGTGGAGGAATCCCCCAAGGTGTACGCGGACGCTGAATACATGGCAGGGGTGGACCTGATCATGCAGTGCATGACCATGTCCACCATCGAAAAGGACGAGTTTGCCGGACTCCGGGCGGCCGTTGAGAACGGCACCGGCCTGGCCGGCTGGCACGGCGGCATCGCCGATTCCTACCGGAACACCTCCGACTACCTGCACCTGATCGGCGGCCAGTTCGCCTGCCACCCGGGAAAGCACCCGGACGAATGCATCGGCGAACAGTCGGACAACTACGTGCCCTACACGGTCAACATGCTGCCGGCCGCCGCCGAGCACCCCATCACCAAAGGCATCAAGGATTTCGACCTCGTGACCGAGCAGTACTGGGTCCTCGCCGATGACTACATCGACGTTCTGGCCACCACCACCCAGAAAGTCCGCGAGTGGGACCCCTGGAACCGCGAAGTGACATCCCCTGCCATCTGGACCCGCCAGTGGGGCAAGGGCCGGATCTTCGTTTCCACCCCCGGGCACCGCGTGGAAATCCTGCAGGACCAGAACGTACGCACCATCATCGAAAGGGGCCTGCTGTGGGCAAGCCGTTGAACGTCGGAATCATTGGCTGCGGAGCCATCATCGCGCAGTACCTGAAGAATTTCCGCCGCCTGGACCAGATCAACCTGGTGGCCGTGGCGGACCTTGACCAGGCACGCGCCCAGGCCGTGGCAGACGACTACGACGGCGTCCGCGCCCTCTCCGTCGAGGAACTGCTCGCCGCAGACGACGTCGACCTCGTCCTGAACCTGACCATCCCCGCGGCACACGCCGACGTGGCGCTGAAGGCGATCGCGGCCGGCAAGAGCGTGTACGGCGAAAAACCGCTGGCCGCCACGACGGAAGAGGCACGCACGGTGCTGGACGCGGCACGCCAGGCAGGCGTCGTCGTCGGCTGTGCCCCTGACACCGTCCTGGGCACCGGAATCCAAACCGCACGCAAGGCGATCGACGACGGCCTCATCGGCGCCCCCATCTCGGCATCAGCCACCATGGTGACGCCGGGCCACGAGCGCTGGCACCCGAACCCGGACTTCTACTACCAGCCGGGCGGCGGACCCCTCCTGGACATGGGCCCCTACTACGTCACCGCCCTGGTGACGCTGCTGGGACCCGTGGTGTCGGTGCTGGGCGCGGCCAGCCATACCCGCAACGAACGCACCATCGGCTCCGGTCCGCGGCAGGGGGAAAAGGTGCCCGTCACCATCGACTCCCACGTCACGGGCATCCTGGTGCACGCCTCCGGCGCGCTCTCCACGCTGTTCATGAGCTTTGATGCCGTGAAGTCCAAGTCGCCGAACATCGAGATCCACGGAGAGCGCGGATCCCTGGTGGTGCCCGACCCCAACCACTTCGACGGCGACGTCCAGCTGTTCTCCCTGGGCGCCGAGGACTGGGAGACC